>NTJT01000029.1 GCA_002457605.1 Marine Group II euryarchaeote MED-G34 | reverse complement strand
CATCGAGAGAGTGTAGTAGGCCGTGTCGAGCACCAGGAGTTATCGATTCCATATCGGCTACGATTCCACGACTCAGTTGACGCATTGCCCCAGGAGCATGTGGGCAGTCACCATGATACATAGGCAAACTCTGACATATCGCATGAGCGTGGATCTCCTGCTCTGGAATCCATCGTAGAGGAACTATTCTAGGTGCAATTCCATCTATCGGATTCTCAGTGTGTGGAGCCAGTCTGACCGAGCGGTCAATCTCGCCCTTCTGCAGGTTCATCAGTATGGATTGGGCCATGTCATCGAGGTTGTGGCCGAGGGCCATGACGTCTGCGTTGACCTTTTGCGCCAGTGCGTTCAGCCCCTGACGGCGGAACACGCCGCAGTATGAACACGGCATCATTCCATTAGCCTCATCGTGGTTCTCTCCAATCGCCGGCATCCTCGTTACGACCTCATCCATGCGCTCGTAGCCCATCTCCTCGTAACTTAGAGTCTCAAATCTTACATCCAGGCTCTCGGCCAGTTGCCTCGCGCACTCGAGCGAGGGTGCACGGTAACCATCGATGCCCTCATCTATGCAGCCGGAGATTAACTCGACATCGCGACGAGGGCCGATTATGTCATGCATCATAGTAAGCAAGACTGCGGAGTCCTTACCTCCTGAGATGGCCACAAGTATTCGATACAGTGAGCCGTCCTCGTGCCTTGCGTCCTTAGGTAGCCTGAGCTGCTGTCTGAGCTCCTTGGAAGTGCGTTTGCGAATTGAGGCAGACAGGTGTTGGCCGCAGAGGTGTTGGCCACTGTAGGCCTGATGAATGACAGAAGGAGAGTTACAGCGACTGCAGCTCTCGACTGCGAGTGCCTCCACCATGCTCGATGCTCGATGCAGTTTGGCTTGAACCCACTCATCGGGCCTGAACTGTAATTTGTAGTGAGATAAAGCCCGACCCGAGCTCTTCCTCAATCGGTTGAACGAATCCTACTCATCCCGGTCTCGATTATGCCAGTGACTCGTTGCCATGGTAATACGAAGCGCATGCCGGCGACCACCAGAAGGAATAAGCCGGCCGAGATGACTTTGCCGTAGGTCAGTTGGAGCTCAAGTGATTCGCGCACCTGACCGGACCACTGAGAGCCTTCAAGCAGGCCAACTAGGGAAATCAAGAAGTCGTCGAACTCGAGCGCAATCGCAGTGGTAAGAGCGACTACCGCAGTGATGCTAACCATGTGGACAATGTGCGAGTTCATCACATTCCTGAATTGGGTGACGTACTCGGGATTCCTCTTAGCTTCCTCAGGCAACATCGCGGCGTACTCCAAGTGACTGATTACCGCGAGTCCTGACTCCATGAAGACGATAATCAGAATTGCTATCGATATCAGCGTCAGAGACAATGGCGATACCAACCCACCATACAAGGTGGCATCACCAATTTGGGCGGGCAGCGGCTGTAGTCCGACATCGACTGCGTCGGTGATGCCCTCAAAGGTCAGCATGGCGTGAATCCCGACAACCATCAGGAAGTAGCCAACAGACCAGGTAATCATCCTCTTAGAGAGTCCCCATATTCCCATAAGACCGGCCAGAATAGGGGCGAAGACAATGCCGAGGAATATCATCTCAAAGATAAACATGAACGGATCCCAGAGATGGTCGATGTGGTTGTAGGCTGGGTTCTCTTGACCGAATGGAAGGTGAGGCCCTGAAACCACCATGGCGTAAATCCATGAGAGCAAGAATGGTAGTACCATCCAACCTACAAAACCAAAGGAAATCAGTCTGTTTATCCACATCTGGATTTTCTCGCTCTGATGCAGAATATAGACCCATGTTGCCGTGATGGCCACGCAGAGCATTACCGGCGCGACGAAGGTGGCATCCCCTGACAGGGTGTTTCCGGACAAATCGACGAGTCCATGAACGAAGTCTGGCAGGAATAGGTCGATGGAGTCGGAGTCAGTCCAGTACCTCAAACCCCTAGTGTGCTCGTAGGCTGGACACCAATAGGTCGATTCCGGCCCTCCTGAGTCCGCGATGAACTGGTCGGTGCATGAGCCGAAGACGCCGTTCATCCGCTTCATCACAAGCAGCAGTGAGGCGGTTGAGATTAGTTGCAGGACTAGGACCTGCCAGCGCCTGCGTAGCTTGGGTATGTGTAGAGTCTGTGATTCGGGAACTGTTTCCATTGCCATAACTCAGCCTCCTAAACCGATCTCACCTGTAGCAGGGCCTGCGAGAGTTCGACATCAGGCATCCAGTCAATCACCTTCGCACCGTAACCGGAAATCGCTGTGAGCCTGTTTTGCCTCTCCAGTTTGAGGACCTCGTAGGACATCCTAGGTATGCGACTGACTAGCCTTTCGAGGTCGATGCTGCTTGGAGAGAGTACGATGACCTCGTGGCCCTTGCCCGCGAGGTGGCGTATCGCAGGTAGAGTTGTGCCATCTCCCTCAAGACTACTGATGATGAATACGGGCGAGCCCCTGCTCATCCTCGCAGACATAGCATTGGTTACCGCCTGTAGCGGCATAGAGCCCTTGGCCTCGACCGCTGCTAGCCTACTCAGAACCTTGTAGTCCTGCTTGTCTCCAGTCTCCGGCGGCAGGTACTCCATCTTCTCCCCGTAAGTCACTAGGGCTACCGAGTCACGCCGTCGGATGAAATAGGTCGAGACTGAAGCGGCTGCGACGGTTCCCATCTCGAGTGGGTTCTTGAGAACGGTCCCAATTCTCGAGACATCCCTTGTATCTAGGAAGATGAAGACGTCTGTGACTGCGTCCCTGGTCTTTTCGTTGACCATCAGCTCACCGGTTTTGGCGTACGCCTTCCAATTGATTGAACGGAAGGCGTCGCCTGGCAGATACTCACGTAGGGAGTAGAACTCCATGCCCTGCCCAGGAGTCTTGAGAGTGGTCGCCCCAGTGTACATCTTGGGCACATCAGAGCGTAGTAGCGCCTCCTCAATCTCTCTGACCTGAGGGAATACGGTCACATCAGTCCGGTCCTCAATCTGAGAGTCATTGACATAGAGGTTGAACGCATTGCGGTATCGTACTGATATCGGACCGATTGTGTAGTGCCCGCGCAGTGGGCAACGGACACGGTACTTGACGCGTGTAGTTTGGCCGGGCCCGAGGTTCATGCGCATCTGGTTGATACCCGTACGCATTTTCATCTCGTGCGGCACGTTGTCGAAGACCTCAAGCTGCTGAGTCCTGCGATAGGAGTTGTTTGTGACTGTTAGTTCGACCACCACGTCATCGCCCTTGTAGACATTGATGGCATTGGTCTGGGTACCATTGATGGTCCGGGTGACTTCGAGCTCGGAGTGCCCCGAGACCCACCCATTAATAGCGAGGAACGAGATGAATGTCAGGCCGACAATCATCAACTGGAAGTTAGATATCATCATCCCGATTAGAATCAGGCTGATGCCACTGGTCACCATCAGGGATGCCTTACGTGTCCACATACCTATGCCTCCGCCTCCGAATCAGTTCTGCCCCACTCTTTGATTCGTTTAATTATGCCAACCAACTCATCAGCCTTGTACCGTCTGTCCTCGAAGATGAAGTTCACGAGTATAGGATCTTCAATCATGCGCTGCAGTTCTACTGCAGGGAGTGCGTCAAATTCCTCTCGCGATAACGTGTTGAGGTTGCGGATACGCGAAAGCAGGACCTGTCGAATTTTTTCGGGGCGTTGGTAGTACTCGTAGCGTCTGGCGTCTCCGAAGCCATAGTAGATGATGCGGAAGACGTGGCGCCAGTCCTCAGGATCTTCCTTGCGAATAAGGACTGCCTCGAGGACTATGAACAGCGTCAAGAACAACAGCAGCATGGCCATCCAGTCGTTGGTGAAGTAGATTAGCAGGTAATAGAGCAGGTTGTAGGTGTCTCCAAACAAGGTGGGCTGCTGGTGCCGACTCTCGTCAAAGATGACTATGGCGTTTGAACTGGCCTCGGTGGAGTTGGGGTTGACCAGCAGAGATTCGGCAATGATGTCGAGGGCCCACTTGCGATTGTCCGTGTCGGGGATGGAGATGGACTGGGTCGAGCCGCCTCCTGCAGCGAAGGATCCCAACGAATCAGGATCGTACAGGGAGTTGATGAGAATCGAGCCATCGGCGACGAAGTGGACCCTTCCGGAGTCGGAGTCTATGCACAGCCTATCCTCACAGTATCTGACGTAGATAGCGAACGGGCCCTGCTCATCACCCTGGATGCCGAGCGACTCAAAGCCAACTGTCAAATTACCATCGTCGTTGGTGTCGAGGTAAGAGTCGAGAGTTGACTTGCCGATAGCGTAGCGGTTTTCCACAGGGTTGTACGAAGTCGCCTTCTCAAAGGCGGATGGAGTGTTGGTCAGCAGGTGATAGTTCTCTGAGAAGTCCCATCCCTCGGAGGAGTATCTGTGCGCGCACAAACCGGCGTCGGCCTCGGAGACGAAGGCGGAGATCGCCGGGTCCAGAGGCTCCGGGTCAAGGATGTCGATGACGCCGTCGTTATCGAGATCCTTCAGACAGGGATGGATGGTCGCGAGGGATCCTGAATTGGTGGTGAAGTTGAACGCAGAGCCAATGTTAATCCAGATGTAGTCTGCACCCAACTCGGTAGCGTACGAGCCCTCATCGTACAGTCTGTGGCCGGAATACTGCAGGCCGAACTGGTCGGCGAGATTGCTGGAATATCCGAAGTCATCCATCAGCAAGACTGTGCCACCACTCTCGACAAAGGCCTCTATGGCTAGTATCTCTGAGGTTGTGTAGCCCTCTCCTTCCGAAAACTCGATGATGTTCTCATCCCCAGTGAAACGAGGCAGGGAAATAGTATCGCGCTCCACCCCTGAGACGATGAATATGGCTTCCTCAGGATGGTCAATCTCACTTAGTAGAAGAGGGCTTGATACCAGAGCCGTGGTCTCGATTCCCATGTTGTTGATATCAGCCCGGAATGCACCCAAATCGTTCCAGTCATCACCATAGGCAGACTGGTGGGTCTGCCCTGGGACGATGTAGGTCATGGCAACTGTGGAAGCTAGAATCAGCAGCAACGCCCAGAAGGCAAAAATGAGTGCACTGCGGCGCGCACGGCGGGTCTTCAGGAAGTTCACTATATCCTGCCGTTCCGCCACGATGAGAGCCTCCGTTCCATAGGAACGGCTAATGAGCCTGAACTTCGTCTTAAGACCGTTATGTGGTGGTGAACGGGTCGTGCATCATTGGTCAACGTGCCAACTGCACGCTCGCACCAATACCGGCAATTTCTTCGACAGGGACGGAGATGAGTCCATCGACAGTTGGCCAAGGCAGCAGAGTGGGGTCGATATCTGGTTCGATGGAGACCAATATGGACACGATGCTACCCGTGTCGGTGTCGAGTCGGAAGTCGGCCATATGGCCCAGACGATCACCGGATTCGTCGACGACCTCTCGCCCCAGAATCTCTCGGCCGAAGGTCGTCGGCATTCTTCCACCTCAAACCGATTCGATGCCCGAGAGCCCGTCAGGGCGACGGCGGACCGACTCTAGGCCGCTTGTGAGCATGGACTCCATGCGACCATAGTACTGCATCATCTCATCGGTCACCGTTGGGCGCACACGCCCGATTGCCTCTTGGAAGTGCTTCTTCGAGACGGTCTTGCGCTCGGCCCTCATGGCGATGAGTGCAGCCTCCCTGCATATCGCCTCGATGTCGGCTCCAGTGTAATTATGCATACTCGCAGCCAGGTCATCAAGTTTGAATCTCCCTAGAGGCATTTCCGCAGTATGGATATTGAGGATTTGCTTGATCGAGGCGGCATCGGGAGGAGGAATGTGCAGGACCCTTTCGAACCTGCCACTACGCAGTAGAGCCGGGTCAATCATCTCGGGACGGTTTGTCGCCGCGACCACGATGACGCCTTCCATGCCCTCGACGCCATCCATGCTACTGAGGAGTTGGTTAACTACTCGATTCATTACATCAGAGCCAGAACCGTCGGAGGTTCGGCGCATTCCCGCTATGCTCTCGAACTCGTCCAAGAACACAATTGAGGGACTTGACTGCTTGGCCTTCTTGAAGACCTCTCGGACGGCCTTCTCTGACTCGCCTACCCACTTCGAGATTAATTCCGGACCCTTGATGGTGATGAAATTAGCCTTGGCCTCGTTGGCAATCGCCTTGGCAATCAGGGTCTTACCAGTCCCAGGTGCTCCGAACAGGACAATTCCCCTAGGTGGATTGATTCCGAAATGCTCGAACATCTCGGGTTTGGTGAGAGGCCATTCGATGCTCTCCTTCAGCCTCTCCTTGACCTCCTCGAGACCGCCGACCTGATCCCAAGATACTTCTGGTACCTCAAGATAAATCTCACGTAATGCACTCGGCTCAATCTCCTTGATAGCTTGACGGAAGTCGGACATCTTTACCTCCATCTTCTCCAACACCTCGGGTGGAATCTGTTCCTTATCAAGGTCTATTTCGGGTAGATAGCGGCGCAAGGCCTTCATCGCGGACTCCCGGACAAGTGCTGAGATGTCGGCGCCAACGAAGCCGTACGAGTTCTCCAACAACCAATCTATCTCGAAGTCGTCACTGATTGGCATTCCGCGGGTGTGAATCCCGATAATTTCAGCACGACCGTTCTTGTCGGGTACACCAATCTCAAGCTCGCGGTCGAAGCGGCCGGGGCGCCGCAGAGCTGGATCGATGGCGTCACGACGATTGGTGGCTCCGATGACGACGACATTGTCGCGGCCCTGCATCCCGTCGAGCAGGGTTAGTAACTGGGCCACGACCCTACGCTCGACCTCGCCTGTTACATCCTCACGCTTGGGTGCGATGCTGTCTAGTTCATCGATGAAAATGATGGCTGGAGCGTTTGCTGCAGCCTCGTCAAAAATCTCCCTGAGTTGCTTCTCGCTCTCGCCGTAATACTTGCTGATTATCTCGGGGCCATTAATCGAGGTGAAGTGCGCTTGGGTTTCCGCCGCCACAGCCTTCGCAATCAGGGTCTTCCCAGTCCCTGGTGGACCGTGCAGCAGCACTCCCCTAGGAGGATCAATGCCCAGCCGTCTGAACAGGATAGGGTGCTTCAATGGCAGCTCAATCATCTCACGGACCTTCTGGAGTTGATCTCCTAGGCCTCCTATGTCCTCGTAGGAGATGGTCTGTACCTGTCCGTTCTCCTCCTCATCGATTGGTTCCTCCTTGATTACAATCTCAGTATCAGGGAGGACTTGGACGATTCCTTTTGGATTGGTCGAAACGATAGCAAAGGGCAGAGCTTCGGCGAACAGCGTCATACCCGGGATGAAGATACGGTCGCCTGCTACAACCGGGCGCTTGTTGAGGCCGCGTCGTGCGAAGCCCTCGATACCCGGACCAAAGCGGACCTTCTGCTGCTTTGCCATCACCGGGCTAAGCACGAGGCGTTGGCAGGGCTGGGTCTCAACCTTGGTGATGCTGACTCGGTCTCCTAGACTCACACCGGCGTTCTTCCTGATGATTCCATCGACTCGAATAACACCCAGATTAGCATCCTCGGGGCGGCAACGCCAGACGATGGCTGCTGTGCGTGACTCGCCTGCAATCTCCACTATGTCGCCTGGCTTGAGGTTGAGTTCGTTATCGAATGGGACGCGTGCACGGCCGTGCCCCACATCACTTGGGATGGCCTTCGCCACCCTGAGAGTTAGTGATTCAGGCGGGTCTTCTGACACAACGGCACGCTCCTAGCAGACACTCTTCGGTTGTGAGGCTAGTTAAACCTACCAACAAAGAGGTGTCCCTAGGGCGAGAACGGTTATCGGAACGAAGGGGACGGATGAGTAGGATTCATGGCATAAGGGCGATTCGCGTGGGCCATGACCCATGTGCTTGAAGCAGGTTTCGAAGTTATGGAGGGAAACAATCCGAACGGGAGCCCGAAGATCAAGGGCTATAACATCGTCAACGGACAATTAACCGAGGCGCAGGACGGTGGGACTTTTGAAAGTCGAAATCCGGCTTGGCTAGAGGACTGCCTAGGAGAGTTTCCTCTCTCTGGCAAAGACGATGTCCACGCTGCGCTACACGCCGCACGAGCGGCGTTCCCTGGATGGGCAGCCACTCCTGCTCCCACACGCGGGCAGATTATTGGCAACATGGGAAGGCTCCTGATGGAGTATAAGGACGACATTGTTAGATTAGAAACAAGGGAGATTGGTAAGACGCTGAAGGAATCGGGAGGGGAAGTTCAAGAGGCCATAGACACTTGTTTATTCTTCCAATCTGAGGGACGTAGGTTGTACGGCCAGACAGTGAACTCGGAGCTGCCTGACAAAGAGCTTTTCACATACCGCAGACCACTAGGAGTCTGTGGCATCATCAACGCCTGTAACTTCCCTGCAGCAGTGCCTTTCTGGAAGATGATCCCTGCTATCATGTGCGGCAACACCTGCGTCTGGAAATCGCCACAGGACTCACCATTGCTCTCATTCATGCTGACTCGGATAATGCACGAGTCCGGACTTCCCGACGGAGTCATCAATCTCATCCACGGTAAGGGTAGTGGAGCTGGTCAGCTCCTTGTCGATGCCGTCGACGAAGGACTGGTTAACAAGATCAGTTTCACCGGTTCGACTGCGGTTGGCAAGATGATTGGTGAGACCTGTGGTCGCAACCTCGTCTCGTGTTCGCTCGAATTAGGAGGCAAGAACCCTCTCGTGGTGATGCCCTCGGCCAACCTCGACAACGCTGTAGAGGGGGCCTACTGGGCTGGATTCGGAACCGCAGGCCAGCGTTGCACGAGTCTCGGCAACCTAATTATCCACGAAGATATTTACGACGAGTTCATGTCGAAATTTATGGCTAAGGTTCAATCCACCAAAATCGGCGACTCAATGCGTCACGATAACGTGCTGTACGGCCCGATGCTCTCTGAGAGGTACGCCCAAGACTTCCTGAGAGACCTCGGTATGTGTGAGTCGAGCGGAGCCACCAAACTTTGGGGCGAGGGCATGATAACCGATGACAGCATGCCTACCAACTTCGTCGGAGAGGCTTCCGAGGGCGCATACATGTGGCCTCACGTCTACGCTGACGTGACTGAGGACATGGAATGCTTCCACGAAGAAATCTTTGGACCAGTTGTGACCGTAGTGAAGGCTAAGGATTTCGACCATGCCCTCCACCTCGCTAACGCCTCTCCTTATGGGTTGTCGAGCGCCTGCTACACCAACAATCGACTTGAGGCGTACCGGTTCAAGAGCGGTATCAAGGCCGGTATGACTGGTATCAACAATTCCACCACCGGTGCTGAGGCTCACCTTCCGTTCGGTGGTGTCAAGGGTAGCGGCAACGGCACCCGCGAGTCTGGCATATGGGTCATCGAGGCTTACTCATACTGGCATGCTGTCAATGATGAGCTCTCCGGCAAACTACAACTGGCTCAGATGGATGTAGATGAAGTCCATATCGAGGAAGCTGACGCTGACTACGCAGGTCTCGCTTAGAGCATTGGTTCGCCACACTCCGGACAAGGCAGCCCAGGCAACCACGCACCGGGCATATGCCCGCAGTTCAGACAAATCGAAGTCTCGATGTCCCCTCCAATCATGTCTAACGATTGGGGCTGTGTGCCTTGAACCTTGCACCGTCGGTTGAGTCCCATAGGGACTCATGCAATCCCTTATGGGGCTATGACTCCGCGATGCGAACATCAGGGATGGACCATGAGTGATGGCATCAAACTCCCGCTCCCGATGAAGAAGGGATTCGGTGCCACCGACCGAGTCGATGATTGGTGGAAGGGGCCGACGGCGATGGCCGCCTACCTCGGGATTATGATTGTGTACGCCACATGGCGCGGCTTCATGGAGGCAGACTTCTGGATCTTCGAGGAGTTTGGCCGGAGCGCTGGCAACCAGACCATGGCTATCGAGAGTGAAGGTAGTCACGTCCTGAGTCCGTTATTCAGCCCCCTCGTCATTCCAGGACAGGGTACATTCGGGGGGCCAATTCCCGAGGCATTATGGTGGATGAGTCCGGCTATGTTCATCCTGATTTTCCCAGCGGGATTCAGAGGTACCTGCTACTACTATCGCAAGGCATACTACCGGGCCTTCTTCCAACAGCCCACTGGTTGTGCTATTTCCAAGCCATGGAACGAGTACAGCGGAGAGACTGGTTTACTTTTGGTTCAGAATCTACATCGCTACTTCCTCTATGCAGCATTGGCTTACCTCCCAATACTGTCGTACGATGTATGGCTATCTGTCAATTTCCACGACCCTGTGAGCCATGCTCACTCATACGGGCTCTCAGTGGGTTCTCTGGTACTCGCTGTCAATGTTATCGCCCTAGCTGGTTACACCTTCGGATGTCATGCCTTCCGTCATCTGGTTGGAGGAGGATCTAATCTCTGGACAAGCGGTTCCAAACCCATACTGAGATACCGGATGTGGAAAATGTCGACATGGTTCAACGAGCACCACAAGGATTGGGCTCTCTACTCTCTGTTCATCGTCATGAGTGCTGACTTCTACATCTACGCCTGCACCATGGGCTGGTGGACCGAGATTGTACTGTGGGGTGGTTTGTGATGGAAGATATCGTGATGCATGAGCATGATGTTGTCATTATCGGTGCGGGCGGCGCTGGGCTACGTGCCGCCATCGAAGCCAGTGCCGCCGGAGTAAGCGTGGCGATGATCTGTAAGTCGATGCTGGGCAAGGCACACACCGTGATGGCCGAGGGCGGCGCCGCCGCAGCCCTCGCCAACAAGGACCATCGGGACTCGTGGCAGACTCACTTCCGTGACACAATGAAGGGAGGAAAGTACCTCGGAGACTGGCGGATGGCAAAGATCCATGCCCAGCAAGCACCTGATAGAATTCGTGAGCTCGAGCAGTGGGGAGCCGTCTTCGACCGGACGCCGAAGGGGCTGACCAGTCAGCGCAACTTCGGTGGTCATACCTACCCGAGACTGGCCCACATCGGCGATGCCACAGGTCTCGAACTCATTCGTACCCTGCAGCAGAAAGGAATTCACATGGGCATGGACGTTTTCATGGAATTCACTGTACGTAGGCTGTTCCAGGCCGACGGACGCATCTCCGGATGCTTCGCATATGACCGTAACGATGGCTCGTTGCACATCTTCAAGGCCAAGACGATAGTACTGGCTACAGGAGGAATCACACGCTGTTGGGAGGTCTGCTCAGGCTCGTGGGAATACACCGGTGAGGGCCATGCCCTCGCTTACTGGGTCGGAGCCCAGATGGGTGACATGGAGTTCGTGCAATTCCATCCAACTGGGATGATTTGGCCGCCCTCAGTAAAGGGTATTCTAGTCACTGAGGGAGTGCGTGGAGAAGGTGGGATGTTACGAAACTCAGAGGGTAATCGCTTCATGTTCGACTATGTGCCTGAGA
>NTJT01000028.1 GCA_002457605.1 Marine Group II euryarchaeote MED-G34 | reverse complement strand
GAAAGTGTGACCTTCAGCGGCACCCTGCTTGATGAGCATGGTCAGTTCTTAGTGCACGGAGGCAACCCTTGGGGCGGGATAATTCACTTGGAAATTGATGGAATAAGCGTCGGTCCAGTGTACTCCACACAGTCCAGCGCCAACACAGGCGAGTGGTCAATCACCTACGACCTGCCTCTAGACGTTGACTACGGTATGCACACTGTCACGGTGAGGTTCCTCGGAGGATTCACTTGGGTCGATCCGATGGGCCAGGGTGACTCGCTCAACCCCGAGTACTACCTGCCCTCAGTATACACTGAGGTGTTCAACGCCACTCAGACCTCACAAGTCGTTCTGACAACACCACCCGGGGAAGTCGACCGAAACGAATTACTGCTGATTGAGGGCATGCTCACCGACGGTTCGGGAAGGGTTCTACCTAACAGGAATCTCCAAGTCTCTATGAACGGCGAGTTCCTGACCGCGCTTTCAGTGGACGAGAATGGGACCTTCAGCCTGTACATACCTGTGCCTCCAGACATGGAGTTGGGGCCACGTATTGTTCTGATTACATATCTAGGAGAGGAGTTCGTTCTGGGGTCCAACTCATCGACTATCTTCACTGTCTACGGGCCCGTAGAAATATCTGTTGTCCAACCCCAGGCTGTAGCCGTGGGCGACCCTCTGATGCTCAGCGGGACAGTGAAGGACAACCTGCCTGAAGGCTGGCTCGCTAACCACTCGTTACAGATTTTTGTTGATGGCATACTAGTGGGCATAACCAGTTCAAATGAAAATGGCGAGTGGTCATATCTGTGGACAGTATCTGACTTCCTTGAGGTCGGCAACCACTCTCTGACCATTAGGGCACCTGAACAGGGCTATCACAGAATGGGATCAACGGAAACTGTTTTGATTATCGCATATCATACAGGAATGACACTACAGGTCGATTCATCTGTCGTCACTAGAGGAGGTTCGTGGAACTTCACTGGGCGGCTGTTCGATGAGGATTCGTCTGGTCGTCCTGGACTTGAGGACAGGGAACTGACGATGCGACTCGATGGCGAGGTAGTGGGGACAATCACCACTTCTATCGACGGCACGTTCAGCTACACCTATGACCTCGGATATGCTATCGCACGCGGACCTCATAACGTCGCTTTTGCATTCTTGGGTGAGACCTACTATCTGCCGACCCAGTACAATGTCACTGTTTACACTAGGGCTGACATTGTAATCGAGGTGTTCCCCAATAATCTCGATATCATCCGAGGAGATCCCTATGCCAAGATTAAGCTGCAGGGGCGGATACTAGAGATAGGCGGCGAGTCCAACATCATGCATAACCTGACGATATCGTTGACTTGGGAGGATCTCTTGCTACCGCTGTCAGGCAGTCCTTGGGATGATGATGGAACCGAGCACTTCAACCTCGCCACGAATGCCATTCAAACCATGCCCCCCGGTCCACTGACTCTGACCATCAAGGTCGAGCCCGACGGCTCTAGGTACCTCAATGGCAACTCCCTTGAAATCGAGGTAGTAATCTTGATTTCTGTGATTTACGACTTTAATCCAGATTCACTATATGTTGCCAAGAATCAGAGACTGCTGTCTGGGTCAATCAACGTCACAGCGCTTGACACCGGACAGGTGGTGCCCGACTTCCCATTGTCTGCTTATCTCGTCAACGGTACCTGTGATAACAAGCAGACATCACACTTCACTAGAGTCGGAATCACCAATCCGGCTGGCCTGTTCGTGTACCAGTTTGAGTCGTTCACAGGACTCCCTTCATTCTACAATCAGACCTTCTGGGGTGAGTTGCGGGTGTGCTTCACTACTGACTCTGACTTCGTCGATCCAATCAATAAGACCTGGCCACCTATCTTCCGGGACGGGCTAGATGTAGAATATGAACAGCAGTCAGGTGAGTCATTTGGTTTCTCGACCATTCTTGTTGCCGTACTCATCGCACTTGCTCTAGTGGCTGGTGCGGCAATGCTGATGCGCAGGCGTAAGCAGGCCGCTATCGATGAGCTCGCTGGAGTGTTCAGTTACACTGCAGAGCTCCTAGCCGCCGGCGACGAGATTAGAGAAGCCATCTTCAATTGCTATGAGAGTCTGTGCCAGATATTGATGCGCAGAGGATTCCTGCGTAGGGATTTCGAAACTGTCCGTGAGTTCGAACTGGCGATTCGTAACGCCCTACCCATCAGCGAACAGGCACTGGTCGCACTTGACAGGATTTTCGAAGAGGCTAGGTACTCCAGCCACGTTCTAGGGGAACCACATCGACAGAACGCGCAGATGGCCCTGTCCACCGTATTGCAGGAGATAGACGAACTGCAAGAGGTCCCGGAGCGCGATTCGTACATCGTTGACGATGGAATCAGATGATCTCTAGGCGCAACTCACCTTCAGACCAAACAGCCCTAGTTAGGGCCCTTTCCTCAGGTAGGACGAACTGTCTCATAATTCCACCAAATCGCTCCGGTGCGATGAGCCGTACTAACTCTCCTTGTTCACTTGCAAGCCTCTCCACTACTAGACCATCGGGAATGGCCGAAGGTAGAGGAATGCTGATCCTGTCAGCGCTCAAAGAGCCGCCTAGTTCTGCCAGCATCTCATCGAGTGGCTGAATTTCTCTAGCTAGAGACTTGGCCATCTCTATTGGCTCAGAGACGTCGGAGATAACTCTGGTATGCTCACTACGAACTTCGTCTAGATGAGGTAGGTCAGCGAGGAACTCCTCATGCATTTGCTCAGCCCCAACATCAAGCCCAGAGGCCGTGATACCAAGCGGGTCTGTGGCGTGCGCGCTGGGGCCGAGCATCTCTACCTGTACTCTCGACCACTGCATCTGAATCATCACGAGAGGACGCACTCGGATGAACCCATTGCTCAATTCATCTCAAAGAATCTCTCTACTAGCTTGGAAGTTCTAGATGGGCTAGAGGATTGCATTATTTGCATTGATTTGAGAGGCATACAATTCTTATTTTGCCGTTCCAATAGGCGTTTCTCAAGTAGGATAATAATTGCCCTGTCTTCGGCTTTCCGAATCGGCCTCCCCAGTGCTTGTAGGATACTGTTTACAGCCGGTTGTAGGCTAGCGTACTTCCAGGCTTTAGATCTGCTACGGAATCGTTTCGTGTAGTAATCCAGCAAGGCTTCTTGCCTAGCGCTCGGTGGAGGTAAAGGTAGGCCTACGCAAACTACAGCGTCAAGGACATTTTCTGAATAATCTATTCCTTCAGAGAACTTACCCCTCAGAACTCCCAATAGTGCCGTACCGGCCCCCATCGATTTCCTTTCATACAACCCGTTTATCATCCGTTCAACCAAGTTCTTCGGCATACCTCTAGACTCTCTTTCTATTCTCTTCCCAAATGAATAGGAAATATCTGAATCTATTCTATCCATCATAACATAACTTGGAGCAAAAATAGCAACATTACCGGGAGTCTTTTCGAGTACAGAACTAATATGATCTCTTATTGTTGAGTAACTCGACTCTCTTTCTGAGAATTTACTTGTTACATCACTTGCAATCAGGATTGGCCTATTTTCCGGAGGAAACCCTGATTTGTATTCAACTCCATCTGCTCGATTTTCTGGTAATCCCAGTATATCTGAATACATGGAAGGGGGGAATAGCGTTCCTGACATCAATATCGAACCCGACGTTTTCTCGAATATTGGCCCACCAACTACTCCAGGATCGAGTAAGTGACTTGTTATTCTCCTCTCATCTCCAATAGTATCGAAAACAAGAGCAAGTGCAGGATCATTTCTGTATTTCATGCATATTCGTAGGATTTCTGCTAATCTTAGGCAGTCATTCTTATCTTCATCTTCAGTTTCTAATGACTCATCTCCCTCAATCCTTACCTGTTGAAGTGAATTACACATGCTCTTGATGAGTGAGTCTCCTAATGCCCCATTTCCATTTGCAATACCTTCTATTGTTCTAGAGATGATGTCAAGGAATTCTGCCGTCTCTACTCTAATATCATCCTTCTTGGAATTCTCCAATTCTTCCTGTTTTTCTGAAAACCATTTCTTCAAACCCCGATCTTTACTGAGTGCTTCTACCTGTTTCTCCAATATTTTGGCATCTTCTAATCCATGAATTTCATGTGTGTCCAACTGTCGAGCACTTTCCTCAAGATTCCCTTTGTACTCCTGAACATCGGATAACGCCCTGCGAAATACATGGTTGGTAACTCTCCTCTCCAATCCCTTTCTGATTCTGTCTGGGAGATTATGGGCTTCATCGACAATCAATATGGAATTCTCAAGCTCAATTCCCATAACTGGCAGAGAACTTTCTCTCACTTCTTCGATGAATACATGATTATAATCGCACACCAGAATATCTGCATGCTTTACTGCAGATCTGGCAGTTGCCCACGCGCAGATTTTTCGTTGCCTCCCATATTCAATACCCCATCCGACATGCCGAGGCTCCTCAAGCATCTTTTCTCGTAAATCCGATCTACGATTCTTCCTTGATTCCTCTACAATGTCTTCTTCGCATGAGCACTTTCCAGTGGACCTGTCTATATGTTCGCACATACTTTCTCTGCCGATGATGTCGACCATCTTAATCTTCGGAAAACCATCGGGGATTTTGGAGTTGATTTGCCGAACCGTGTCTACAACTATTTTGTGCTGCGATTGTCTGCCCGTCATGAAGATAATTTTTGGTTCATACAGGAAATCGTGAGTATTTTTTGAAACCTCAAGCGCGGAAGCCAATGCGGCCGCAGTCTTTCCAATTCCAGTAGGTGCTGCAGCCAGTAAGAAACGCTTCTCTTTGAGTGCAGAAATCCCATCAACAATCATCTCTTGTTGAGATTCCCTCACGGATTCATGAGCGAAGAAAATAGACGAAGCAACCTCCTCATCTGCCCTCATAGAAGCGGACCTGATGATAGACCGACCAAGAAGATTGGCCATCATTTAGTTATGATGGCCTCGGAATCACGGCTGTCCAGAATCACCTTCATCGGTCCATCGAGACTGACATGACGGAGGGCTCCGGATTCGGCCGACGCCTCGATAGAGTCCAACCACTCCCAGTCGACGAAGTCATCAACACCTATTGTCAGGTAACCGATATTGAAGGTGATGATGTTCTGGAAGAAATGAGTTCCCTGCGAGGGCTCGACGTGGATGTCCGTCATCGGTACTTCAACAATCGTCCTAGAGCCCATTATCTGGTCCCACTGTACCGGGACGCCCAGTGACGGATCTGAAGATCCCCATCTACCTGGTCCAATCAGCACATAGGGTCGTTCCTCAGCTCTGAGGGCGGCATCTATGGCCTCTATCTCAGCTGTCAGATCCATCGTACGCATCCTGTCTAGCCTTTCTGGGTGGACATACACGACGTCCTTGATCCCCTCGATTACTCCGTTGCCCAGAGATTGACTACAGATACACATCGCCTTGGAGCGATCAATCTCAGCCAGATCGATGTCGATGTCCACAGACTCCTCTATCATTGGCCTGACCTGCAGAATGGCAAACCTCTGAGTTCCAGAGTCTTGGTCAATTGACATTGCGAACTCCAACTCAACGGGCGATCCGATGTAATTCTGGCAGGTGTTGAGAACGTGGCTGAGAATTTCCGATAGGGGAAACCGTCCGTGTTTGAGAACCGGGGCGAAAGTCACTACCCTCGGCCCGCCATCGACTGCTACGGAATCGACGATACGGTCATCCGATACTACGTAGGTAGAACCTACCAGCGCAAGGCAACCGTCTTCCTCGGCCTCGGCCAGACTGAGGTTTAGCAGATTGCCTTCTTCAGTAGGGTGAACCGCTCCGTCCGCTTGCTCCATCGGAATGGCGAAGAAACTGCGCTGTGAGGTATCTAGAATTGCTTGATTACTGTGGAACTGGTGTATCCTCCGAGGTTGCCCGGGGCTGTATCTCAGGCACTTTCCTCCGGCCGAAACCTGACGGCCCAAGCCGATGCAGATGGCTGCAATACCATCTTCGGCGACCAGAGGTTCGACTGGGTAGTGATTACGACTCCTAGCGGCCCCGGATATCATTGGATAGAAGCGTCCGTTGACCTCATCGCCAACCAAATCTTGGATGACCACTGCCATGCGCTCGTCCTCGATGGTGCTGGGTGTGGCAGCGACGTACGCCTTGGCCCCACGGTGGTAAGTAGATGCATAGACGAGCTTAATCGCTTCAAGCAGCCTCCTGAGTCGGACTTCTAAATCTGGGTGGTCATTAGCCAGCATGTAGGTCGCGTAGACTCCCGCGAAGGGCTGATGGCTGGAATCCTCAAGAAGGCTAGACGAGCGGATAGCTAGGGGCCACTTGGTCTGTTGCAGCATCACCGATATCTCTCCGATTATCTCACCCGTGAATTCAGCTTCGAGAAATGCTCGATTGACTTCCTCGTTACTGTGATCTTCATGGGCGAACTTGCCGAGGTCGTTGTCCTCGACGAACTCCTCAAAGACGTCTGTGCCAATAACCACTGACCTAGGGACCACGAACTCAACATCGGAGAAGGTGCCACTCAATCCTAGGTCAAGCATTCGCGTGAAGAAGAAGGCTAAGCCCCTGCCCTTGCCACCTAGGCTGCCCCTGCCAATCCTTTGAAATCCAGCCCCCTCTCGACTCGCGTCGTAGTCTCCGATAGTGCGCATTCGAACCTGGATGATGTGATTCCTGACAGAGTCGGCGAGATATTTCCTGACTCCCTCGGGGTTATCGAAGTCACCAATCTTCTTTGGCCTCATCTCCGCCGCGAGGTAGAACTCCGAACGCGTCCTCAGCCAGTGTGAGAACTGGTTCCTCCCGGCATGGTACTCTATCGACTCGATGGGCGCGTTCTCCAGCCCATGTATGAATTCCTCAAGATTTGACGCCCTAGTAACCTCGCTTCCATCGGGCATCCTGAAGATGAAGTCGCCGAAGTTCATTTCGTCGACCATGAACTCCTCTATCCTCCGGTACAGCTGTGTGTCCTCCTTGTGGAGGAAGCGAACGCCTAGTGACTCAGCATCCTCCTTTAGTTCAAGATTCTTTGACTGGAACAGTATCGGCATGTAGCGATGCCCCTCCTGGGCGTAGCGCACTAACTCTAGGCCAGCCGTGTCCCTTTGTCCACCTTGGTTTGGGAATTTACCGTCAGTAAATATCCCGATGATGTTGTTGTGATATCTATCGATTACGGACTTTGCAGAGTTCATGTCAGATGCCAGTAGAATCTTGGCTCTGGCCCTCAATCTCAGTAACTTCTCGTGCAGGTTCCCCCCCTCTCCCATAAGCCGCGTCGTCTGGTTGACCAGCTGAGTGTAGAGCAGAGGGAGATAAGCGGAGTAGAATCTGCGACTGTCCTCAACTAGAAGAATGACTTGCACATCACCATCTCGAACATCATTCTCGACATTGCGCTCGTCCTCGATTAGCTTACAGATAGACAACAGTATCCTGCTATCACCTGTCCACACGAATATGCGATCGATTCCGTCACCTGCACTAAGGGTCGCTAATTCACGCGTGTTGTGACTCAACATGACTACAGGAAGCCCCTCAATTACACGCTTCGCCTCAGTCCCGAAGGCCTTGACATCCATCTCACCCACTCTCGTCATAGTGATGACAAGGTCGAACTCACGTGCACTTAGCAGTCTGAGGGCGTCACGTGCATCGGGACTGTGAATGATACGAGGTGCCTGAGAGAGGTTTAGATCGGAATACTCTTCTTGCATTATCTCCGCTAAGTACCCCGATTCCTCCAGCAGATAGTGGTCGAAGTGACTGGCCACAAGAAGTACGTCTCTGACTCTGAACGGCGTCAATCTCTCGAACCGACTCCAGTCGGAGATACCCTCGCCCATGGCACCGGATGAGAGCATCATGCATCAAAGTTCAGATTGAAGCACTGAGGGGTGTCCCGCACGAGATGTGCGAGACGGTGTGTGTTGAATTTCAGAGAAGATGCTCCCGATCGGTCTTGTGAGACTTCCCTCTGGAGCCTCTCGGGACATCACGGGCGTCATAGCCGACTGCATTGGACAGCCTGGCCCGGGTCCGTAGCCCTTCTAGGCCGCATAGCACAGGTTGGGCGAGGGGGCGTCGTCGACGCCCCCCCGCGTTTTTCTCGTGCATCCCATCATCGCTCAATCTCTCACCTCATAGAGCGTTCGAATCGTCATCGAATCGCGCACGCAACTCGTCCATGCGCATGGAGAGGACTTGGTCTACCGTAGCACTCTCCAGAGTTCCCTTGGCGATATGCTCGCGGGCTGCTTGCCGCAGCACCGCAGCGACGGACTCGCCTCGCAGTTTGCAGAAGTCACGCATCCTCACAGTCAGATCGGGACCAAGGTCAACCTCGACTCTCTCTCCCATTGAGGGCAGAGGCGAAGCTAGGTACCTGCGGACAGCATCTCGAATCACGTCTGAACGGTTTCGCATGCCGTCGAAGCCCACTCGCTGATCAATCTCCAGCAGATGGTCCTCGGGGATTCTTAGCGAGACCATTGGACTGACACCGGCCACTTCAGGTTCCTCCTGAGTCCCGCAGACCGGGGGGGGCACTTAACTGTATTGCAATTGAAAGACAAATGAAATGCAACAATTACAAAACGGCTCTCAAATGTAGAAAATATTGCCGCCGCCTACTGTCGTGACAATAGTGCGTTTCAAGGCCAAGTGTCATTTCGAAGCCCCGCAGGGTCGGGTATGAAGGTCATCAACGATGCTATTCATGGACAGTTCAGACTGGACGGTGTTCGCAGGGAACTGCTTGGCACTCCAGAGATGAATAAACTCAGTCACATCAAGCAGTTAGGGTTGGCTCATCTGGTATTTCCTGGAGCTCATCATACTAGATTCGAGCATTCCCTAGGGGTGTCTCACATCGCTGGGATGATGGCCGAGTCATTGGGCTTGGATGAGCACGAGACCAATACAGTCCAAGCAGCAGCAATGCTCCATGATGTAGGTCACGGACCCTACTCACACACGCTCGAGCATATCCTGCATGAGCGCGGAGGGATGGATCACATGTCGATCACTGAAGGGATAATTCTCGGTGAATATGATGTTCTACGTGACGGTGAGCAGCCGTCAGTCCCAAATCGTCAGAGGGTGCCAGACATACTCGAGAGGCACGACCTAGATCCGAAGGAGGTCGCAGGTCTAATCCGGGGCCCTGGTGCAGGAGGTACTGAACGCTCGTTGACAGCATGGACCGAGGGTCGCGAAGACTTCGTAGACAAGGATCTGACTCTAGCTCATTTGGTCCACGGGCCTGTGGACTGCGACCAACTGGACTACCTACTCCGCGATTCACATTTCACAGGCGTCACCCACGGAATCGTTGACCATCGCCGCCTAATCAGGTGCCTAGAGAGGCATGGCGGCGACATCGCTGTGGAGGAAGGCGGCCTACCAGCGCTCGAGGGCATGATGATGGCAAGGGCACTAATGTACAGCGCAGTTTACTTCCATAGGGTCACTAGGGTGACTGAGGTCATGCTCTCTAGAGCGGTAGAGCGTAGCTCGGACAAGATGCCAGAATCTCTGGACCTGCAGCGCCGGGTCGATGCAGAGATATGGGAGGTTCTCGGAGGCGCTGGCGATTACGCTCAGGATATGATTCGCAGATTGAAGTACAGACAGCTGCTGAAGGTATGCTGCAGTCGTCGTAGAGAAGAACTCACTCCCCAGCAGGTCGAGCGACTGCTCGAGATTGCCACAAATCCAGATTCACGCAGGCAGTTTGAGGATGATTTGGCACACCGAGCCGGCCTGTTGCCTGGATACGTCGCCATCGACGTGCCAAACGTCAAACTACTCCTCGCCGAACCCCGAATGTCCCAAGTCGACGTCAGAATCGTAGGTGACGATGGACGCACGCGGTGGCTCCGCGAACATACCCCGATTGCCGAGGCCCTGAGGAACCGACAAGTGAGTCAGGCAGCAGTCTATGTGATTACTCTGCCAGGACACCTGTCGGATGTGGCGCAGTTAGCCGAAAGGCATCTGTTCTCCTGAGTTTTATCGGCCCCTACGGGGCCGTGTAGAAAGCATATCTAGTTAGGATATTATTCAAAAGCCCCCCCTCGGTCGCGCAAGCGCCCGGTCCCTCAAATAGGAATCGTTCAATCCCCTTGGTGAACCAATGGATAGTACAATGAAAACAGTGTATGACAGCGTGATAGCGAGAGACCCGAACCAACCTGAGTTCCATCAGGCTGTGGAAGAGGTCCTAGACAGTCTGGTGCCGGTGATAAAGGCCAATCCGGAGTTCCTCACAGTGGTTGAGGCCATTGTTGAGGCAGAGAGGATAATCCAGTTTCGGGTGCCTTGGTACGACGACGATGGAGATCTCCACATCAACCGTGGATTCCGAATCCAGTTCAACAGTGCTATTGGCCCCTACAAGGGCGGCCTCAGATTCCACCCTAGTGTGAACCAGTCGATCCTGAAGTTCCTCGCCTTCGAGCAACTCTTCAAGAACAGTCTGACAGGTCTTCCTATGGGCGGTGGCAAGGGCGGATCTGACTTTGATCCTAAGGGCAAATCAGATGCTGAGGTCATGCGCTTCTGCCAGTCCTTCATGATGGAACTATGGCGCCACATCGGTGCAGATCTCGATGTACCTGCCGGTGACATTGGTGTGGGTGGACGAGAGATTGGCTACCTGTTCGGGATGTACAAGAAACTCGCTAACGAGTTCACAGGAGTATTGACTGGAAAGGGTCGCTCATATGGAGGGTCTCTGATTCGTCCCGAGGCGACTGGATATGGATTGGTCTACTTCGCTCGAGAGATGCTTGCCACAAAGGGCAAGAGCTTCGAGAGTGCCACCGTCGCTATCAGTGGTTCTGGTAATGTCGCCCAGTTCGCATGCGAGAAAGTTCTCGATCTTGGAGGTAAGCCGGTAACGATGTCTGACAGCAGTGGATTCATTTACGACTCGGCCGGAATCGACAGAGAGAAGCTAGCATGGATTATGGATCTCAAGAACAACCGCCGCGGCCGAATGAGCGAGTATGCCGACCAATTCGACGGAGTTGAGTACACTGCCTCTAAGCCGGAGCCCAATCTGAATGGACTCTGGGATACTAATGTTGACATCGCACTGCCTTGCGCGACTCAAAACGAGATTAATGGCGAGGAGGCGCAGATGCTAGTCAACAACAAAGTCATCGCAGTCGCCGAGGGCGCCAACATGCCCTGCACACCAGAAGCCGTTGAGTGCTTCCATGCTAATGGAGTACTATTCGCCCCTGGTAAGGCGTCGAATGCCGGAGGGGTGGCAACCTCTGGATTGGAGATGAGTCAGAACAGCCTACGTATGAGTTGGTCTCGAGAGGAGGTCGACCAGAAGCTCGAGGGCATAATGGTTGATATCCACAAGAACGCATTTGAGACCGCTAAGAAATACGGCATGTCTGGAAATTATGTTGCAGGTGCAAACATAGCTGGATTCCTAAAGGTCGCTGAGGCGATGCAGGCACAGGGAATGGTATAGTCCCGGCTTCGTCACCTCTGTTGTCCGACGCTTCAGAAGGAAACATTAGTTTCCTCAACCAATAAAACGAATTTGAGCGCGTTCTACTTTGCCATCTTATTCATCAATTTGCTCTGGCACCTCGTCTTCGTGTATCGAGGACAGGAATTTCTTGAGTCGTTCAGTCTGAGGGTTCTCTATGATTGACGATGGCCCCTCCTCGGCCACAATTCCTTCGTCTAGGTATATGATACGGTCAGCAACATCTCTTGCGAAACTGATTTCGTGAGTTACGATGACCATAGTCATGCCCTCGTCAGCCAGTCCTCTGATGGTGGCCAGAACCGAGCCTATTAGTTCGGGGTCCAAGGCACTGGTTGGTTCGTCGAACAGCATAACTTCAGGACGCATTGCGAGAGCCCGGGCGATAGCTACCCTTTGCTTCTGTCCACCAGATAGATTTCCAGGGTACGCATCGACTCGATCAAGAAGGTCAACACGCTCAAGAGCGGACATTGCTATTTCTTCAGCCTCGTCCTTACTCATCTTCCTGACATGCCTCAGACCTAGTGTCACGTTGTCGATGACCTTCAGGTGTGCAAACAATTCGAATGACTGGAAAACCATCCCAATTCTCGATCTGACATCGTTGATATCGGCCCCAGGGGTGTTGATGTGCTCACCACGCAGACGCACTATTCCTTCAGTAGGCTCGATAAGTCGGTTGATGCATCGCAGCACAGTCGACTTACCGCTTCCTGAGGATCCTATGATTGCCACCGACTCACCTTCGTTCACTTCGAACGAGATACCACGGACGGCGTGGACACCTCCTGAGTAAATCTTGTGCATATCAGTAACGGTCAACACATTCTCAGGCATTCATGCACCTCCTGAAATCCCAAGTCCTGGAATCCTCGATTTGGCCTCGAGACGCCTCAGTAGCAGAGCCAAAGTCCAAGTAACCACGAAGTAGGACACTAGCACCATGCCGTAAGCCCAGAAAATTTGGAATGTAACGGCATTAATCAGTCTGCCCTTTCGAGTTAACTCAGCATAGCCAACTACCATTGCGAGAGAAGAGTTGAGCACGAGATTGACCATTTCGTTACCCATGGGGGGTATGCAGATTCTAATCGCCTGAGGCATGATGACTAGTCCCATTGTTTGCATATAGTTCAGTCCAATACTTCTACCCGCCTCCATTTGTCCAGAAGGAATCGCCGCGATAGCACCGCGTATTGTTTCGCACTGATAGGCCCCAGAATTCAGGCCAAGAGCAAAGATGGAGCTAACGCATGCCCTGTCGGCCAGAATCATGTCTCTAAGGTATACTAGGGCAAAATTCGTTTCACCCTCAAGCATCGCCGCGCCTGGATCCCCTAACATCTTACCAAACTGCACTCCGAAGTGGATGAACAAGAATTGGACAAGTAGAGGAGTATTCCGAAAGAGGTCGGTGTATACGGTAGCGACAGCGTTCATCGGTCGTACATCCCAGAAATTCCACTCCACTTTGATGCCACGGAATGGCAGGATTAACTCTCTCTTGAGGAAGAATTTCCTTGTGGTCAGGAACAGCAGGCCCAACAGGATTAGTGCGATACCAAGGAGGGCTTGGAGAAAGTTCCCAAAGTATAGTTCCCCATTGATACCATCCGGAGATATGAGTCCAATAGGCGTGTAGACGTACTCCCAACCGTCTAGGTTGAGACCTCTAACTATGGGCACTAAAGTGGAAATCAACATAATTCCGTAGTAAAGAATCCCCAACCCAAATGCCCTCAGTACTAGGGTGTTGAGTGGCCTAGTATTGGTGGAAGATAGAATGCGTAATTTCTCAGAAGTTCTAGTTGCAGACCACGATTTTTCATTTAATCGAACGAAAGGAATGGTAGTCTCAATAATACAGAATGGGATTAGAATCATTCTAATTATGGAGAATCGATCTAGCTGTGCAACATTCTTCAGAGTAGTAGGGGCGGTCTTCATCATTGAGAGCATAACACCGAGGAAGAAACCGAGAATCATGCCGAATAGAACAATTCTGATTGTTGCGAATAACCCATCAATCAGCATTTCCTTTGAGTAGTCGACGAACTGCCCAAAGTCGCCGTAGTCGATTATGAAAAATCCAACCGCCTCATCCTCTCCGGCATTTTCTGAAAATAGTATCACTCCATCTGCACCTACAATCACAGCATCAAACAGATTGAGAAACAAGACATGATTGAAATCCTTGGTACTTGATAGGGGGTTTATCTGGGAGGTGATGATATTGCCTCCGTCCAGAGAAAGAGCAGCGTAACTAGAGGGGCCTGATACGAGGAACTTGTTCACAGACGATACGTCGATGGAACTCAATTCGAGTCCTAGGCTGGTGTTCCTGTCTGCCGATTCAATTTCGACCAGTTCCCAGACATATCCGGCCTCGGTGCCAGAATTCGTTCCAACTGATTTTACGATGTGTCCCTCGTCCGTTATTGCATATACTCTGATGCCACTGTAATAATCGAGCGCTACTATGTCAGCATCCAGTCCTTCCGGGGCTTCCCTGTA
>NTJT01000027.1 GCA_002457605.1 Marine Group II euryarchaeote MED-G34 | reverse complement strand
CGGCGAACGCGCGCCAGTCGAGGCCCGCGACGATGTCACTAGCGACCGCACCACCGCTGTCGAACGCATAGCAGAAGCCGGTGGCTCAGGCCTCTATCCCACTGACATGGTCGTCTCGTGCACTTTAGAGGGCCTCACCAAGGTAGAACCCTTCCGCACCCCTTTCGTCTCCTTCTCGTTCGATCTTGAGACCAGCATCCAGTCGAACAGGATTCTATGTGCCGCAGCCGTCATCGACAGGGGCGGTGAGCGCAGTGAGCACACCTTCAAGGGTGAAGAGGGCGATATCATGGAGGGTCTAACCAGTCTTGTGCGCTCGGAGGACCCCGATATTATCACCGGATACAACATTGACAACTTCGACCTTCCCCGGATGGAGGAGAGAGCTGAAGTCCTTGCAGGGCGCTCTAAGATGGAGAACGCTACTCTGTTCGGTTGGGGAAGGGTCCCGATGCTCCAGAGTCAGGAAAAGAGATTGGCCCCCAGCCGTCAGCAGAATCGCGTCTGGCGGATTCCTGGCAGAATACCACTGGACGCTTGGTGGCAGGCACGCCAGACGCTGCGGCCACAACGCGAGTCGCTACGATATGTTTCCAAGCTGCTGTGGCCCGACGACGAGGACAAGCACAAGCTCGACATCGACGCCAGCCAGATGGACAGGGAGTGGGCCGAGCGCCCTGATGAGGTTCTCGAGTACTGCGTGCGCGACACCATTCTACCGCTTGACATCCTTGAGCGTCTACAGTCGGTAGCGCGCAAGGAGGCGCTGGCCTCAGTATCACTGACTACAGTCGAGACCGCCTCGGCCGGGACCACCAGTCAATGGATCGACTCGTTGGTTATCAGGCTGGCTGATCGCAGGGACGTAGCCGTGCCGACAACCATCTCGGGTCCGCGAAGGAGGGACCAGATAACCGGCGGCTACGTGCACGAGGTGGACGCCGGAATCAGCCCGTGGGTGGTCGTGCTCGACTTCAAATCGATGTACCCCTCGATTATGATAGCCAACAACATCTGCTCGACCACTCTCGTCAGGGACGACGCCACCAATGATTCGCACAGCGTCTCGCCTACCACTCAGACCCGCTACCTGTCCAAGGATGAGCGGACCGGACTGGTCCCGCAATTGCTTGAGCAACTGATGCAGAGCCGTGACAAGCACAAGGCCGCCTTGGCTGAGGCTAGAGCGGCTGGCGACGAGGCTGAGGCCTTCCTACAGGACCAACTACAGTACGCGGTCAAGATTCTGATGAACTCATTCTACGGGGTCTTTGCCTCAAGCTTCTACCGTTTCACCCACCCCGACCTCGGCGCCAGCATCACTGAATGGGCCCGCCACAATATTCGAGGAATCATCTCTCAGGTGGAGAACGACGGCCACGAGGTGGTCTACTCCGACACTGACTCAATCTTCGTGCGCGCACCCGTAGACAAGCAGGCCCCAATCAACCGCCCTGATGAGGCTGAGGAAAGTATCGTCGAATGGGAGGAGGCGAAGGGAGAAACCCTGCAGTTTGGTGAGCGACTGGCCGAGCGCTTCACCCGTGAGGGCGCTGAGCTTGAATTCGAGACAGCCTTGTCGGCATTCTTCAGCCACGGCGCTAAGAAACGCTACGTCGGACGCGTCGTGTGGCCGCGAGAGGAGATGCTAATCCGTGGTTATGAGGTTCGAAGGACCGACTCTTTCGCTTTACTGACTAGTACCATGACTGAGATGTTCGAGATGATACTGGACGGCGAAGAGTGGGCTGCTGTAGAGATGACCAAGGCAGTCATTGACGATGTTAAGGAGCGCAAAGTCGATGCCGCCGACCTCGTCATCAGCCGCTCTTGCAAGGGCACACTGAGGCGCAACGGAACGGTAGATTTCTCCAAGGTCTACAACAATCCCGACGGCCTGCCCTACGTACGCGCGGCGAAAGAAAGAATCAGACGTGGTCTGCCATTCACACCAGGCATGAAGGTAGGATACATTGTAATCGATGCTAAGTCGAGTCCAATGACCGTAGAGCCATGGCTGGTCGACGAGATTGGCGAAGATCCACCGAAGTACGACCCCGACTACTATGCTAGACGATTGGCCAAGTCGCTGGGCAGAATCACCGAGGCCTTTGGCTGGAGCGAAGCAGAACTGATGTCAGGTTCCCGCCAACAGTCCATTTTTGACTTCTAATCGAGGTATTGGAAGCCTATTCAATGGTTAAATGCCGAACTCCGAGTAGCGCAGGGTTGATTTCAGCCGGTCTTCCAGACCGAACTAATGACTAGCCTGCGCAAGTTGGCCCCGATGCTCGCCGCAGTCCTCCTTTGCTCCTCAATGGCAGGCTGCCTCGACGTCCTGACCGGCAACGACTCACCCACCGCTATGATGTCCATCGACCCCTCTGAGAATATCAAGACCGGCGAATCTGTGACCTTCAGCGCCGTGGGTTCGTCCGACCCCGACGGCGATTCGATGACCTTCACCTGGACCTTTGGGGACGGCAACACTGGAAATGGCCTGACCACCAGTCATTCCTACGCCCAGCCTGGTGACTACACCGTCCGTCTGAACGTTGGTGACGGCTCCCACGAGGCCTCGGCTAGCAAGACCATCACGGTGCTCGACGCTTCGGCCCGCGAGCCGCACGCTGAGATTACCGCCGCTAAGGATGACGACTGTGAGGGCGAGGAGCCCCCTGGCGGGGATTTCGTGCTAGTCTGGGTCTGCGATGATGACAAGGATATCAACGATAGAGAAATTAGTGTCTCGACCGCGGTGACGCTGGATGGATCCGGGTCATGGGCTGGCTGTGACCCCGATAACTCGAACTGCTACGCCGAGGAGTATCTCGTCGAGTACAGCTGGGACCTCGACACTAACACGGACTCAGATGGAGATGGCAACCCTGAGAACGACGTCGATGCAACTGGGGAGACCTACGACTGGGAAGACCTCCCTGCAGGTGCCTGGGACATCCGTCTCACAGTCAAGGACAACAACGGATACGTCGATCATCACGACTCCACATTGTACGTCAACTACCGGGGAGTCTGGAATGACTTTGAGATGGATCGGCGCATCCAAGATCCAATAGTCATGACATGGCAGTACCCTGTCACGTATGACGAAGAAACCAAGGACAGAATTCGATATGTCAGAATCAAGCTAACGTATCCCGCCGAGGATGACGATCAGTTCGGTGGTGGGATTGAAGGAACAACCACAGCTAACAAACTGGATTTGTACATGTATAACAGCACCGAAGACGAGATTGCCAACACCTCGTCGATTGATGATGAGAGCAGGGACGCCGGGGACTGTTCTTCCGAAGACCGCTGTGTATGGATGGTCATCGGTGGTTCGACGGTCAGAGGTTACGAGCCAGGTGACTGGACCACTGATATTGTGAACGAGGAGACTCACACCACAGAAGTTAATCGGATGGTAATCGAGTTGCAGTATCGTTAGTCCCGCCCGCTTTACGCTATGCTGCCCGGAAGTGCCCCTCATTTACAGAGGGGGTGAGATTCATATATGGCCCATCGGTCGGCGGCACACTCAGAAGGTGTACATTATGGGTTCACAGTGGGAAGATAAGAAGAAGCCGCATTTGAATATAGTATTCGTTGGTCACGTAGATCACGGTAAGTCGACGACCGTTGGCAGGCTACTGCTAGACAGTGGTCATATCGAGCAGCACGTGATTGACAAGTTCGAACAGGAAGCACAGGAGCGAGGAAAGGCCGGATTCGGTTTCGCCTATGTGATGGACGGACTGAAGGAAGAGCGCGAGCGTGGAATTACCATCGACGTCGCTCACAAGGAATTCTACACCCCGAATTATTACTTCACCGTCATCGACGCACCTGGTCACCGTGACTTCGTGAAGAATATGATTACCGGCACCAGCCAAGCTGATGCCGCTGTGCTGAACGTTGCTGCCAACGACGGCGTCAATGCTCAGACCAAGGAGCACGCCTTCTTGGCCCGTGTTCTTGGTGTACAGCAGCTGATTGTCAATGTCAACAAGATGGACATCAGCGGTGTAGACTGGTCAGAGGACAAGTACAACAGCGTGGTTGCTGAGGTTACAAACCTCCTGAAGATGGCCGGATTCAAGACTGATGAAATCCCCTTCATTCCATGCAGTGCATTCGACGGTGACAACATCTACAACAAGAGCGACAAGTCACCTTGGTACACCGGACCGACTCTCTTTGAGGCCATTGATGCAATCAGTATGCCTCCGAAGCCCACCGATATGCCTCTGCGACTACCTATTCAGGACGTCTACAAGATTAGTGGAATCGGAACCGTTCCGGTCGGCAAGATCGAGACCGGTGTTCTGAATGCTGGTAAGACAGTCGTATTCAACCCAAGCCAGCAGTCGGCCGAGGTCAAGAGCATTGAGATGCACCACACTATGGTCGATAAGGCCGAGCCAGGCGACAACGTCGGCTTCAACGTGCGCGGTCTGTCAGCTGATGACATCCGCCGAGGCGATGTAGCAGGATATACTGACAACCCTCCAATGTTCGTGCGCCACGACGAGACTTTTGTCGGACAGATTCAGCTTATGGACATCCCGAAGGCTATCGGCGTCAACTACACCCCGGTGTTCCACGCCCACACCTCTCAGGTAGCAGTCCGCTTCGTCGACCTATTGGAGAAGACTTCGAAGGGTGTGAAGGAGGCCAACCCGGCCTTCCTGAAGACAGGAGATGCGTGCCTCGTACGCTTCGGACCAACTAAGCCAATGGCGATTGAGCAGATGGATGCGTTCCCACAACTCTCTCGCTTCGCTATCCGCGACATGGGTAAGACTGTGGCCGCTGGCGTCTGCATGAAGGTCGAGAAGAAGTAATTCAGTTAGTGGTGAGTTGATGCCAGTCGTCACCACCATCAAGCTGACTGGAGAGAATCACTCTGATGTAGACGGCGTCTGTGGACAGATCAAGGCGATATCAGAGGAGACCGGTGTCAACCTGCGTGGACCAATACCGCTACCTACGCGTAGACTAGTAGTCCCCTGCCGAAAGAGCCCAGATGGAGAGGGCGCCGAGACTTGGGACCATTGGGAGATGAGAGTCCACAAGCGCTTGCTCGAACTGGTCACAAACACCGCGAAGGATGAGAAGGCGCTGAGAAAGGTCCTCAGGATTCCAATTCCAGACTCGGTGACTATCGAGATCAACCTGCGCAATCTAGGCTAGACTGCCCATCGGGTCCCAGGCTGGCAGCACTACCGGTTCAGACTCCAATCCTGCCTGCATCTTCTCGTTTAGGTACGAGGTCGGAGCGGCAATCTCGAACATGTATTGGTCATACCAACTGTCGTTCATCGTGTAGTAGCCCTTCTGTCCGGTATCTTGGCCCCATGAGTTCTCTACGCGCCAGCGGCGTGGTCTGCCGTTTACCACATCGACTCCGGTGAACAGCATCGCATGTGTCATCATGGTCTGGTTGTGGCGCAACCTGTCGGCCTTGTCCATACCATATTCAATCCCGTAAAGCCCTTCGACATCGAACAGATCAGCATCCCACAGTCCTCTCTTGCGATCCATCTCTTTGCCAACATCACACCCCATCCATACTGGCATTCCGTCCTCAAGCAGTTTCTGGGTGATCGCCTTCATCTCCTTGCTCGGTACGTTGAGGTAGACTACCGGGGGCCCGCCAGCGACATTCTGTAGGAAGTCCACAGTGTAGGTCTGGTAGTACTCATTGCGTGGATCGTTGACGATACAAACGTAATCCTCCCAGTCGATGTCGACGAACTCGGCGGCGAACTGCTGTGGCGTCATCCTACCATTTCGATGGAAATCACCGTCCTTGTCGCGCCACTGCCAGTTGAATGTCTTAGGAGGAGTTCCGAGATGGATGCACAGCATGTTCCAGATATCCGCAATACGCTTCTCCTTGTGCTCACGAGCCTCCTCGACGCTACCACCACCATCGACAATTGCTCTGATTTCGCACGCCGAGCTCCGTAGTATGTTCTTCAGCTCGGCATTCATCCAGCGCGTTGCGCTGCTAGAATTCGACTCAGGGTAGGCCGACTTTGGGACCAGCCCGTGCTTGCGAATCAAGTTCGTCGCCATGTTCCACTGGCCGCCGTCACCTATCGGGTCAGAGAGTAGGAAGTGGATAGTGCGGTCATCAACCGGTCGATCAGAGGTCTCGATGATTGACTCGAGCAGGTGGTTGGCGCGCTCGAACTTGTCCCAGAAGTGGATGTGGGCCTGACTAAACTCAAAATTCTTGAGTTTCATCTTCTTCATCGCCCCGACTCTGAGCAGGTTCAGAGTGGCGAAAAGCCAGCACCTACCACTCCTCATTTGAGCTGTTACCTTCCAGTCGTCCAGCTTAGTGCTGAACGAGTCGTCTATGTCCTGGACAAGGTCTCTATTCAGCGTCAGGTCTGGCAACTGGACGTTAGTGACCGCGTTCTGAGCGACTTTGTTCGATGATTCAGCATCGAATCCTTTTCTGAGTTCTGCTACTTGTTTCCTAGTGATTGTCTTGCCCATTGGCTCACCTCTGGTGAGCCACTTTGAAATCTGGCGACACTAAGTCATTGGCCTCATAGTGGAGCCGGCTCGGCCAGACCAGCGGCGATGAGGTTGTCAGCAATCGGGGTAGGACATGATTCCACATCACCAGCAGTTAGGGTAATCTCCGAACCATTCTCGGTGATGATCGGCTCGGTAAGATCCTGCAGGATTAGGATTCGGCGCAACCCACTCTCCTCTGGAGCCGGCTCCTGTGGCGGAGCAGGAGAGGCTGCTCCAGTGGCGCGGCCAGGGAATGCGTCAATCTGACGAATCCTATCTTCCTCGTCGAATTCAGGATCCCGCCAGTTGCTACTGTCGGGTGTGTTATCCACAGTGGGTGTCTGCTGAGACACCGGTTCTTCCTGTTCGACAAACTCGGTTAGAGGCTCGTGCCCACTGGCTTTGGGAATACTTGGAATCTCCACACTGGAGCCACTTAGTAGGGCATTCCAGGAGACTTCGTGCTTGTACTTCTCCACGAGATGACCTATTCCCGAGTGGTAGGCCCTTTCGGAGGAATCATGTCTCTCCCAGTTAAGGCTCTGAAAATTTGCTGACATGCTTATCGCATCGCCTTGTGGTGACTTCAACAGGTTTGAGAGCACGGCGTGCTGAGTGAAGGCGTTGAGGCGTAGGCGAGTCAGGTCACTGACACAGGTCCGTATGGTGCCGAGCCTGCGCGACTTGAGCTGGGCCTCGGCAGTCATGCCCCTGTCTCTAATGGTCTCGGCCAGATCGGCTTCCAAGTGTTGCAGGAGTTGTCCGACGGAGGACCAGAACGCCGGGACTGGAAGATCGACCGGGATGGCTTGTGACTTCTGCTTGCGAGCGAGCTCAAAAAGCGACTTTTCAATTGAGAGCAACTGATGCTTGTTGAGCCTAGGTGCAGCACCTTCCTCGTCCATCAGAGCAACCCGTCACGAGTGGGACGCAGGGGATTATTGAACAATTCCTCACACCCCACTCCAACAGCCCCCGAAGCGCGGGTATCAAGAGCCAAACTTCCCTAGCACCACCGCAGGTGTACCCGAGTGGTCAAAGGGGTCGGGCTCAAGATCCGATGCGTAGTGCTTCGCAGGTTCAAATCCTGCCACCTGCACCACTAACACTCAAAGAATGTCTATCAGGGCCTTGAGAAGCTCAACCGAACCCTTGGTTCCATGGGCATCGGTCAGTAGGTTAGCAGCCTCGGCGACCCCATCATAGGCATCATTGACAGCGACTGAGAAACCACACATATCAAACATCGATATGTCGTTGGGTGCATCACCACAGACTAGCACATTCCGAGGGTCGATGCCGCGCTGTTCGAAGGCCACTCGCAGTCCCGAGGCCTTGTCGACTCCGGGGGCTGTGATGTGAATCGCGAACCCTGTCGGGACGACGATAAGATCTGACCACTCAGTGTATGCAAGGAGTTGGCGCATCAGTTCCTCGTCCTCCTTTTCGTACAGACACCACTCAGTCTCGCGCCAGCGATTTGATTCGATCCCAACAGCATCGAAACCTTCGATTTGAGTCTCCAGCCACTCCGCAGCGTCCTTCGCTCTCGAACCGTCCGCTAGTGCCACTATCTCATGCCCCTCGCCACTATCCCAAATCATGCCACCGTTCTCGGCGACGATGAATCCAGAAACTCCCAGAGATTGCTTGATTGGGGTCACATTAGGTAGCGTGCGTCCTGAGGCCAGAGACACTGTTAGCCCCCTATCCTCGACCTCGCGAATCAGAGGGATGAGTTCTGGATGGTAGCCGTTTGCGTCCATCAGGGTACCGTCGACGTCGAACACGAGCATGTCCCATTTACGGTCCTTGGGCAGTTCGACCATGAGGCTGCGGGGAAGTAAGAGACTGATGACTCCACCGCCTGAGAATGAATCATCATGTTCAAGCGGGACCGCTAGATGGCCCGTTTATGGACGAGGAACAAGAGGAGTTCCTCATACTGGACGATGATGAAGAAGAGACCCCGGTTTCTAAGAAACCGGAAGAATCCCCCGTCCTTCCCTCTATGCCTAAATTACCATCTCTGAAGATACCGGGATTCCTCCGATCCAAGGCCAGCAAGAAGTCCGAGCCGAAACCAGAGTCATCGATAGAAGCAGTAGCCGAATCGGCAGCCGGTGTGCTCGATGCAGACCTTGCTGTAGACGGCGTCCATGAGTTCGAATGGGGCATCAGGGGAATGGACTGCCCCGACTGCGCGATGAAGGCGAAGAGAGCGGTCAGCAGGCTACCGGGCGTCGAGCAGTGCAGAGTTTCAGCCACTGAAGGCTCCGTCAGACTCTCGCTCGATGTTGGCAAGGGACAGGTGTCTCGAGCCTCATCAGTGCTTGAGAACCTTGGACACAGCCCAGAGGCGGACTGGGTTAGCGTCGTAGGTCTGACCCCCAGAGAGGTCGCAACCAGACTGGGAATCGAACGCCGGGCACTGAGGTCTTCTCTAATGGACATCCCAGGTGTTCTGAACGTCCGTCTCGATGACGGTAAGATTGAGCTGCAACGATTGTGGCTGAGTGATATGGGCCTCAGGGCGATGTCCGAACAGCGACTCAACAAGGTCCTCGGCTCGGATTACAACCTTGTTCCCTCAAAGTCTTCCAAACTCAGGCCTGATCAGATACGCCTACTCGGAGCAGCGATGACTGTACCGTTGATATTAGGAGTCATTGCCATAGAACAGATTCACGCCATTCCTGACATGATGGCTGCGATGATAGGATTCTTCGGCGTAATGTTCGCCGGCTATCAGATGTTCCAGGAGGCACTTGCCAGTATCCAGAATAGGGTGCTCGGTTTCCAGATACTTACCTCTCTCGCAGTCTTCGGTGCGGTATACCTGCAGGAATGGGCAGAGGCTCTGATGGTGGTCGGCCTAGTTGGCTTCGCTGCCCATCTCGAGGAAAGGGCTCTATTCAGGGCTCGCGAGTCAATGCAGGGCGGTTTGGACAGGCTTCCACGCAGGGCGCGGTTGCTAGAGAGCAAACCCGCGGAGAGCGAGGGACGCAAACTGAATGTGATGCAATCCTCATCCAGATCTCTGACGATGGCACACTGCCACGATGAGGAACTTACTCCCATCGAGGCCATCGAGCCCGGCGATATGATCGAGGTCCGCTCCGGAGAGATCGTCCCAGTCGACGGCACCATCATCGAAGGCTCCGGATCGATTGACAGAGCCCCTCTGACTGGCGAGCCGATGCCGATATTGGTCAAAGCTGGAGATTTAGTCGAGGCTGGCCTGGTATTGGTCCGAGGCCCCCTCGTTATCCGCGCTCAGGCAGGTGGGGACGACACTAGACTCTCGAGCCTGATTGATTTAGTCAGGCAATATCGGGACCAGCCAACTAGGACTCAGAGTGCTATTGAGAGCTTCACTGCCATCTGGGTCCCTCTGGTCATGATAGGCGCTCCTGTCGTTGGATTCCTAGTAGCGGGTGCGACCTCGAAGGCCATATTGATCACTCTACTTCTGTGGGTGGTTTCATGCCCCTGCTCACTTCTACTAGCAGCTCCAGTGCCTCATGCCGCAGCACTTTCTGCCGCTTCCGCTTCTGGACTCGTCGCACGTGGTGGTGATGTATTGGAGGCGGCAGCTGGAGTTGAATTGGCTCTACTCGACAAGACGGGCACACTGACTAGCGGACAACCACGGATGACAGGATTGTTCGTCTCTGAGGAGGAGAACGAGTACAGGGCTTTGCAGATTGCCGCCGGTCTAGAACAGCGTTCCAATCACCCTTACGCGAGGAGCATCCTAGCACTTGCAGAGGAGCGCTCGCTGAAGGCCAGTAACGTCACCGATCTGGCCGATGGCGACGCAGGGGTCAGCGGCAAGTTGCGCGGCCAAGAAGTGATGTTGGGCCGCGCTGACTGGCTGTTGGAACACGGCGTCGAGATTCCCCTCGACGTGGACTCCGCGCTGGCTGGCTCAAGGAAGGCCGGCCACGGCTCCAGCGTGCTTGCCATTGATGGGCGCGCTGTGGCCGCATTTGGGTTCGCGCACGACGATGCCCGCGAGGGTGTCGACGAGTTGATAGCTGCACTCAGGGCGAACAATGTCACGGTTGAGATTCTGAGCGGAGACGAGCAAGCCAGCGTTGAGGCGTTCGCAAAACCACTCGGAATACCCTCATCCTCGTGTAGGGGAGGTGTTGACCCCGAGGGCAAGGCCCAATGGGTTTCCGAGCGCTCTAAGGCCCGTCGAACCATGATGGCCGGAGACGGCTTCAACGACGCCGGAGCGCTCGCCGCAGCAGATGTTGGTGTGGCGGTAGGCAGTGGCGAACAGGTCAATCTAGACGCGGCCGACGTGCTGATACCGGGTGAGGATCCAAGGGCTCTAGCCAGATTCATTGACCTTTCAAAGCGGACCCGTAGAGCGGTCTCCACTAACATCGCAATCTCTGTGGGAATTACGCTGCTACTGGTCGGCGTCGTGCTGCTTGGCTGGGAGATTAATTTGGCAGCAGGAGTAGCTCTGCATGAAGCCAGCGCACTTATCGTCATACTCAATGGCATGTGGGTCACTGGAACCGGGCCTCAGAGGATGACCACAATAGTGGACTTAGGTCGAGATTTGCGCAATGACTTGGTGGAGGCACTGAGGGTCGCGATAGGCGGCTCAGACAAAGACTCGTCTGCGACCGCTTGATTAACCCGGCCCGGAATCGAGGGCCATGGCGGATTCAGTCGAGGTCGAGTCTCAGTATGCTCCGCCCCTCGCAGAATGCGCTCACTGCGGACATATGCTGCCCCAGGGCTTAGGTGAGAAAGAGTGCAAGATATGCGGTGCCGTCTGCCGCGTCGGCCATCAGCCCACAGTAGATTCCCTGACCGACGAGGCTCTGCCCTGTCCCCACTGCAACACTGTCGTAGTCACTGGCACTGACGAGAGGCCTGTGGAGATGACTTGTGGTGCCTGCATGAACTCGTTCACCCTGACTCCTAAGATCATCAAGGTCGAGATTGATTGCCCAGGATGTGAGAGGACATTGAGAATCAGACCTAGGCCCGGGACTCGCGAACTCAAGTGTCCTGCCTGCGAATCAGGGTTCAACGTCACCTTCTAGCCCGGTGACTCCGATAGTCTCCTCAAACCGCTTTTATCGGCCGATTCCGACCCTTCGCTCTCAAATACTCTGAAACGAGCGACAACTCGGGGATGGGAACCCGTGAGTGAGAGCAAGTCACCAGATGACAACGATACCGGAGGTATCGACGAACTGGCTGCGCTGCGTGCACAGCATGCTCTCGCTGCCTCTTCTAGCATGGAGTCGGTAACTCGTGCTAGAGAGCGCTTGGATGAAGAATCAAAGTTACGCTCTGGCATCCGACGTGAGCGCCGAATGCGTATCGCTGAGATGACTGAAAGGGTCTCTGGTATGCATGGTGCGATGCGCAAGGCCAATGAGATTCTGTTCGAGGAGCGCCTGCAGCAGATTGAGTCCGATTTGAGGGCTGAACTCGAGGACGAGATGGAACGCCTTGAGACAGATGCGTTGGAGCGCGAAGAACGCTTGCTACGTGAGGAGATGCTACATCGTCTGCGCCGCGAGGAGAATCGTCTGCGTGAACAACTCGACCTTGAGAGAGACCGTCGCATAGAGGCCCACTCAACTCAACTTCGAAGTAGGCTAAAGGAGGAGATGGAGACCGAGTATGAGCGCCGTAGAGCATTCCTCGAAGAGCGCTTGGAGCTCGAAGCAGCACAAGATGTGGAGCGCATGCAGCGCCGTGTCGAGATGGACCTTCGAGAGGCATTGGAGTCCGGAGTTCACAGAAAGGTCGAGGGACACCGTCTCGAGCAGGAGATGCAGATGCGCGAACGCCTCTCTGAAGCAAGACGAGTACGTGAGACCGAACTCGAGAAGCAACTCAAAGATGAGCGCAAATCGCTTGAGAAAGAGATGAAGGCGGATGTTGAAGTTAGAATCAAGTCTCTCGAAGAGGAATCAGAGCGTGGTTCTCTCGCCGAACTCGACCGTCGCTTTCGAGCTGAGCGAGAGACTATGGAGGCCGCACTTGCTCTGCGCCGCCAGGAGATGGCTCTCGAGCAAGAAGTCGAGATGGAGCAGAGGGTGGCCGAGTTCGCTAACAAACGTGAGACCGAGATGATGTCCAAGCTTGAGGAACAGTTTGCCAAGCGTGCAGACCTCTCCAAGAAGGAAGTCAAGGAGATCCTGAAATCACTCGAGGCCGAACTCAAGTCAAAGTGGGAGGCCGCATTGCTCGATGTGAAACAGTCTGCACTGGAGAGAGTGGGAGAGGATTAGACGCTGACAACCGTTATTTCAGCCCCTCAGAGCGTTTAGATGAAGTACTATGAGCGGTGCGATGTGGAATTATGCCTCAGGGTACAGTGAAATGGTTCAACCGCGTGAAGGGCTTCGGCTTCATAGAGAGAGAAGAAGGGAACGACTTGTTCGTTCACAAGTCAGATGTGGAGGGAACCATCGACGAGGGCGACACAGTCGATTACGAAGTCGGTGAATCCCCTGACGGTCGCGCCTGCGCCACCAATGTCAGCAAAGCCGAGTAGGGCTGCTAGCCGCCACGGATTCTTGCAATCCTGGCGTCAGCCTCTTTGGCCAGATTCCAGTAAGCCATGCTTCCCGGATTCGACTTGTTAGGCTTCTTAGCGATAACTATCGGTGCTCCCTCGAGGGGCGCCTCTGCTATTGCCACCGAGCGCTGTATTGCGGTTTCGAACACACGGTCACCGAAGTGCTTGCGAGCACGCTCTGCTACCGTCTCTCCGAGGTTGCTATTGGTCTGCACCATTGTCAGAGCAATGCCGAACAGCTTGAGATTCGGATTGATTGCCTTCTGGACGTCGCGGATGGCGTTCATCAGTTGGCCCATGCCTTCTAGGGCGTAGAACTCCGCTTGGATTGGAATCATGACCCAGTCAGCAGCGGCCAACGCGTTGATTGTCAACAGACCGAGTGAGGCCGGTGTGTCCACTATGACCACGTCGAAGTGGCCGAGCGAGTCCTGCAGAGCCAACTTGAGGCGGTTCTCACGACCAATGCGTGTCGCTAGGTCAATCTCGACTCCCGAGAGGTCGAGATCAGCAGGAAGCAGCCAGAGATTCTCGATCGATACTCCCTTCGGTGGTCCGCGCTTTCGCTCGGGGTTGTGCAGCTTCCAGGACTCACGCATTGCCTCAGTAAGTATGTCAGGTCCAATCAGGCAATCATTCAGGGCGACTGGTGCTCCGTCCACACCTCCCTTGAACAACTCATTCATGGTCGGGCCCAGCGATTTCTTGTCGATTCCAAATGTAGTTGCGACATTCCCCTTCGGGTCAAGATCGACCAGAAGCACCCTGCGTGCATCGACCCCCATCTCCTCATTGCCCACGGCCAACGCTGCTGCCAGATTGACCGCAGTGGTGGTCTTGGCGCAGCCACCCTTGTGGTTCACCACAGCGATTACTACCGGCCCGGACATCTCGCTCGGTTAGGGAAAACCACGGGACTACCGTGAATCTTGCTAATCACTGGATGACCGGGACGGGTACT
>NTJT01000026.1 GCA_002457605.1 Marine Group II euryarchaeote MED-G34 | reverse complement strand
ACCGCCAGTTTCTGGGCCTCATCAAGAAACGTAGTCGAACCGAGTTCTCGGTGCATCTGGTTGACTAGGTCGGTTCCAGCCAGACCGAATCTGTCGAGCAGTTCCTTGAGTCTGCGTCGGGCCGGTTGGAAGCCGTCTTCCTTGCATGCGAGGATGTAGCCGTGCAACTCCTCTGGAGGGGCAGTCGCTGTGGTCTCGTAAACAAGGTCGCGAGTAACGTTGGAGTCGAGCGATGCGGCGACCTGTAGCGAGGTAATGGCCTTGCGCAAGTCACCTAGGCTGACGTGGGCTATTGCGACGGCGGCCTCGGCGTCGAGGTTGATGCCTTCTGACTCGGCAACCGAGGTAATCATCTCGAGGACCTGGTCCTCAGCTAGTGGACGGAAGCGAAACACCGCACAGCGTGACTGGATGGGCTCGATAATCTTCGATGAGTAGTTGCATGACAGAATGAATCTACAGGTCTGCGCGTTTTGCTCCATGATTCGCCGTAGCGCGCCCTGAGCGTCAGGTGTGAGGGCATCGGCCTCATCGAGGAAGATGACCTTGAATGAGGTGCCAGGTGAAGGCGCTGTCTTGGCAAACTGCTTGACTTTGGTGCGAATCGACTCGAGTTTGCGCTCGTCGCTGGCGTTCATCTCTAGGAGGTTCATCCTGTAGTTCTCACCGAACACATCGCGGGTCAGCGCTATGGCCGCGGTCGTCTTTCCGGTGCCTGGGGGGCCCGAGAGTAAGAGGTGGGGAAAGCTACGCATCTCGGCGTACGCCTTGAGTCGGTCAACTACTGCGCGCTGGCCCTTGATGTCGCCCACAGTCTGTGGACGATGGCGTTCTACCCACAACTCACTCATGACAATCCTTCCTCATCCTAATGCGGGCGTCCATGAATGTTGTGCGAGGCGCGTCGCGCCCCTGCTCAATACCTCTCTTCATCGTTCGGGAAGTCCATACTTCGGACATCCTCTACATACTGACTTACTGCTGCCTCGGCGGCACTCCCGAGATCGGCGTACCTTCTCAGGAACCTCGGTGAGAAGTCCTTGGTGATACCTAGCATGTCGTGCAGCACCAGCACCTGTCCGTCGCAGTCTGGACCGGCTCCGATACCGATGGTGGGAATAGTCAACGACTCACTAATCTGCTTGGCCAACTCAGATGGAATCTTCTCAAAGACTACCGAGAAGCAGCCTGCCTCCTCGAGCGCCTTGGCGTCCTCGATGAGCCTAGTCGCCTCGGCCTCTTCCTTGGCCCTCACCGAGTAAGTACCGAACTTGTAGATTGATTGAGGCGTCAGTCCGAGGTGCCCCATCACTGGGATGCCGGCCTCGACGATGCGCTTGACCGACTCGCAGACCTCGGTGCCTCCTTCGAGCTTGACAGCGTGTCCGCCAGACTCTTTCATTATACGGATAGCCGAGTCCAGCGCGGTCTTGGAGTCGCCCTGATACGAACCGAATGGCATGTCGACGACAACCAGTGCCCTGTCGACACCGTTGACCACGCACTGGGCGTGGTAGATCATGTGGTCGAGAGTAATCGGTACTGTGGTCTCGTTTCCTGCCATCACGTTCGAAGCAGAGTCGCCGACAAGAATTACGTCTATACCAGCACCATCCACGAGACGAGCTAGAGAGTAATCGTATGCAGTCAGCATGGCAATCTTCTCGCCAGACTGCTTCATCTTCTGCAGGGTCTGAGTAGTGACCTTCTTCGCTCGGCTGGAAACCATAGCACTCCCTCTGGGAGTGCGGCGAGGGCTATTGACGCCTTCAACCACTCGCCTACTTCAGATCTCGTCGGAAGCCATTGTCTCGAGAGCCATCAGGTATTGCTCAAGGTGGATTAGCCCATCGCCGTTCTCATCTGCGGCGTGGAAATACACTCGGAGCTTATCAGCGTCATCGGCCTTCATCCCCAGCGCATCCACTGCAGAGGTGAACTGTCTGAGGGTGAGCAGTTTGTTGCCCCATGTGTCTGCTGCGAAGAATGCGGCAGTACGCCTGCGTTCCTCTGCCTTTTCCGGGGCCGAGGACATCAGGCGGAAGGTCTCCCATGGTGATATCCTATGGCTGATATGTCTCTTGCCATAGCTTTGGTAGATCAACCAGCCGAGTGCGGCGGCCGCTGCGGCTCCGATAACTGCCTCAATACCCATGAAGAAGAGCAATGAGCCACCTGCAATGATTCCGAAGACCTGTAGGAATGGGTGTAGAGGGGCGCGGTATTCGGGCCGATACCAAGCATGTGACTTGGTTGCCTTGCGCATCACAAGAACGCTGAGACACATCAGCATGTATGCCATAATCTGGAATCCGCTGGCGAACTCGGCCACTTGGTGCACGTCGATGGAAACCAGTGCCCATGCCATCGCGAGTCCAGTGATAATAATCGCAACGTGAGGAGTGTCATACTTCTGATGGAGGTCCTCAAGAGAGGCGGGTAGCAGACTGTCTCTGGACATCGCGAACAGATAGCGGGAGGCAGCCAGTATCCCAGCAAGGGACATCGAAGTCATTGTGAGTATTGCGACTACCGCTGCAAACAAGGCCACTGAACTACCTCCGATGATCTCGGCAAAGGCCCTGACGGGATCCTCAATAGGGTGCCCTTGAGAGTCGAAAAAGGCCTCAGGAGGGATGACTGCGGCCATAGTCGCCACTAGAACGGCATAGAGGATTGTGCCAATGACCAGTGAGGTCATGATGCCGCCGGGTAGGTTCTTTCCGGGATTCTTGATTTCGCCGCCGATTGCCGCCACCTTCGTCACACCGGCATATGAGACCAGGACCAGAGCCGCTGCCTCTCCCATGGTCATCCAGTCTTCTGTGGTCTCGAGCGTGGGCTTGGCCCTAGAGTAGTCGGCATCGCCATTCAGGATGGCCCACACCGTCAAGCCCACCAGCATCAGTATAGAAAGAGTAACCACTGGGGTTTGCACTGACTTGATTCGCTTTACTCCCAAGATGTTGATTCCACTGATTAGGACCAGCATCCCAAGAGCGGCTTGGATATCCGTAATTTCGGTGCCCAGATAGCTCTGGATGAACATCAGATAGGCAGAGAACCCAATCAGTGCGAATGCTGCCTTGAGTAAGAATGACGCCCACAAGGCGAGTCCGGTCATAGTACCAAACATCGGGCCGAAGACCCTCTCGACGTAGACATATGAGCCACCCGAAGTCGGCATTGCCGATGCTAGCTCGCTCTTGTTTAGGGCCCCGGGTATCACCACAAGGGCTGCGAAGACGTATGCCAGCCAAGCACCCCCTCCGACCATCTCGAAGGCCAGTGAAGGCAGGACGAACAATCCACTGCCAATCATCGCGGACAGCGATATCACCACAACGGAGAACAATCCCAGTTTCCGTTCAAGAGTGTCTGAGACTGCTTCAATAGGAGTCAGGACAATGCCTGCTAGGTCCTTAGGACCTACTGGTCTCATAGTTTGCCCGAATCTTGGCCGTTGTTGAAGGTTCGCCCGCCGAATCCTTCATCCTTGGAGCACCCTCTGGTAAACTGAGAATGAGGCTTCTGCAAGGTATTCTGGCAATCATGCTGCTGCTCGTCCCACTGAGTGGCTGCTTCGGCATCGGGAACGGTGGCGTTATGTTTGGAGATGAGCCTGGGAAAGAGTCTCTGAGACTCAATCACATCCAGATGGAGGGGACACATAACTCGTATCACATCGAGCCCCTCGTATCGCCGACTCGAGAATACATGTACACTCACGAGCCTCTTGATATTCAAGCCTCAGAGCTCGGAGTTCGGCAGTTCGAAATCGATGTCTGGTGGGATGTCCGAGAAGGATTGCGCGTGTACCACAACCAATACGACTCGGGCACTACTTGCCCTACCTTCCAGAATTGCCTCGAGACTCTTCTAACATGGTCCGAGGCCAATGAGCAGCACCACCCATTGATGATTTGGATTGAGCCCAAGGACTGGCCCGAGCAGGCAGTCGACCTCACCACTACTGTGGAATTGTCTGGGATACTCGAAGACATCGAGAATGAAATCGCCGAGTTCTGGCCGAGGAACCGAACCATCGCTCCTGATGACGTGCGAGGTGAATGGCCAACCCTCAATGAGGGCGTGATAAACGATGGATGGCCGTTGCTTGAGGAGAGTCGGGGCAAGGCCATCTTCGTTCTACTTGCCAGTGGGGGGATGCGAGATCTCTATCTCGATGAGCACCCTGGTCTCGTTGGTTCCCTGATGTTCACGCTCTCACCCGAGGGCAGCGATGAGGCTGCCATATTCTCACTTACCGACCCCATTGGCAGTGGTGAGGACATATCCCGATTGGTCAACGAAGGTTACATCGTACGCACCCGCGCGGACAGCGGTGGTGAGGAGCCGGACGACAACGACACCGCCCGGTTTGAGGCCGCGCTGGCTTCAGGGGCTCACACAATCTCCACAGACTACCCCGGCCCTGTCGATGGGATGGACTACTGGATCGCGATTCCAAACGGCACTCCCAGCCGCTGCAACCCGCTGACAGCGCCGACTTGGTGCGCTTCTGAGGACATAGAAAATCAGGCCTCTTCCTGACTGCCAATCAAGAATCCATCAGAGATCCTTCGGCAATGAAATCTGCCTTCCCCTTAGTCAGGGCTTCCATGCGATTTCGGTAGTTGCTGAAGCCAAGAAGTGCCCCTCCTGAGATGAAAACTGCGAAAAACTGGATTTTCCAAAGTGCTTGGGACAATGACGAAATAGTATCATTTGCAAAATCACCACCTCCTGTACCAACATTGCCGCCCACCGCTCCTGCTAGTAGTACCATCATGATTACTGGGAGAAATGGAATTGCTATCAAAGCGGCAAAGCCTGTGATGCCACCATATACTATTGAAGAAGATAAGTCACTGCCGAACAGTTCGTCAGTAACTTCGCCTCCCAAAGATGCGACTAAGTAGATCTCCTCGGCCTTCAGTGAGCGTTTAGCTACCTCCGCGTTCGCAAGGGCCTCCTTCATCCTCTCCTCGGGGGTCGCTTCTACCAACGCTGAATCCCACCATCCTCCTTCCTCCTGTAACTCGTCCCAGTCCGGTGGCAGGGACTGAAGTTCCTTTTCTAGGGATTGAAGTTCCTGTTCTGAGGATGGGCCGGTACGAGGTTCGGGTTCTTCGGGCGTCGTCTTCATTATCCGAGGTTCGTAGTCGGGGTCTTCCTTCGATAGTGTCTTCCGTCTCTTCTCGTATTCCCTCCTAGTCTCCGCGTCTGGATACAAATGCCTGTGAGCATAGCAGTAGAACGAGTTCCTGAATGCGACTCTCCTGCAAGCCTTGCCGTTTGGCTCTTGGGCGGTTTGGCCCTGCCCAACATGCTTGCAATTGATTGTCTCCACGGACCGGAGTAGTGACAAGAGGTGACTAACCTTTTCCCGGCATCAGGCCTTGGCGATGACCTTTAGCTCGATTGCTATGGAGGTAGGCAGGGCCTCTACTGCCACAGTGGTGCGGGCAGGCAAGATTTCCCCAAAGTAGTGCGAATAGACCTCATTGTAGTCTGGGAAGTCGCGCTCCATGTCGATGAGGAATACCAAGACGTCGACCACATTATCGAGGCTAGAGCCGTGTGCCTCGAGAATTACTCGCACGTTATTGATGACTGAGTGAGTCTGTGCGCGTATGTCATAGTCCAGTGTGTTGCCATCTGCATCCTTTACAGGACCTCCTGGGATCTCGTTAGTGTCTGGAGTGCGCGGGCCCATACCGCTGACGAACAGTAGGTCGCCAACCTTGTACAGGTGAGGGTAGGCGCCAACTGCTGAGGGGCCTTCCTCAGTGATGAACGGGCCGTCGTCACCCATCAGCTTGCTCACCGCCTTCTTGCCGGCGACCCCTCCAACGATTGCTCCCACGGGTCCGCCCACAGCGAGGCCTGCTGCCGTGCCGATGATTTCAGCGCCCTTGCTCAGTGCGCCCTCGCTGATATCGACGATGTCATCGATGATGCTGGAGTCGTCTTCCTCCTCTTCAGGATGATTGTCGTGCGGCATCATAGCATCCCCTTATCCAACACACTGCGGTCGCCATGATAGAACTCCACGTCGTCCTCGTCGAACTCCTTGTCACCAACTCCTCCCTTGGCCGGAGTCAACTGTATCACCGCGCCACCGGCTCCGTGTAGGGCCTCGTAGGCCAGCACCTCGCCATCGTAGTTGTTGTGTTGCCCCATAGTCGCAGCCATCCACCATGCCGGTTTGTAAGCTACGACCTTGCTAACTCTAATCTGACCCTGGATATCACGACTCAACTGACTGATGTCCTCGAGTCGTCCGTTCCCGAAGAACTCCAGTATCTTGCGGTTCCACTCATCATCCTTGGCCGAGTGTATCCTGTCGTCGGCTGGGTCGATGTGCTCGGTGAACATCCTGTTGGAAAGGCTTGCCACCACCACAATTACGACCTTCTTGCCAAGCTTTGACATGGCGTCACGCGCCGCCTTTCCGAGCACTATTTGCTCGGCGCGGTTAGAATACACATTGCTTGAGACGATGCATGCCGGTATCCGATTGTCCGGATTTAGCAGTTTGAGAGCGACCACTGATCCGGTGTCGATGGGGAAGCCGTCGTAGGCCACTGTGCGCGCATGCAGGCCACGAGCCTCGCAAGCCTCTCTGTAGCACTCTGCGTACTCCTCATCCATATGGAACTCATATGGCATCGAGCCAAGGAAGTGGAAGTCGTCGTCGACGTGAGTGAATACCGGCTTAGGGTGGGCCTGTATCTGGTGCCCAACGATACTGGGCCAAGTGGTCGAGTAGATCAGCATCAGGTCTGCATCGCTCTCCTCGATGCGCTGGCGACAGGTGTCGAAGGCCTCTCGGAGTCTACTCCATCCCTCGTTCTGCTCCGGAGCGAGCAATGGTTGCGGATGTGGTGGAACGTACAGCCCAAGTACGATTTCAGGTTCCTCACTCATTCAATCACCTCAGAGGACCAATTGGCGCGTGGATTCATTGGGATCCCAAGCCGCGATTGCGTTACCTGTCCCAATAACAGATTGGTAACCATAAATTTCCGCAGGGTAATCGGGCATGCCCATTGCGGCCATCATCCAAGTCAGACCGCCGCCTTCTGCCTCGGCCATCGTCTGCTCGATCATTTCAGGCAGCACGTCGATTACCTCCTGCATCTCACCCCGTCTCATCATATCGATGAGCTTCATGTCCCAGACATACTGGCTGTGGTTGTAGATGTGCTCGCGGCTCATGTCCTCAGGTAGCGGTGCCTCGGTCACGAAATGCCTGTGTGATAGTGAGTGGCTGGCTACCAATACGACTTTCTTGCCGCTGGCTTCGATTGCTTTCATCACGGCATCTCCCAATGCAGTGGCCTGCTCGTTCATCACCTCGTTCGAGTAGTAATGCGTCGAGCGATTGCTGCTAATGGTCACTATCGGCTTGTCCCAATCGGGATTGAGCATGTGGCAACTCACAATGGTGCCGTAGTCGACCCTAAAGTCTGGGTTTCGCATCATTTTGGTTATGATTCCAGCCTCAGCAGCAGCATCATGCATGGCCTCGGCCATCTCGACGTCGACTGTGATGTCATGGTTGAATCTGAACAGGTTAGGGAAGATTGGATCTACGCTGATATTCTGGAAGCGCTCAAGTCCGAGGAAATGAGTGCCCACGTAGGTCTGCCAGTGCGGAGTCAGGACGACGATACAGTCGTAGTCGATGTCTTTCAGCTTGCGAGCCAGGCTGTGGTAGCCCCAACGCAGCGCCTCCCAGCCACCCTCGGAGAACGGCTCGTTCTGCTCTGGATTCTCCGCATAGACGACATGTGGAGGGTGGGGTGCAAGGCATCCAAGCACGACTTCTCCCTTTACCATGTTAACCTGAGGTGAAGAAATCTAAAGAAAACCTTCCGGAGGAACTCGTAGCCTTCATGGGGGTGTGCAATAGCCGCAACGACATGAAGTGGGAGGTGGCGCCGCTGTGGCCCGTTGCCGTGCCGAGCCTGTTCGGTTTCGTCTTCGCGTGTATACCTCACATCGTCGAAGGCGTGCCTAGACTGTTCGACTGGGATTTGGCCACTCCGTTTGTAGGACTAGTCATCGCGAGCACGCTCCTGTACTTCGCTCCAGAGCCAGCAGGAGGGAGCGCCGAGTTGATTGCGGGAGCGAACATAGGGATGCTGCTGGCATTCCTACCTCAGCTTGCCTTCTTCGTATGGTTCGTTCCGGTCATATTGTTCTGGATCTTTCAGTCTATGTACGTCTGGAAGCGCAACTTCCCGGCGTTTCGGATTGGCACCTGGATTGGCCTAGGGGCAGTATCAGGCCTCTTCATCGGTGGCCTGTTCGCCCACTTCATTCTCTGAACGGCGCATTGCTTGTTCGATGACGAGTCCCGTGATGAAAAAGGCCGGTATAGACAACAGTATTGCACTCCAGATTAATTCGTCATCTACGTAATCCATGGTGATGTGAAGCTCACCCACTCCCTCGGCTATTCCGGCCACTCTGCATAGAATTAGATGTGTGTCATAGATAGAGGGAGTTTCAACCTCGGCCGCCCAAGACTCTCCGATACCGAGAACTACTCCTTGGAAGTCAGGATTGAGTGCTGAGCCGGTTACTATCGAATCCCAATCTACATGCCCCCTGTCTGTGTAAGGGACAACGTGGCTGCGATCAATGATTATTACATACACCGGAGTTTCGCCGACATTGACGACCTCTACTCCAACCGGATCCCACAGACTGTGGACCTCAATGACATCAATATTCACGTCACCAGTACCTATCCGCATGTTCGGGTTGCCCTCTTCGGTACCCACTCCGTCGACAGCTAGGCTTGCTAGGGCAGTCGTGCAGAGCAGAGCGAATACTGTGGCTGCAACCAGCGAGCGCTTCTCCGGAATCATTGACTTCCAGCCATTCACGGGCCGCGCGCGTATCCGCGGCTGCCATGCATGGACGAACATCGCACAGATTGCTGCAAGTAAGACTCCGGGAATGATATCCAAAATCCAGTGAATACCTAGGTACTGAATTGAGAAGAAATAGATTACCAGATTAAGTTGGATGAAGAGGTCGAATTCTCGGTGCCGCCATTCCTTGATGCTGATTCCCAAATCCCTCACATGGAGTCGGTTTAGAATTAGAAGTCCAACTGGTAGTCCGAAGTGCAAACTAGGAACTCCGTTATCCATTGGATCGTTATTTGTGGCAAACTCGATGAACCAATTATCGTGGTATAGAAGTGCGTCCATCCCAGGGATGTAAGAGGATGTCACCTCGATGTTGAAGAACAGGTAGAGGGGGACTGCGAGCAGGTAAATTACCAGATAATTGAGGGCTGCTTTGTCAGCCATGACGTGGTCTCGAACTAGGATGAAATACATCGGTGAGAACCAGATGATGAACAGGTACACAAACAGATAGTGGAAATTGAGGAGGTCAGTCAATAGGTCGTTACGGAAGGCTTCCTGGGCCCACAGTGTGAATTCTCCCTCGAGTCCGTGCACCCAATGGGTGTAGCCTCCGACCCTCGCCTTGATTGGCTCGTTGTGCTGGTCGATTAGGAATTTGTAGAGGTACATCACAACGTAGAGGGAGATGTGCCAGTGATATCCCTTGGCCCTAATCTCAGCCGGGAGTTCAGAGAGCGCTAGGCGCTTGTCGGGCTCGTCACGGGTCAGGAGGTTACGCAGTGGTATGGTTGAGAGGAGTATGACCGCCATCATCGTTCCATAGGGACCGATTGGCCACCACATGAGCACCTCCGCGATGTGTAGTCCTGATGAACGTTGCACAGGCGCACGTGCGCGATTACTCCTCAGATTCGTGTGAAGTTAGTAGCGATATCTCGTGGATTCCGGTCTCCACTATGGCAATCAATCCGAAAACCATAGCCCACTCAAACAGCGCCGCCATAGACATCTCAGTGATTGCCAGATCAGTACAGATCTGAACCATATCGACATAGGTTTCGAATTCAAGAAGACCGACTGAGATTCCTGTGTACTGTACTACGCTCAGCGCCATCAGACCTAAGCACAGGCCCGTGAATGCGGCCCTGTTCCTACGCGGCACATACACTTCGTGGAAGCGAGTGTCGAAGGCTACCATTTCACTGGCCAGAATAGTAGTGAGGATTGCCCAAATAAGAGAGGCGCCAAAGATTACGCGTGCCTGCAGCAGATGCAATGCAAGTTGTTCATCCCAAGGCGTGTAGGCTATCCAGACGATGAACAAACCGGAGATAATCCCAAAGATGGCAGAGAAGGTGTTGAGTGACCTCAATCGGGCTCCAGTAGGATTGGACGATATCCAGTCAGACCTGAGGCGGAACAACTGCCAGGCCAGCAGAGTCAACAGCAGACCAGAGACGGTGAAGCCGATTGTGAAAGGTACTCCGGAGACTGGTTGAGTATCGGTGTCGGAGATGAAGGGCATGAAGTAATCACAGCCTTCAGAGACCCATAACGCGTAACACACCGCGAGCGTCGCCAATTGGGCCGCTATACAAGCCCGTATGGTCTTGCGGACCGTATCAGCCTGAAGCAACCACTGCATACCGCTGCGACGAGGTCGTTCGCTTCAATGGACTCCCTAATGATGAAGTCGTATGGCTCTCATGACGAGTTATGGACGGGCACCAGCTATGGCTCTCCGAGTGCGAAAATTTGGGATACAAACCAGAGGCGAGGCTGTACGCCGAAGGTACTCGGACCTCACAGGATGCAGCCGACCAACTCGGTTGTGATGTCGCTCATATTGCCAAATCAATTGTCTTCGCAGGCAGGGACGGTGCCGTGGTCGTCATCACCTCAGGATCCAATCGCGTCGATCGCAAACGTAAGTTGAAGCGTGCGCTTGGGTACAAACCCAGTATGGCTACGCCTGAGTATGTCCTCGAAGCGACGGGGTACCAAATTGGCGGAGTGCCTCCCTTCGGCCACTCCAAGCCCGTCACAGTGATGATGGACGAGGATTTGATGCAGTACGATCTAGTGTGGGGTGCGGGCGGAACGGCTCAGACCGTGTTTCCTATCACACCTGAAAATCTCCTCTCCCTGTCAGGCGCGACAGTAGCGGACGTGAAGCAGTGATGAGATGGCAGTAGATTCGCTGATTCGTGCTGCTGCAGACCTACGTGACGATGTTGGTCCAATCGGCAGGAAGCTTGTATCTGAGGGAAGTGTCGATGTCTGCTACAATCCTCTGGAGTATGCATGGGATGCGCATGAGGCATATCTCAAACGAATGGGCAGTAGTAGTGCGCGAACCGTCGTCCTCGGGATGAACCCCGGTCCACATGGAATGGGCCAGATGGGGATTCCTTTCGCTGCGACCTCGATGGTTCGCGACCTGTTGGACATCACTGGCATTCCAGTGAATCAACCCGAGGCGGCCGATCCAAGGCGTCCCGTCATCGGCCTCGAGTACCCTCGTGAGGAGGTTTCGGGCACCCGTCTGTGGGGCCTCTTGTCTGAGCGCTACGGTAATGCTGAGGCCATAGCCAGCAATGTCTTCCTCGTCAATCACTGCCCACTGATGCTATTCACCGGCCCACGTGCTACCAACATCACTCCTGACAAGGTCGCGGGACCCACCGCACATGCCCTACTCGAGCGCTGCGACGAGCATCTGCGCGAAGTTGTTGGAGTCCTCGATGCCAAGCGAGTCATAGGAGTAGGTAAGTTTGCTGAATCGCGAGCGAAGGCAGCACTGGCAGACTACTCTGTCGAGGTCCTAGGCTGTTGGCATCCCTCTCCTGCTTCACCGCTAGCCAATCGCAACGGCGGCGCGGACTGGCGCGCCAATGTCAGAGCAGTGCTACCCTGAGTGTCCGGAAAATTGTCCCAGAGGGGCTAGTAAAATGTTAAGGCGGCAAATGTTCTGTCCTGAGGCATGTCAGCGATGACCACGCCCGAGTACCTGATTTCAAATGCCGAGAAATACGCCAACGAGAACGCGATATCCTGGAAGGACGATTCCGGGAACTGGGTCAGTATGACCTGGTCAGAATTCTGTGACACCACGATGGGAGTTGCGAAATCTCTAATCGCGATGGGATTTGAAGCCGGGGACAAGTTGAGTATTTATTCCTACAACCGCATGGAGTGGTATGCTGCCTACGCTGCTGCCAACATGTGCAACGGAGCCGCGGTCGGCGTCTATCACACATGCTCTCCCGAAGAGGTCGAATGGGTGGTTGGAAACTCAGACTCCAAGGTGGTCTTCGTGGGTACGAATCCCATGGATGGAGGAGACTCAAGCAAGATGTGTACTCACAGGCTACAGGCCACCATGGATTCGCTAGAAAAGGTCGAGGCAGTGGTGTCAATGGCCGGGATGGATGCAATCGACCACCCCAACGCGATGTCTTGGTCTGACTTCATGGTCAGAGGAGCGGAAACTCCTGATTCAGCGGTTATGGACAGGATTGCGAGCATTAAGCCGTCCGATACCGCCGCGCTAATCTACACATCCGGTACCACTGGAAATCCAAAGGGGGTTGTTTTGACTCATGACAACTTCGATTACGAAATAGATGCAGTCCACAAGATTACTCGCTTTGACCAAGGCGATGGATACGTATCATGGCTGCCCTGTGCCCATGTGTTCGGCCAGTTGGCTGACAACCTCATCTGGATCCGTGACGCCATGCACATGAGAGTTGTGGACAACCCACTGCACTCGATTGACTACTGCAAGGAGGTTCAGCCGCATCTGTTCATAGGAGTGCCTAGAATCTATGAGAAGGTCTACTCTAACCTCATGGCCGCACTGGGTAGCAAACTCGGACTCCTCAAGATACCCGTGCTTGGTGGCATCATCAAGAACAAGGCTAAGGCGAAGATTGGCTTCTCCAATGTGACGTACGCTATCACCGGAGCAGCACCAATCAATCCAGATATACTAGAGCTGTTCCATACTCTCGGCATACCTCTCTACGAAGGCTACGGGATGACTGAGACCACTGCTGGTGCCACGCTAAACTATGGGGGCAACAACAGGATTGGTAGCGTTGGGAAGCCCTTAGAGGGATCCGACCTGAGGATTGCCGACCCCAATGAGAAGGGAGATGGAGAGATTCAGTTCCACGGTCGGCATGTCATGGCTGGATACTACCAGAATTCCGAGGCCACCGCTGAGACGATGACTGAGGACGGCTGGCTGAAGTCTGGTGATTTAGGTCGCATTGACTCCGATGGCTATGTCTACGTGACTGGCCGTCTCAAGGAAATTTACGTATCATCTGCAGGTAAAAACATCGCACCTCTCGTTATTGAAGAGACGATGAAGAGTATCCCGGTGGTTTCACAGTGCATGCTCATCGGCGACAACCGCAAGTTCTGCAGCGCCCTATTCACACTGGATGTCGGAGCGATACTGCGCGATGTGCATGGCCTAGACGGAGCGACTGAAGTTCCCAAGGATCCTGCTGAGCAACTCGCCAAGTTGGCTGAGTTGGGCCATGACCTATCCGAGTACACTGCAGTGGGAAGTGCAACGCACAACGAGCTCGGGGAGGCAGTGGGCGATTTGAATCAGAGGTTTAGCAATCCAGAGCAGATCAAGAAGTTCACAGTGCTACCACGTGATCTCAACGTAGACCACGGTGAACTAACACCCACCCTGAAGATTCGCAGGAAGCAGATTCGCGAGAACTGGGCGACTGAGATTGAAGCCATGTACTCCTGAACTCCAAAGCGGGTGATTACTTGACACCGGAGGCCTGGGCCGCTCTGGCCACCGTGTTCATACTCGGTGCGATGAGTCCCGGCCCCAGCCTTGCAGTGGTGCTCAGGAACACCATGGTAGGAGGACGGCGTCAAGGGGTGATGACTGGTATTGGGCACGGCATCGGCTTCGGTATCTACGCGTTCCTCGCTGCTGCAGGAATCGCCACGGCACTCACCCTACACGAGTCCACTGAGACGATACTGAAGTGGGGTGGAATCACCCTACTGATGTGGCTCGGTGTCAATTTCCTGAAGGCATCTAAAGGAGAGCCGTATGAATCGCCCGGAGAGGATAATCACGGCCCTTCGGGCCGTGCAGGGTTCGCTCAGGGCTTCGCGATAGCCCTGCTCAATCCCAAGATACTCGCTTGGATGCTAGCCCTATACACTCCATTTATCGAAGCCGACATCAGCACTGAGACCCTGTTCGGTATGGGGTTACTGGGAATGGCCATCGACGGCACCTGGTATGTCACTGTAGCAACAGTGCTGACGCGTGGCGACGGGGTCTCGAAGCTACGCGCTCAAGCGCGTAGGATTGACGGGGCAATGGGAATTCTGATGTTCGTGTTCGCCGCGCTAATCTATAACGGAGTCTTGTGATTAGCGAATCACGAAAGGCAAGTGGAACAGCATCTCAATAACGATAGAGAGAGCGTTTGCCTCTCTGTGGGCATCATCGCCGTTCTCGGACGGAGATATCCTCTGCAACTCTCCGGCGTCGAACCAAAACGAACTGCAACTCGGGCATC
>NTJT01000025.1 GCA_002457605.1 Marine Group II euryarchaeote MED-G34 | reverse complement strand
CGGACTTGAGCGAACCTCATCCGATGGCGGAGTGAAGGTATTAGACGAGCATACAGGCCATCCCGGAGATCCGTTCAGGACCCTGACGAGGTCATTTCCCTGAGGTGCAACATGGAGTGGAGCGTAGCAGAGGGCACAGGGCGTTACACCGCTAGTGTATCAGATTCAGAAGGATTCCTAAGTATCTCTTCCTTGAATCTCAATGGCATCGCCGTCAATCTCCCAGATATTAGCATCTCACGTGTAAATCAGCACGGGCGACTCAGGGTTGAGATTGATGGAGCACTGCACCTAGCACACGTTGCCAAACTTGGAGATGACTGGTGGATTCACCTAGACGGACGAATCCATGTAGTGCGCATGCACGAGCCTGGCAGTGCTGAAGACAAATCTGTTGAAGGTGGCCTATCAGCGCCGATGCCGGGCACAATTCTGGAGGTCCTTGTTAAGCAGGGCCAGAGAGTCCGTGAGGGACAGACTCTAGTGGTCATGGAGGCGATGAAGATGGAGCATAGGATACAGGCCCCCACAGCGGGTGAGATTACCAAGCTGCACTATTCGGTGGGTGACCGAGTGGAGATGGGAGTAACACTCGTTGAAATCGGGGATTGAGGACGGGTCTGGGTTAATATTGAGCTTCGAGGTCGGCTGTACATGGAAGCGGTCGCCGTAATCATGGCCACCCTGATGGGAATAAGCCTAGCAGCAGCATCAGGATTCAGGGTATTCCTGCCGCCATTCTTGTTGTCTGTGGCGGCACGTCTTGACATCGTCTGGTTCCTTGAACTCGATCTTGTGGGAACGCAGTTCGAGTTCTTCACTTCCACTCTGGCCATCATAGTCCTAGGGATAGCCACCGTGGCCGAGTTCGCGGGCTTCTACGCACCGTGGGTAGACAATGTTCTCGATACTATAGCAACACCCGCTTCTATCATTGCAGGAGTGGCGATGACGGCAATAGTTCTCGAGGGGTCCGAACCCATCTTCCAGTGGGCGGTAGCCATTGTTGCCGGCGGTGGAGTGGCTGCCACTATTCAGTCAGCTACAGTCGCGACTCGCAGCCTAAGCTCGACCTTTACCTTCGGACTAGGCAACCCTGCTGTCGCCACAGGTGAAAACGTCGCCAGCGTGGCTCTCACACTAATCGCTATTCTGATACCGTTCATCTCAGCCTTCGTCGTGATACTGGTGGTGGCACTGCTTGTCAGGATGAAGCGCCGGAGTGAAGCGCCGGCTCAGTGAAGTGGCTCTAGGACTTCTTGGCCACCCATGTAGGGTCTGAGGGCCTCAGGAACACTGACGCGCCCATCTTTCATCTGATTTTGCTCCAAAATCGCGACTAGTGCCCTGCTGGTTGCTATCGCCGTAGAGTTCAACGTATGCACCGTCTCGTTGCCCTCAGTGGTCCTATATCTCATGCGCAGACGATTGGCCTGGTAGTCGGTACAGTTCGAGCACGAGACGACCTCCTTGTAGTCCCCAGCTCCGGGCAGCCACGCCTCGAGGTCGTACTTCCTCGCCGCCACTGTGCCCATGTCACCTGTGCAGATGTTCACAACTCTGTAGTGCAGTCCGAGACTGTCCCATAGATCCACCGCATTTCCCAACAGTTCCTCATGGTGACCCCAAGAGTCATCCGGATGGCAGATTACAATCTGCTCTACTTTGGTGAACTGGTGAACTCTCCAGATACCGCGATCAGACAACCCGTGTGCACCAACTTCGCGACGGAAACACGCTGAGACTCCGACCAATCGTATCGGTAGTTCGCTGGGCTCGATTATCTCGTCCATCCGCATTGCGGTGAGGGGGTGCTCACTGGTCGCGATGAGGTAGTAATTGTCCGGTTCTATGCCGTACATCACGGTCTCGAAATCTGCTAGGTCGGTGACACCTTCGTAGGCGTCCCGATTCATCATTAGAGGAGGTTGTACAAGTGTGTAGTCCCTACTTATCAAGAAATCAGCGCCATACTGCTGTAGTGCCATCTCTAGCCTAGCTAGGTCGCCCTGCATGAAGTAGAAGCGGCTGCCAGCGACTTTGGCCCCACGCGCTTGGTCGACCCAACCGTTCATCTCAATCAGATCATTGTGGTTACGCGGCTCGAAACCCAGTTCGACCTTCTCGCCGTGCATACTGTGCAGGGTGTTTTTCTGGTCGTCCTCTCCTATTGGCACCTCAGTGTGCAGGATGTTGGGAATTCTCATCCTCAATGCGTCACGCTGCGCTAGGCACGCGTCTGAATGCTCCGCCAACTTGTCAATCTGAGCGCCGATGTCCGCTACTTCGGTCAGTATCGCATCAGCAGCCGACGAATCACCCGATTTCTTTGCCTCAGCGATGCCCCTAGCAGCTTCATTGCGAGCCTTCCGGAGTTGGTCTGCATCGTACCTGATACTGCGCCATTCCTCATCTAGGCGGATGACCTCGTCAATGCTCTCGTGCGTCAGGCCACGTCTGTCATGGTCAGCCCTGATGACGTCAGAATGTTCTCTGAACATGCTGATGTCTAGCATTGCGACCAGCCCCTAGGGCTGGTCAGCGACCCTTCAACCAATCGGCCGTTGAGCTCACAGGAACGAGATGTCTTGCCATAGAGCGGCCGGGCCGATTGCGATTACGCCCGATACTAGGTATCCTAGGATGCTGCCACCGTTGAGCAGCGGCAGACCAGCTTGTGCTTCACCACGGGCAACTTGTGTCATTAGTGCTACATAGCCACACAGGCCACCGAAAAGTGTACCTAGGCCGACAGCTAGAGGGCCCGCATACATTGGGATCCCCCAAATAGTGCTTATTTCCGGTCCCCATTCCGGTAGGAAAGATACAGATGATATCACCAGCATACCGGGGAATATGACATCACCCAGTCCCATGAATAGGGCCTCTCTACCGCCACTCTTCGGTTTGATATTGGGGGCTGGATCATCCCAGTCCATGTCTTCGGAATCTTCTCTGCGCATCACCCGATCCTCTTCCTCGATGAATGAATAACCTCTCTCTTTAGGGGCAACCAACAGCACTGGGAGCTTGTTCTTAATCATCGTATCAGCCAGCTCAAGCATGTGCTTGCTACTGTTGACTGCCCAGTGATCGTATATCGCCGCAGCGAGCATGAACGCGATGATGAGTACAGGAACGAATGAAACGCCAATCAGTGTGATGACTCCGGCACCGACGAGTATCCCAACGGTGTTGACTACGTACCACTCTGGGTATAGATGCAGTAGTAGCATCAGCGCTGTGCTGATGACCACGGTGCTGCCAGCGACTAAGTTGATAGATTCCAAGCCTATTAACCACCACAGAAGAGCCGAAAAAGGCTGTACGGCGTAGAACAGGCTGAACCACAGAGCAAACATTACAATTGCCTTGATTACAAAATCTAGGCCTTTTCGCGCTAACCAGATAATCAGCACCGTGAAAATCATGATGAATAACAGTTCCAAGGCGACATAGCCGCCCTTGGATGCACCCTCGGCTCCGAAGGCTCTGACTTCGTCAATATCGTAAACCGGCTGGATGCTAAGGCCCAGTAGAATCGTGCCGACGAACATTCCCCCCATGCTCACCATTGATGCCCACTGCTGCCGCATCACTTCGAGCACACTGCCTGGCTCGCTTCCGTCCATGCTCCCACGAACTTCAAGGCCCATATCACCTTGACCCGTTCGCGCCCGGGTGTTGCTTGGGAGTGGGGAATCCGAATGAGTGTCCGAGACTGGCTCGACGAGCGGATGTTAATGGGAGTAAAACTGGGCTTGGAAAACTGTGCAACGCTTCTTTCCAGACTGGGAAATCCGCATCTCGACTTCCCTTCAATTCATGTTGCTGGCAGTAACGGAAAGGGATCTGTATGCGTCCAACTGTCTGCGGCTGCCTGTGCCAACGGGCTCACCACCGGACTGTTCACCTCACCGCATCTGGTTACCGTCGAGGAGAGGATTAGAATTGACGGCAGACCGATATCACCTGTGAAATTCGATAGATTGCTCGGTTCTGTTAGGGACGCTGCCGAAATGGAGCCAGAGTGCAGTCCGACTTATTTCGAGACAACCTTCCTCGTTGCGATGCTTGCATTCAGTGAGGCCGGAATAGAGCGTGGCATTATCGAGACTGGGTTAGGAGGGCGACTCGATGCAACTAGGTTGGTCGAGGCCGATTTATGCATCTTGACCACCATCTCAAAGGAGCACAGTGAGTTCCTAGGTGATTCTCTCGCTGAGATTGCCGGTGAGAAGGCGGCCATACACCGTTCGGGAGTTCCTCTCATAGCGCTGCAACAAGACGACTTGCTAGTCAGGCGAGTCATCGAGGAGATAGCAGGGGATGACTTGTCCTGGTTGCCTAGGCACCGAACCGGCTCGGCGTGGTTCAGCCACTCTACTATGGTCGCGACCGCGGCCGCGCATCTTGGGTGGAAAGCTTCCCCCGAAAACTGCATCTGGCCTGGCCGTTCATCGAGCTATGGGGGGGACTGGATAGAAGGAGTGGTTACACGCCTGAGCGCCGCACACAACGCAGAAAGTCTCGCAAACGATCTCGCAGAGGTAGACAGACCCAATGTGGTCCTGCTGGGATTGAGCCAGAAAGCTGACCTGAGTGAAACACTTGAGCCAGTGTTGGCTGAGATCTGCAATGAAGACCAGTTCCTCCAACTAGTCTTGACCGAGCCGAAGAGCGGCAGGAACCCTGCTGTCGACGTTCAAGAACTATCCACGATGATAGATAAAATGGGCTCGGGAAATATCTCCAAAACCATGGAGAAGAACCCAGAGAAGGCTTTCGAGACGGCGGGCAATTTAGCGAGAGAACTTGAGTGCGAATTACTCGTAATCGGTAGCGTTTATCTCATCGGAGACCTGCTCAAATATGTCGTTGATAGGGATGGATTGGACCTCTGGAACGAGTTGACAGTCCACTAAGAACCCAAGTAGGATGACTTGCTGAGATGCTCGCATCACATGTCCGAGGGTAAGGAAGACAAGGTCGAGGTCAAGGTTGTAGTGGAGTCGAAGGACTCGGCGTCAAAAGCCATCCTGATTGCCCTCACTCTGGTTCTTCTCGGTATACTGATTGCAGTAGTCTCCTCCGGAGGGGTAGACGAATTGTTGCCTAAGAGAGGGGATAGCGGGGTCGGGAACTGTGGAGACGGTATTGATAATGACAACGGCGGTCAAGCCGACGAAGGCGACCCTGACTGCTACTCAAATCCAAAATTATGGGAAGGATACGACCCAAGTCTGACCGAGGATCAACCGGACAATGATGTCTAGAGAGGTGTAGTCATGAGCGAGAAGTGGGATAGGAGATTCCTTGATTTGGCATCCCACATCTCGGCTTGGAGCAAGGATCCCTCGACCAAGGTCGGGTGCGTTGTGGTCGGCGAGGACAGGGAAATCCGCTCGACCGGATTCAACGGTTTCCCGCGTGGCATCGAGGACGATGATGAGAGACTCGCGGACCGTGAGCAGAAGTATCCACTGATATGTCATGCCGAGGAGAATGCCATAATGCATGCAGCGAGGACCGGTGTCTCCCTCAAGGGGAACACCGCGTATGTTACTTGGCCTCCGTGCACACGCTGTACACGCTCACTCATACAAGCAGGAGTTTCTGAAGTGGTTTACCCTGCAGATATTGAGATACCTGAGCGCTGGACTGAGGACTTTGACATCGCCATGGGGATGATGCAAGAGGCTGGAATCACAGTCAGACAGGCCTAGGGCAGCCTTTCGATTAAATCTTCTAGATCGTCGTGCAGATCTTCTATAGAGCCGTTGTTGAAAAGGATTAGATCAGCAAGTTCTGCTGTTGCCACCAGAGCTTGCCCGGCAGTATCCAGAGCAACCTCTTCCGATTTTTCCTGTGAGATGAAGGTGGCTCTGTCAGACGGGTCACCTAGACGAGCCCGGTTCTGAGAGCGCTGCCAGCGTGAATCAGTTCCGGCCAGAATTTCGATGAGCACGAAGTCGTCTCGAACCCTCAAGGCCTCGACTTCACCGGGGGTTCGAATCGAGTCGATGACGGCGTCATCCCCTGACAGCTCATCGAGCAACATCTCGGCGAGGATACCAGATCCACCACGTCGCCTCAACTCACGTCCTCCTTCGATGAGAGCATCTCTACTTTCCTCGATTCCTTCCTCAGATAGCCACCTCCTGATGGAGTCGGAGCATGACATCGTTCGCACCCCTCTACTGGCGAACCACTGCAACACAGTGGTCTTGCCAGAGGCGTACCTACCAGTCAATCCTACCAGCATGTCTCCTCCGTTGGGTCTGACGCGCATAGGTATTGCGTCACGACCCGAATCAGGGATGTTCGGGAACCTCTCCTGACCAGTCGGGCATCTTGTTCAGCGTAATCGTCACGTTCGTTACCTCGCCATCCTCCCAATAGTCGACGGCGATGAAGGTGGGTCTGTCACCTACCTCCTCCCAGCACTCCAGAGTTCTCTCTAGCAGGGTGTCGTAGTCATTCACCTGTCCAGCTCTGACCGGATCGGCCAGACCAAAGGTGCTCGACAGCCAGTTGTTCAGGTGCCAGACTGGTTGGATTCCGTCACCCCTACCGACTCTGCAAGACATCTCATTTTGCTCCTGCTCGCCATATGGTGTATCCCAACTGTGAGTCCAAGCGTGGTGTAGCCAGGGAAACTTCTCGTCGTACTGGTAGTCCCAGTAGACCACAAGATCAGTACCGTTGAGCACCATTTCTCCGATGCTCGGCCAAGGCTGCCCAGGTTGGTGCACGAAGACCCTGTCAAGCATACCGGTCTGGTTGAACAGCACTTCGAGATGTTCTCCAGGAACATAGTTCTCCAGCAGTAGACTGACCACGTCGCCGCTGCTGTTGTTCATCAGCGAGCCGAGATGCCTCATCCATGCATAGGCATCCACCTCTGAGTATATGCATGGATGTAGGAAGGTGGAATCCGGGTCACCGTGGCAGAACCGCACGTCCTCGACGTCAGTATCCTCTTTAGACAAGTGATGAGTATCGAGCATGTATGCACGAATCCCACCGTCCCACTGTGCTTGTAGCCCAGTATAGTGGTTCATCGCCATCCATGCACCGTCCTCTATAGTAGCGAACGAGTTGTGAGTTTCCGGGAAGGTGAAGTTGTCGTAACTTCGCAGGCAGTACTCTGCCATACCATGACAGACAATCCCATCACTACCATTCAGTGGGTCGAGCCCGCGTTCCTCCTCCCACCCATTCGGAAGCCCATCTCCATCTTCGTCAGCGCCCGGATCTAAATCCCGTGGCTCTTCAGGACTGAAGCATCCCGGTCCGAACAGGCTGCAGACCATCAGTAGGGCCATCCAGAGACTCTTCATCGCTATGAAGCGGCGCTCTCCATTCATGAAACAATCGGATTTTGTACTCTAGACTGCCCCGCAGAGCCCTTCTAGAGACAAACGCCTCGTCGGAAGGCACTAATCGTGTGAGCATGACCCCGCGTCGAGGGAGATGGCGCGTCGAGGCACTGCCAGACTGGGGCCGTTTGGCCGTTGGTGGAAGAGCCAGAGCGACCGCCACTACCAGATAATCGCCTATTCAACGATTATTTCCGTCTCCAGCCTAGTCTGGGGCTTCGTCTTCCTGTTCGTTCTGGATGGCCATAGTGACCCGGAGGTCGAGCATCTGGTTCCGTGGAGCTGGCTGGCCTTCTTTGGTGGGTTGGTAATAGCGTTCTACGCCGCGCCGGAGTTCGGTGAATACTGGAAGCAGCAACATATCCTTGAGGATATCCTACTCATCGAATCACGTCCTGAGATCCTGCGACGCCGTAAGGAGGCCGAGGACGCCGCGGACATGCTCGGCAAGTCGTACCAATCGCGTCTGATGGGACTCTACCACATGCACAACATCAACATCGGCAAGAAGTACAAGGTTGAGTCTGTGAGTCCAATCGGACCTGTTCTTTCCTCAGAAGGAGACGAAATTAGAATCCAATCTCCCTCGGGGCAATCTTGGTGGTTCACCACTGATTCAACTCTCGCCAATACCTTGCCGGGCTTGCACGCCCTCAGGAAACAGTCAGTCAATCGGGGACTGATTGTTGGTACGTTCACCATGACTCTACTGCTTGCATACAACACAATGTTGGGGTTGTTCACGAGTTCCAGTGGCGAGCGCGACCACACTCTAGATCTGACTGCATCGATATACGAGTTCGATCGGGTCTACGAGATATCTCCTCACTACGATGCTATCAGCATTCTTTTCATCTCTCTATTTGTAGGATTGCTGCTTTCCACTCGACCTCGCTCCGAGTCGGATGACGAGGAGGAGTGAGATGTCTTCGGGAATAGCCAGAGAAGCCATGCTGGCTCTCGGCCTAGTGGTTCTGTTGCTCGGATCGATGTGGGTAGCGACTGGCTCATTCCCGCCGTTGGTTGTCGTCGAGTCCGGTTCTATGATGCACGAGGATGAAGGTTCTCTGGGTGCCATCGACCCCGGTGATCTGGTGCTGGTGATGGATCCTGACAGAATCGAAATTGTGACTTTCGTCGAGGCCACCGAGGCTGGTAACGACGACTTCGGATTCGAATCACACGGCATGGCGGGTGATGTTATCATCTTCCAGAAGAATGGTGGTTCTGACACTCCTGTCATCCATAGGGCCCTACTCAAGGCAGTGGCTAACGCGTCGGGCGGCTGGGATGTTCCGGGGACCACTCTGCGAAACGTGGACAGCATCACATGGACACTCGACTACCAGTGCCTCTACCATGGTGGAACCTATGACCTCGAGATAGACCAATGGGTACCGTCTCACGAGGGATACCTGACAACAGGGGACAACGAGGATAGTAATGGTTGCAAGATCGATCAGATAGTCGCCACCGGAGGCGATCCACGAAACGGTCTGAAGGATGAGGACGGAAATCCGGTTCTGGCAGTGAAAGACGAGTGGGTCGTCGGCGTCGCATCCACGGAGATTCCTTGGCTGGGTGCAGCAAAACTCGCATTCTCAGGAACCTCGTCCCAAGTTACGGATACAACATGGAGAAGCCTCCTCATGGTCGTCGCAGTCATAATCTCGGTACCTTACTTGCTAGAGATTGTTATCGAGAGACGCGATGAATCCGCTGAAGAGGAATGAGTTACACCAGTCGCGGCAGTATAATCGGCACAATCACGATGAACAACACTAGGACATTACTCATGCTGCTGATACGGCCAGCCATCGCTTCCACTCGCATGGGGTGAATGCCGCTGGTAACTCTGTCCAGCACAGAGTGAACCCCGTCTTTCACTATGTGGCCCCCATCGAAGGGAATCATCGGAATCAGATTAGCGAAGCCCAGCAGGAAGTTTATCCAGACCATCCAGAACAGGAAATCGAAGAGTTTCAGCATACCCTCGGTTCCAAGAGCAGAGGCGATTTCACCATCGCCCGCCTGAAGCATCTTTCTCTCCTCAAGCAGCATAGTCTGGCCATCATATACAATCGGAACTCCAATCATCAGTAAAGGGAGTTTACTCGTGAAGAGAGAATTATCTAGGATTCCTCGATCAGACGAGAAGATGCTGGAGTACGTGTCAACAGTAGACGAAGTAGAGCGCAAGCCACTCACTCCTAGGAATGGATCACCCTGCTCAATCCCTATTTCGCTCAACCACGCCTCAGTATCTTCTACGCACAGCGCTTCGCCTTCGCACAGTCCGATGTAGTATTGGTAACGGTCTCCGAGAGTGACTGAGATGTCGCGAACTGTTCGCTTGCCTTCCGAGTTGGGTTGTGAGAGTTTTGTGAAAGTCATCTCTTCACCTGATGACAGCAAATCCATCTGTTCTGAGAACTCGCTGTAGTTGGATACTCTGACACCTTCTACTCGGATGATAATTTCGTACGGAAGCAGACCCCCTTCCTCAGCGCCCTCTTCTGCGATGACCCCAGTGGCGTAGACTCCAGAGTGACTCGCAACCAGACCAGAGGCTGCTGCTGACAGCATGATTAGAGCGATGTAAGTGGCGATGATGTTTATTGACGGGCCAGCGGCGTACAGACGCATCCTCTCGCGTCTAGGGGCACGAACCATCTCATGCATCTGCGGTTCTGCGAAGGCCCCAACTGGGATGGGGCCGGCCAGCAGGAGCCCGAAGCTGCGTACTTGCATACCGTGCGCACGTGCTTGGATACCGTGGCTGTACTCGTGAATAACCAATGCGAAGACGAGGGCTAGCACCGGCCACCAGAATGGCACGAAACTGGTCACACCGGGTATCAGCAGCAAATCGCTGGCTGGCAAGTACTCCTCAGGGGGGGCCTGCACGGTTCTGATTGCACCACTTATGAGCATAACCACCACTCCGAGCATGGCCAACAGGCAGAGCCAGATTGAGAACTCCCCGAATGCCCTCCAAAATCTCCTGTTACTGGAAATTCGCTCTAGGAACCTCTGTCCATGCGTAGTCCTGACCATGAGCACGACTCCAAGCATCCTAGACACTCCATACCTGTCGAGGTGACCCTCGTTCTCGAGATACAGTAGACCGATGTACCAGAGTCCTGTGACTGCCACTACCCACAGCGGCGCACCGATGAAATACAGCAGGTAGAGCATCAGGAACGGGAGCCAGTAACTTCTCCTTCGCTCGCCCTCTTCCATAGTGCGAGGGGTGCAATTTCCCTCTTCAACCTGCGTCTCTTGAGAGTAAGCACCTTGAGACAGGACTCCCTACGCCTATCATGCCTAGAGAAGCGGAGGAAGATGAGAGGAGCCTGAACCGGCGAATCGACTCGCTCAGGCGCGAGCGCGACAGTGTCAGGAGACTACTAGATCAGGCTTCCTTGAATGAAGTCAGGAAAAGTGTTGAGCGACTTAACAAGAGACTTGACAGGCTGGATTCCGAACTCTCTGGTGAGAACGAATTCTAATTGGTGAATTCTAGTACCGACTCAAGTTTCTGCACACTTGTCATGCCTGCATCGATCGATTTAGCTCCATCTGATCGGCATACTAGTGCTAGGAAGCGGTGCAGAGGCATCCCTTGGGACCAGTCAAGATGTGGTGAGCCGTTGCGGGTGAGTGGCAGTTTTGGGATGCTCCTAGAGAGGTGCCGTAACTTACCCCTCAACGACTCTACTTCTACACGCATGATTCGCCAACTATCTCCTCTTACTCCCTTAAGCCTATACGCATACAGGGGCAGGAGACCACACCTTTCTCCTGTCGAACGCAGTGCCTCATACTGGAGCATAGTCCTTCCAGATAGGTACTGCTTGGGATACTTGGAGGACTTGACTTCTATTGGGAAACACATGTCGCCGCGTAAAACCAGCAAATCGCCGGTGCCCTCTGAACCGCTGCCGGGGGCTCTGACGACTAGGAACGGGCGTTGTATCACTTGCATGGCACAGGCGCGTTCGATTTCGTTGCAGGATTTGGTAACCGCGCGTACACCTTTCAATTCACCCGCGAGTACAGCACGCAACTCACGCTCGTAAACGCCGCCCATGCCACTATCGCATTCTCAGGGTTCTTGAGAACATTGGTCTAGTTTCACTCGAACTTGCCCTTTCGGTATTCCCGCGTTCTGTCGACTCCAGGGAACCTATCCTCACTCTCGCGGTAAACCGTCTTCATGTTGGTCAGAAAATTATTCTCGTTGGTGACAATCAGAACCATATCTACCCCGGGATCATCTTCCGCATCCATCCACTCGAGTACAATCTCCATCGTCATACGCGCTCCCTCTCTGTGCGGATATGCGAAGACATCCATCCCGAGGGGAGGGGTCACCAGCGTTTCACGGGGATCGAGCTTCTCGACAGCCTCAAACATTGCATCGTATGACTTTTTCAACAGTTCTCGCCTGAAGTTATCCTGCGTTGGCCTCCTACAATCGGGACCGACTACATGCACTAGGTGCTTGGCAGGGAGATTGAATGACGGGGTGGTTACGGCCTCACCGACGCCGCAGGGCTGCAGGTTGAATTTACGGCGCTCTTTGGCGATTCCTGCACAGAACTCCCTCAACTCAGGTCCTGCGGCCTGTTGCATCCTTTCATCGAGCCCTTCGCGTCCGGCTAGTCTGTTATTAGCCGGGATAATCACGACGTCGCCTTCCACTTGAGTAAGATCACCGAATACGACGCGGACCTGACCATGTCGGCACTCACGAACTATCACTACCTCAGCCATACGCCTCTAAGGGGGGGCCATCGGATATCTATTCATCGGGGAGCTCTCCAGCCCTTGAGGAACTAGGCAACCTTGATTCGCGATGGCCTACTAGGTGTACTCATGTCAGCTGGATACGTACTAATTAACGTCGAACCAGGCGCTGAGTCCAGCGTGTGCGATGCAGCGGCTAGCCTCGATTGCGTCACAGACTCCAATTTACTCTTCGGCGACTACGACCTAATTGTCAAGGTCGAGGGCGATGATATGGGAGACATTGCCCGAAATGTCGTCGAATCCATTAGATCTATTCCTGGAGTCCTCAATACCAAGACTCTGGCTTGTGCTGAAATGTGAGATTTCGGTCGCTCCGGTATTTGGAAAAACCCCCTAATTGAGGCGCAGTATAGCGTTTCTCCGCCCATAACTTCATTATCCCAACTGAAAGCGCGCGGAGTGGAGGAATTGCATAATGTCTGGAAAGAAATACTTCGTACTGATGGATGGCGGTAGCGACACCACACAGGTGTTCGTTAGCAAGCAGCCACGCGGTGCAGCCCTAAAGGCAGCCACACGTGGACACACTGACATAGAGCTGAGGGAGCGAGGGACCAACAAGGTCCACTGCTTCAGTGGCTGGACTGAGATGGTGAACAAGCCCAAGAACGGGCCTGCATGGCTACCTGCTAAGATCAAGAAGGCGAATGTCAAGAAGAGTGGAACAAAGCGCGTTTAGGCGCTTTGTGATCTCTCTTGATCGCCAGTACGATTTCCCCCCGTGGAGAGCGGAGCCTCTCATCCTGAGACTATAGGGTTCAGTCGGAACGGAGTCTGCGCGCCAGCATGGCTAGAGGGTCGTAGAACTCGGTTACTACCCGTTCCTTAAGGGGAATAATCGCGTTATCGGTAATGTTGATTCCTGCAGGGCACACCTCAGTGCAGCACTTTGTAATGTTACAGTAGCCGATGCCGAAGTCATCCTTAATCTCGGGTATGCGACTCTCGGTATCCAATGGATGCATCTCAAGGCCGGCCAAACGGACGAAGAAGCGGGGACCGGCGAATTCGTCGAACTTCTGATGCTCTCGAAGCACATGGCAGGTATTGACACAGAGCATACACTCTATGCAAGATCGGAACTCCTGTAACCGTTCAGCTTCTTCCTGATGGAACTCCCAGTCAGGCTGCTCCGGTCCGTTGATTGGAGTAATCTTGCGGTCCGTGTCATAGGCCCATGATGTGTCGGTAACGAGATCCTTGGTCAATGGGAAAGATTGCATGGGCTTGATTAGTACTGGATTCCCCTCGGGAGTTTCCTTGAGGACATCTTCCATCCTAGTCATGCACATCAACTTTGATTTGCCGTTAACCTCAGCGCTACACGAGCCGCACTTCCCTGCCTTGCAGTTCCAGCGGCACGATAGATCAGGAGCCTGCTCGGCTTGGATTCTATGGATTACATCGAGGACCACCATGCCCTCGTCAAGCGCGACAGTGTAGTCGACCATCCGGCCGAACGGCTCACCGTCATCATCGGGCTCGCCCCTGAAGACGCTAAATGTCACCTCGTCCATCAAGACCCCTCCTCTTCCAAGTCATCTGCGTCCAGTAGTGACCTCAGGTCATCAGGAATTTCAGGGTAGGAGGAGTAGCTGATATCCATAGAACCATCGCCCCCCATGGAGATGACACTGGTCACTTTACTCCAATGAGAGTGATCGGTCTCTGGAAAATCGTCTCTAGTGTGAGCACCGCGACTCTCCTCCCTTCTGAGTGCCGCTAATGCACACATACGACTGACATCAATCATCGCGCTGAGTTCTAGGGCCTGGTGCCAACCGGGGTTGTATGTCCTCCCTCCTCCAGGAGATGTGATGGAAGCGCGGCCCGAAATCTCATCTAAGTCGGCTAGAGCCTCTAGGAGCAGATCCCTCGTCCTGATAATCCCGGCCTTGTTCTGCATCATCTCGCGTAGATCACTCACCACTTTCGCCGGGTTCTCTCCTCCCTCTCGGCTAAGAGGAGCGAGCGTTTCAGCCACGACCTCGTCGACCTCGGACTGGTCTATGCCAGCGAAGTATCCTACCTCTTTGGCCGCCTCGGCGGCTTGCACACCAGCAATCTTGCCAAATACAATCAGGTCTGTCAGGGAGTTGCCGCCAAGACGGTTGGCACCGTGTAGACCAGTCGCAACCTCGCCGGCTGCGTACAGTCCAGGTACCGAAGTCTCCTGAGTGTCGGGGTCAACTTTGACCCCACCCATCACATAGTGAGCAGTCGGGCCGACTTCCATCGGCTGCTTGGTGATATCCACGGCTGCTAGCTCCTTGAACTGGTGGTACATACCCGGGAGCTTCTTCTTGACTTCATCTTCGTCTCTCCAAGAGATGTCCAAGTAAGCACCTCCATGCTCTGAGGCCCTGCCCGCTGCGCGCTCGCTGTTAATCGCCTTGGCAACCACATCGCGAGTCAGTAACTCTGGCGGGCGTCGCTTGGTTGCGAGCTTGCCCGAAATGACCTCGTCAACCCATCCGAGCGCCTCCTCTTCTGTGTCGGCGAATTCGTCAGCGTACATCTCAGGCACATAGTCGAACATGAAGCGATTACCCTCTGAGTTTCGTAACATCCCACCTTCTCCACGCACTCCCTCAGTGACCAGAATACCCTTTACTGAGGGCGGCCAAATCATCCCAGTTGGATGGAATTGCACGAACTCCATGTCACCCATCTGGGCTCCGACCCAGTAAGCGAGGGCATGGCCCTCACCGGTGTATTCCCACGAGCCCGAGCAGACCTCCCAACAGCGTGTGATTCCTCCTGTAGCCAGTACTATCGTCTTGGCCTTGAAGATGTGCAACGAGCCATCGTTACGGTCATATGCGAAGCATCCGGAGATGCGTCCGTCGGCCTGGAACAGCCTACGTACAGTGAATTCCATGAAAACGTCCATGCCCATGTGAATTCCTTTCT
>NTJT01000024.1 GCA_002457605.1 Marine Group II euryarchaeote MED-G34 | reverse complement strand
CCTAATTCCGCTCTGGGATCACGGGACGGATGGATGGGATAACCGCTACCAATGGCAGTCCTACTCAGGCTATAGTGATGCTAAGGACATAGGGTGCTCGCTATATGACTCGTCCGCGATGCGATTCGCCGAACTGCGAGCGGTCGCCGGTGGCAACACCGCGCTGCAAGGCAGTTCGACATCCCATACCGACACTTTCGAAACTATGCTCGCGCGCAACATTGAACTCTACAATTTCGGTAAAGACTACATCCACACAAAGGTAACTGAACTGGAGTCTGACTACTCCGGTCAGCACATCAAGGACGGTAACTCCTCGGGTGATCTCGATGCTTGGTTCTTACACCTTGCTGAAGGCGTCGATGAGTCGAGTCGCGCTGAGTTTGACATTCTCGTCTCCAACGACCTACTCGTCGGCGAGGTTGTCATTATCCATGGCACCGCTCTGACACAGCCCGAGCTCTCTGCTCTTGGAGATGTAGGAGGGAGTCTTGCTTGGTCACCGACCTCAAACCTGCTGCTCTATGGCGATACCACAGATATCGCGACTGCGAAGGCAGAGGGTGTGAATATCATGATTGGTCCGGACTGGGCGCCATCGGGCTCCAAGAGTTCAATGCACGAATTGAAGACCGCTGATTGGTGGGATGACAACGTCCTCGGAGATGTGTTCACCGATTACGAACTGGTTCAAGCAATCACCACCAACATCGTCGACGCCATTGGCTGGTCTGAGCATACGGGTCGCATCCAAGAGGGTTTGGCCGCCGACCTAGTCGTACTCGACACCTTCCGCTCTGATCCGTACCGCAACGTCGTCGACGCAATCGATCCAGACGTTCGCCTAGTCGTCGTGGGTGGACTGGCAATCTACGGCGACGTCGACATCATGCAAGCGATGGACGACGAAATAGAGATAATCCAGGGTGTGGGCTTCACCAAAGCCGCCGATATCACCTACGACGGCGTGCCGGAAGCGCAGCAGACCTATGCCGAAATGCTCACTGCGCTTCAAGAATGTAACCAAGGCGCTGGAGTACCAATCGAATACCTGTTCACGCTCGGTGATGAGCGTTACTTCGATGTCTTGAACAACTCCCTGACATTCCAGAGTGGGAGGACCATCGACCTGTGGGGAGACTACTACGACGTAGAGCTGAACGAGGACGGGCATCGTGTCGACGGGACTGTCGCCGGAGCCGGTCCAATTGACACCACTCCCCCTAGTAACGGCGGCTCGGAGGATACTGAAACTGCTTGTAGCGATGGTGTGGATAACGACGGTGACCCATATGTGGACTGTGATGACTACGACTGCAGCGGCACCACTGTGTGCGGGGGCGAACCCGAACCGGAACCCGAACCGGAACCCGAGTTACCAGTTCTGTGGACTACCTACGGGCCGCGCGGAGGCACCGTTCCGCACCTCACCACTATCGATGAGGGGATACACCTCGAGGTGTGCGAATCCTCTGAGACGACTCTTTTGGGGGCCAATGTACCTACGACGCCGGCCAGCAAAATTCTGCTGTGCGGTGCCATCATAATAGTGATGCAGCCAACCGATGAATGCATCGAGGCCGGTGGCTCATTCTGCAATCTCGAGGTAGCAGAGGCAATCGCCGTGCCCGCCCACCTGTGCTCTGATGCGGGCAGTTACTCCGACGAGATGACCTGTCGAGCGGCGTGGTCGTTCATCGATGCCGAGGACGAGGGGCCAGGCCCTGAGCCAGAGCCGGAGCCAGAGGATGAGTCCTGGATGGATGGCCCCCTCTACTGGGTGGCCATCTTTATCGCTCTGGCCGTGATTGTGGGTTCGGTTGGGATAGTCAACTCCAACCTACGCAGTCGTGTGAACAGCGAACCCTCTGTGCTAATCTCCGAAGAAGAGTGATTAGGCCAAGTGCCAAGTCGGTCCGTCCTGACCGTCCTCGACGACGACACCCATCGAAACGAGTTCATCACGAATCTCATCGGCACGCCCCCAATCACTCGATTTACGGGCCGCCTCACGTTCAACCAACAATGACTCAACCCGCTCTGCGACTTCGGCCCGAGCTGAATCTATCTGTGCCAGTCCTGACCTGACTTCATCGGATGAAGGAAGGAGTCCGAGAATGTTTCCGGCATGCTCTTCCAGCCAGATCGCCACGTCGGAACCAATTGAGGAGGCCACCACTTTCTGGACCTCTATAATCGCAGCTCGTGTGTTGAAGTCATCGTCCATTGCAGCGGTGAAACGATCGCTAGCACCTGATAGATCAGAATTTGACTCAGTGTCCGAACTTAGTGAAGTTCCGTATGCCTCGACGAGTCTATCGTAGTGAATGGCCGCATCACCTAGGAACTCAGGAGTCAGGTCAATCGGATTACGATAGGGAACGCTCAGCAGTGCGTAGCGTAGAGCGAGGGGGGCATGATGCTCGAAGGCGTCTCGAATGGTCCGGAAGTTTCCTAGACTCTTGCTCATTTTCTCGCCGTTTACATTGACGAAACCGTTGTGCATCCAGTAACCGACCACTGGCTCGCTCCCAGTGCAGCACTCAGACTGGAAGATTTCTGCCTCATGGTGAGGGAAGCGTAGATCATGCCCGCCGCCGTGGATGTCGAACTGCTCGCCGAAGTGCTTGAGGGACATCGCCGAGCACTCAATGTGCCAACCTGGTCTACCGGCACCCCACGGACTGTCCCATGAGGGTTCACTGGGTTTGACTCGTTTCCAGAGTGCGAAGTCGCGGTGATCTCGTTTACCCGAGCCGGTATCTTCGACTCGTCCGCCTGCACCGGCTCTTACCATCTCTAAGGTCTGGCCAGTCAACTGGCCGAACTTCTCTGGGGCTGTGTCGATTTCGAAGTAGACCCCATCATCTCCAACATAGGCGTGGCCTTTGTCTACTAGAGTTGAGACCATGTCGATAATCTCAGGGATTGTATCGGTGACTCTTGGATAGTGGTCGGCCCTCAGGACATTCATCGCGTCCATGACCTCGAGGTAGTCATCGATATTCCTGTTAGCAACCACCGAGTACTCGACACCTTCTGAGTCCGAGATATCAAGGATCTTGTCGTCGATGTCAGTGAAGTTCTGCACGTAGTCGACATCGTACCCACTCGCCTCCAGCCAGCGATGCACCATGTCGAATGCGAGGTAGCAACGAGCATGTCCTAGGTGGCTGGGAGAGTATGGCGTGATACCGCAGACATACATCCTCACCTTACCATCATCAAGAGTAGATAATTTGCGCTTCTCGCGCGAGCGTGTGTCATAGACTCTGAGCGCCATTCTGTCCGGGCTGCGTGGCTTACCCGTCATCAACCCCGCGCCGCTTGCACTAGCGCCGAGTACAGTACGTCATGCCCGGCTCGCTCGGGGTGCCACTGTACACCTAGGCAAAATCTCAGATCTTGGCGCTCAACTGCCTCAATCAGCCCGTCGTGCTTGGCTATGGCCGCGACCGTCAAGTCACCTGCATCGGCGACACCCTGGTGATGTGTCGAATTGACCGTGATTGATTTGCCCATTAGGCTCTCCAGTAAGGACCCTGGACTTGTTGAGACTCCGTGCTCGGTCTCGACGCCGTCAAACCCCCCATGGCCCTCGTGACCGGGGGTCGTATCCAGGTGTTGGTGCAGACGTCCGCCGTGCATCACGCTGAGAATCTGCATACCTCTGCAAACGCCAAAGAAGGGCATGTCTCTGGCCATGGCCTCTCGGATTAGACTCATCTCAGTGGCATCCTGTTCAGGGTAGAACTCTACAGTCATCGACTCGGGCTCTTCCCCGTAGTTATCGGGACACAGATCCGGCCCACCTGAAACGACCAAGCCGTCGATGCTGTCGAGAATCTTGGTCATATCACCTGCGGGCGGGATGATGAGCGGTGTTCCACCGACCCTGTCTATGGTCGATACGTATGCCGAGGGCAATATGGCTGCGTGCCTGTTCCAGTTCCCGTAAACGGTATCGCGCATGAAGCAGGTGATTCCGATTACTGGCCTCACTCAATCACCCGTTACTTCTCTCTGTAGCCTAGCGTGCCTAAATGATTTGACTCCGACTATAATGAAAGAAATACCAACCTGAAGAAGTAGGAGATGCGAAATTATAGCCAGAGTAGACATATCTGAATAGCCTGTTACAATCCTTGCTCCACCGATTGTCATGACTAGTGCCAAAGCCATTGAAGCGTGCATGTAATGATGCCTGTTCTTGGTATTCTTCTCAGACAACATCCCTAGAGTAAGCATTGGAAACCCCATGAATGCTGGGATAAGAGCGGTGATTGACGGAGGGTCTGCACTTTGCATAAAGTAGGATATTGCCCCCCACACCGTAAGAATAGCGCCATTTAGTATTGCAATTCTTGGAATAGTCATGCCAAATGCAGTGAATTCCTCGCTCACGTCATCACGTCATTGACTCTTACTTTTGATGGTCTCTACCTGGCAAACTCTTCAATGGTCTAGCAGTAAGTTCCTGAATTTCCTTGTCTCTGGCCACAATCTGTTCCCAAAGCAACTCGGCCACGTCCATCACTTCCATCTCGGCACCGACTGCGTCCAGTCCATCATTGACCATGACTGAACAGAATGGGCACCCCACAGCGACGGTGTCGCAGCCAGTCTCGGAGAGCTCCTTAGCGCGGATTACATTGACTCGTTTGTCGGCGTCTTCCTCCATCCACATTTGCGCACCTCCTGCACCGCAGCAGAACGAGTCCTGACCGTGATTTTCGGGCTCCACATCTACGCCTCCGATGACATCTCTGGGCTCATCGATTATCCCTCCTATTCGTCCGAGGTAGCACGGGTCGTGGAAGGTCACGCTGCGGCCATTCTTCTCTACCTGCGGCAGCTTGCCCTCATCCTGTAATTTGGCTAGGATCTCAGAGTGGTGGAATACCTCGAGCTCGTCACCGCCGTAATCACCATACTCTTTGCCAAGAGTGTGGAAACAATGCGGACAAGAAGCGACTATGCGCTTTACGCCCAACTCTTGGAATGTCGTCATGTTGGTCTCGGCCAACATCTGGAACAGGTACTCGTTGCCCGCCCTGCGGGCTGGATCTCCCGAGCACCCCTCCTGCATACCTAGGATACCGACATCGAGGCCGGCCTCCTTCAGCAGAGAGATTGTTGAGCGCGCGACCTTCTGGTTGCGCTCGTCGAAACTCGCTGCGCAACCAACGAAATAGATGTACTCGGCGGGTTCTCCAATCTTGACATCGAGATCCGCGGCCCATTCGGCGCGCTCGTGTGCGCCGAAGCCATACGGATTCGATGCGGACTCGATGTTGCCCATCGCAGTATTCAGGGTCTCGGGGTACTCCATAGTCTCCATCATCGCATTACGGCGTAAGTCCGTGAGCTTTGGGACGTGTTCGATGTAGAGGGGGCAGACATCAACGCAGGCATTGCAAGTAGTGCAAGCCCAAACCGCCTCCTCTGTGATACGATGCATCATTGTCTCCTCAGGCTGCTCTCCTGCCAGCAGCAGCGGGGCGTGCTCGTTAGCATAGTTGCGAACGTCGTGGATGACCTCCATCGGATTGAGTCCTTTTCCCGACGCGTGGGCAGGACAGACGTCTTGGCAACGCGCACACGAAGTGCAAGACCAGCCATCTATCAACTGCCTCCAGGTGTACTGAGTGTAAGTGCTGACTCCGAACGAATCGATATCTAAATCCTCCAACGGCACTGCCTTACCGTCGTCGCCGACCGCGAGCGGTCGCATCTTGCCCGGTGGATCGACATCATGGAAGAAGACATTTGGCACGGCCATCACCAGATGCATGTGCTTGGAGAGCGGAATCAGCACGAAGAATACGCAGATAGAAAGCATGTGAATCCAATAAGCGGCTACAACAGTTCCATCGGCAATACCCATGCCAGAGACCCAGTATCCAATTGGCTCCCAAGTACTGGACGGGTTGTGAGAGGACTCGACTACGAACGATGTGACTGTGATGGAGAAGATTAGGAACAAGATGACATTGCCCTCTAACTGAGATTTGCCCTTCAGCTTCTCGGGAGTGAATGCAACTCTGCGAATCAAAGCTGCGACGCATCCAATCATAGCCATAGTGTAGCCCAGTTCGACTATCCCATTCCAAGGCCCGTACAGCAACTCAGGGAGAACGTGGTCTGAGAAGGCGTTCGCAGTAGCAAGATCGAACATATCGGAGGCTAGCATCAAGAATCCCCAGAACATCAGGACGTGCATGCTGCCGGCAACGCGATCTCTCAGAACTCTCTTCTGACCCAGCCAGCCTATGGTGAACTCGCTGATTCTAGTGAACCATGAGTCGAAGCGGTTGTCCGGTGCACCCAGCATTACCAGTCGAGTAGCCTTCTGCACCTGATAGACAAAGAAGCCGATAGATAGTCCTCCAACGACGAGTAAAATGTGCCAACCATCCAGAGAACCGTATGACTGTAGGAGTGGATGCTCCATCTAAATCTCCTGTCAGGCTACGCCTGACATATCCCTCGGGTGGCGCTACGTCCTTGAAACAACCGCCTGTCGAGGCCAACACTCATGGTCCAATGACCCGGCCTATGGTCATGGCGAGGGCGTTCGCACCGGGCAAGTGCATCCTGTTCGGAGAACATGCCGTGGTTTACGGCCACCCCGCAGTGGCAGTTGCCATAGATAGCGGAGTCGAGGTTAGTATCGAGGAGTCCGACAAGTGGACTCTTGAGGGGCTTCCATTCGACTCAGCTAGGCACCCGCACATCTCGCATATCCTCGACGAGGTGTTCAGATACGACGGTCCTTCACTGAGGATGGAGGTCAATAGCGGGCTGTTTTCAGCCGCCGGATTAGGATCTTCGGCTGCCCTTTCAAATGCCATAGGGGCCGCACTACACGCTCATACCAAACCAAGCGAGCCCATCAACCCGATTGAACTGGCTCGCATGAGTCATTCAGCGGAAGCCCGGGCTCAACAAGGTCGCGCGAGCCCGACGGACACTGCCACCAGTGCTCTCGGAGGTTGCGTCGTGGTATCGGGTGAACACGTAGAAGGAACACGGCATGTTTTCGATGCGACTCTGGTAACTCCGGAGGGTGAAAGGGAGTGGTCGGTCAACATTGTTGATCTGCCTCCCGATATGGAGGAGGCGTGGCTGGTGATTGGATTCACAGGGGAGGCTTCGCCAACTGGCAAGATGGTGGCTGGGGTGGCCCAACGACTCAAGGATGAGCCGCAGTTGGAGGAGGAGATGGATGCAATAGCTAGGATAACACGAGCAGGACTCACTGCGCTTTCAGCCGGAAACCTAGAGGCGGTCGGTATAGCGATGGACGCGTGTCATCAGAAACTGCGCCTACTTGGAGTGAGCAGCCCCTCACTTGAGGCACTCGTAGAAGCGGTAGGTCCGCACGCATTAGGGGCCAAACTGACCGGTGCTGGCGGAGGGGGCTGCATGGTAGCTCTAGCACGAGATCCACAAAGGGTCGCAGAAGCCATTGAGATAGCCGGCGGAAGGCCTTTGATCTCCAAACTTGGGGCATCCGGAGTCCATTTACTGTGAAATTTAGCAGAAAACGGCCTATTGAATCTAAATTACGACTATTTCAATACGACTATTGTTTATAAGTAGCATATAACTGCGGGGCCCATGCTTAGCGATGAAGAGCGACTAACTGTCGTAAACGTGGTCGCCTCCACCAGAGTGGCGGAGGAACTCGACCTACCTGACATAGCCATCCAACTGAACTGCGAGTACGAGCCTGAGCAATTCCCGGGCGTCGTCTACAGGGTCGTGGACCCGAAACTCGCCATCCTAATGTTCCGGTCCGGACGTGCGGTTTGCACTGGCGGCAAGAACCAGAACAACATCGAGGTTGGAATCGAGATGATGACGCGTGACCTGCGTGCTGCAGGGATAGAAACATGGGATCTCAAGGATGTCGAGATTGAGGTTCAGAACATGGTCGCAACCTACTCTCTATTCTACCCTGAAGACTACGATGGAGTGGCCCGGATGGACGATAACAATACTCGTGTTATCGACACCTCTGACGGGATACGCGCGGCCACCGATGAGGAGGTCGCTGACGAGGACGAGCGAATCCGCGGTATCCGCGAGGGTGAGCCTCTGGCTGCGCTTCCGCGTAAGTTGAATCTGAACAATCTGACTTTTCACCTGCCATTCGACAAGGTCGAATACGAGCCCGAGCAATTCCCAGGGTTGATTTACAGACTCGACTACCCCAAGGTCGTTTGTCTGATATTCGGCAGCGGCAAGATGGTGATTACTGGCGCCCGCGCCAAGGATGAAATCCTTGAGGCAGTTCAGTTCATCCAGGACGAATTGGCAGATTTGCTGTAGATTTGAGGCCCGCAGGGGTGATATTGATGCGTCCCTCGCCGTTCCGGCGAGGCATGCGCTCACGCGAGAAGTTGTCTGTCGGACTCGCTCTTCTGATTGTAATATCCGCTCAGTCTGGCGTTTTCATAGATACGAAAGCCCCCTCCGAGGAGCTCTCGGACTTACGAATAATGGAATCTTCAGTTAGATCGGCAAATCTGGTAGATGTGCCTGCTTGGAAGATAAACGATGCTTGGAGTTATGATGGCTACCTCGACGTAGGTCCCTTCGTTGCCAGTTCGGGAGTCAGTTCGAATGTTCAGTATCTTGAAGGAACTCTAACCCAGACAGTTTCGGAAATTGGGTGGTGTGATGTGGATAACGATGGAGCTGTCAGTTGGGACCTAGACTTGATGTGTTACAGAGTTGAGGGGAGTGCCTTCTATGAGGCCGAGGACGTAAGCCTAGACGGGCAGACTGGTGACTTGCGTGTATACATGGATACCGAAGAATGGATCAGTGTTTCAGATTTGTCTGTGTTTCGCGAAGTGGCTACTTTCGACATCGATTTCATTGTTCAAATCTGGTGGATTACTGTAACTGAGCACATAGCAGACTTGACCGTTACAAACGACTACGTTCCATCATTAGAGGGTTACGACTTTCCACTCAGTGTGGGCGAGGTTTGGGAAACCGATTACACCGTAGAGACCGACTATAGCGGCACGAGCGATTATGTAACAATTCCATCTGACAGCACCAGTAGCAATACCAGCAGTTGGGAAGTTGTTAGCCAAGGCTATCCAGGCACATTCTACAATGGATGCTCGCAATCTTACAACATAACGAACTATGATGACAATGGTGATGAAACCGGATACAAGTGGTACTGTCCAGCCATTAGAGGAGATATTCGGACCTCATATTCAGTAGCAGGCCTTGGAATACAAGCCGAGCACGAACTCACCACATACCAAGCAGCAGGTAGGGCGAAGCAAATCAACGTCGAAATTGAATATCCGCTCTCTCCTCTGGATTTCGAGATGTCAGCTTGGATAAATGTCACTAATCAAGGCCAGGCCGTATCTGGTGAAGATGTCAGTTTTAGATACGAGATTGCCGCGTATGATAGGTGGATAAATGGTGGTAGCGGTGTTGCATTACAACACAATCTCACTACTGCGTCAAACGGTTCTGCATTCCTTACCTTCAACACTGGTCACCTTCCCGATGGCACGACTACTCAGGGAGAAATAGGGAGTCATGGAATCATTGCATGGGCCAGTGGAACAAATCCTTCAAGCTTGATTATAGGAGCTTCCACGGTAACAATTGACCCCGAAGTTCACGCAGTCGACCTTGTCTCGCGCTCTGAAGGCGTCACCGTAGAGAGGACTAGGGGCAACAGGACAGTCACGCTGGACAACAACATAGGCTTCAATGCGATACCTGACGACCAACTGACTTTCAGCGTCCCAGTCCTCAACAGGGGACTCTCAAATTCCCCTGAAACCACTTTGGTAGTCGGGGCCCCTGACGGCTCGACAATCTCAACCGGAATTCCGAGCTTATCGAGCCTTGAGGAGATGCGGGTCGACGTAGTTTGGACTGTTCCTGCGAATCAACCGTCCGGCGATATCAGTCTGACTTTCACGGTCGACCCCAATGAGGAAATTGTCGCTGACGGTAATCGGACGAACAACGAGGGTTCGTTCACCCTTTTCATCGGCAGGCTGCCTACTGCATATCTCTCAATCGTCTCGGAATCACTGACGCTGTCAGAAGTGAGTTTCAATGGCTTATCGTCATATGACCCCGATGGAGGCGAGTCAACTTGTGAGTTCACAGTCGAGAAACTCAACGGCGATAACTGGACTTCAACCGAGGAAGATTGTATCCAAGAGTATACTTGGAATGACGATGGGGTATTCCTAGTCTCATTGACGATTACGGACGACGAGAGTGATCAGGACTACGCTGAGGCTTACATCACTATTCTAAACAGACCACCAGAGGTTGAGATTGGGGCCGATCAGTCTTCGGTACCGGTGCTTTCACCAGTTACTTTTGACGTAGAGGAAAGTGGAGATATGGATACGCTGAACGAAGAAGCTCCTGTCGACATACAGTGGCACTTACCATGCGATGAGGGGCAGGTCGGGTTGCGGTGCACGGTCACCCCTGATTCAGAGGGTCCTTTCACCATGGGAGTCACAGTGATGGACGATGATGGAGTCACTACTGACGACACATTGACCATTGAGGTAACAAACATTGCTCCTACAAACCCGCAGGCTGAGGTCTGGTCTGGACCAAACAGGCTCGTACCTCAGATGCTCGGAGAGAACGCTAGGTACACTGTTAACGAAGGGGATTCTCTGATTTTCAGAGGATGGGCCGATGACTCCGTTAACGACTTGGGTGGACTCCAGCACCACTGGTCTCCGGATGCGGAGTTACAGCCAGAATTAATCATCAGCAGCACTGGCTACCAAAGTGAATTCGAACATACCTACGACACCTCCGGGCAGCATCTCGCAACTCTGCAAGTAGTTGATGACGATGGAGCCAGTACCGAGACACTGATTATACAGTTCCTTGTAAGCAACGTGGCACCTTCTATCTCACCAGTTGCGCCGTTGCTCCCTGTGGCTGAGGACGAGTTGGTGCAGGTATCAGCCCAAGTGAGCGATACCTTGGGCGACTTACCCAACCTAATCGCCTGTTTCGACCTCGACCCTAGTACCAACTCTGACTCGGAGGGCAACGCTACCGATGACTGTGACGTTGAGTCACAGCATCTCGCTCATGCCTGGTCCGACGCCACCACTGCTCCCGATCACATCATCTTCCACGTCACAGATGATGATGGCGAGAGTGCGCGCATCACCATATCAATAGATGTAAACAACGTCAACCCTGATGCTAGGGCATCTACTAGTGACTACAACCCCATGGAGGGAGACGTAATCGTCCTATCTGCAAACGGTACCACAGATTCACAGTTTGACATGGAGAACATGGTCTACATCTGGGATCTGGACATTGGCAAGGACAGCGACGGTGACGGAAATCCCGCCAACGATGTCGATAGGGAAGGAAGATGGATTGAGGTGAGTTTCTCTAGCGAAGGCACGCGGACCGTCCAAATGACGGCTTTCGACGAGGGGGCTGGGTCTTCCATTACACTGGTCATCCAAGTCGAGAAAGAGCCATTCAGCTTCGGTGTGCTGATGACTGACTATGGTATCTACATTGGTTTGCTTGGACTGATAGTCATTCTAGTCGTGGTGCTGATTCAAAGGATGCGTCCGCCCGAAGTTGTCATCGAGGCAGCAGTAACAGAAAATGTCAGCAAGCGCAGGGGTAGACGAGTCTCAATGGACGATGCTTTCGATGACCCTGACTACGACCCCTTCGATGCTGAAAAGAGGAAGCGGGGACCTAGGAAAGACGCACCTGAGTCGGCAGTAGATGAGGCACCCAAAATGCCAGAGCCCGTGGCTCCAGAGGAGCCTGTGGAGATGGATGGAGAACTCGCGGATGCATTCAACGAACTAACTGGAGAATCGGCACAAGAAGAAGTTGAGGAAGAGGATGCCCCGGGGACTGACGCAGCCTCCGTAGATGAGGCTCTGGACAACGAAGACATCGAAGCCCTCTTTGATGATTAGACTCGCCCAAGACCGTGGTCAACCTGTACAGACTCCTCGGTTTACCCGATCCATCCAAGGTACAGCAGCGTCCTGCAAAGCCCAAGAGACTGTCCGTAGACCCGGGACCACAGGCAGATGACCGGTTCCACGATTTGGGAGAGGATGTCTGGTCCGAGAGAACAGGAAGAATAACTCCTAGGCCCAATCGGAGAGTTGTCTATTTGAGGCCGGATGACCTACACCGGCTACCAACGCAAGGTATGGAGCAGGCCCTGTTAGAGGGTGACATGGTTCTGGTCGACCTCGGGTCACTCACTCAAATGCCCAGCCAGCAAGACGTATGCAAGAGGAGGGTGCAGGAAATGGGTGAGAGGATAGGTTACCCGGTGTTCTCACTGAATGAGTCGGACACCCTACTGATGGCAGCAGGCGCAAGGATGAGAGTAGATACCATCAGGCACAAACTCGGAATGGCAATCTGGAATCAACTACCGGAGTCAGAGGTCTGAGACTCATCCTCAAGCCATGTGTCGAGATCTCCTGAGGCGACCTCCTCGACGGCGTGCTCGGTAAAATCACGGTAAGCCTGCCACTGGGCGATGACATCCTCGTCCTCCCCACGCTGCTTCTTCCGCTCAATCGATGCATCGGCATAGATTACACAGCGGCGGAGGAACACCTCCACCAGCCTACGGCGCTCGTCGACGTCCATCAGACAACCCCTAGATCTGAAAGCAACTCATCGACGTGCCCTTTCGGGCTGACCTTGTAGCGAACCCATTGCAGAATCCCGTTCGAATCTATAACAAAAGTCGAGCGTAGTGTACCCATATACGTATTTCCATACATGTTCTTCTCCCTCCAAGTACCATATGCCTCATGCAAAGAGGAGTCCTCATCGACTACGAGTTCGAATGGCAGGGAGTTCTTGTCAATGAACTTCTGATGGCTCTGGGCTGAATCAGTGGAGACTCCGATGACTCTCCACCCCGAATCTGTGAACCGTCCAAAGCTATCGCGGAAGTCACAGGCCTGCACTGTGCATCCCGAGGTGTTGTCGCGTGGGTAGAAATAGAGTATCACACCTTCTCCAGCAGAGAGAATTTCGGACAATTTGATTGTATCTCCATCAGTAATATTGGCTATGAAGTCAGGAGCGTTTTCACCTACTGTGAGTTCCTGCATATACATGCGTGGCAGTTCTCGCACATCAAGACTCGGCTGTAGCGATATGCGAGACGACTCTCACACTGAGTGGCATTCGTAGAGGTTCACTGAACCCAAAACAGACGCGGCGGTTAGATTTTGACATTATATTTGATGAGGTTTGCCTGCCCTCAAAAACTTCCATTGTCATTTCATCTTCTCCTCTCGGATTCGTTTCTTTGACGCTGCCCAGGAGCAGATAAGGCATTGTTTGAGGTCGTGGCGAAGCGCCGGGCAGTGCTCTCTTCCAAAGTAGATTATCTGCAGGTGCCTACGAATCCAAGTTTCTTCGGGAAAGACCTTCTTGAGATCGCTCTCGGTTCTGACAACGTTGCTACCGTTGGAGAGGCCCCAACGCGCTGCTAGCCTGTGGATGTGAGTATCAACAGGGAATGCAGGAACTCCGAAAGCCTGCGCCATAACAACACTGGCAGTCTTGTGACCCACTCCTGCGAGAGACTCAAGGAAGTCCCAATCCGGCCTCACTCCCCCTCCATCCTCCACTATCTGCTCTGCCATTCGCTTGAGATTGCGTGCCTTAGTAGGGGCAAGGCCGATCTCTCTGATAATTGTGTGAATTTGATTGACCTCTAGTGAAGCCATACGCTCAGGAGATTGTGCGGCCTTGAACAGCGCCGGCGTCACCTCATTCACCTTCTTGTCCGTAGTCTGCGCCGATAGCATGACAGCGACCAGCAGAGTATACGGATCACTATGAGTTAGTGGAATTGGTTGCTCGGGGTAGATTTCATCCAGTATGCGGCCGATTTGACGCGCCTTCTCAGCCCGCCGCATGCTAATCCTCTCGGTCTTCCCTCAGCCCTAGTATGAAGGCGCCGAGGACGCAGAGCCCTGGAACTCCATAGCAAGGCCCATACATCCAAGTCTCCCACTCGGTTGACTCGGCGGGGCCGCCAAGAAGCAGATAGGCGAACAAGGCGAGCAGGATACCTGGAAAGATTGCAATCGCAGCGAAGACGATGGCTCGCATCAGTCGCATAGGACGTCCTCGTGCTCACGCATGATAAGGTTCGTCAAAGGCCGAACAGCCTCTCCATCTCGGCGCCACTGCGAGTGTTCAGAACGTCCGTCGCACTGAGCCATCCCTTGCGAGCAACCTGTACGCCGAACCAGAAGTCTCGCAGGCCTTCGGTGTCATGGGCATCGGGGTTGATACAGACGGGTACACCTTGTTCCTTAGCATACTTGCACAACCTCCAATCGAGATCGAGTCGGTAGGGAGATGCATTGATCTCCACCGCCTTCAGTTCGCCCTCTGCATTAATCTCCCCCATTCTACGAAGGACAGCATGCATATCGACCGGAAACCCTTCCCTGCCCTGCAATATACGGCCGGTCGGGTGTCCGAGAATGGTGAAAGTGGGGTCCTCAATTGCCCGAATGAGAGCTTCGGTATTGGCTATCTCATCGCGACCTCTCCAACTGCCGAGTGCATGAACGCTCCCTACTACATGAGAAAACGAGTTGCGCACCTGTTCAGGATAGTCAAGGCCACCATCTACTAGGATATCGCACTCGCTACCGTGGAGTAGACGGAAGTCTGTACCGATGTCTCGCCAATGCTCGTTTAGTGCTCTAATCGACTCTGCTTGACCTGGTATGTCGACCGCGGAAACGCCAATCTGTCTGCCACCTATGTTCAGTATCTCCGAGTGATCGGCTATTCCCAAGTACTCCCAGCCCAGATTCATCGCTGCTTCAGCCATTTCCTCCAACGTCGCTGTACCGTCCGAAGCTACTGTGTGGTTGTGCAATGCACCCTTGATGTCAGAGGCCTCAACAAGAGTTGGAAGACCGACGCCCCCCTCTGCTGCGGCCTCAATTTCTCCCATGTCCTCTCGCATCTCAGGAGGTACCCAAGACATTCCGAGATGGCCGTAGATATCGGCCTCATCAGCACATTCAAGAGTGTGCTTAGCAGCCTCCATTCCGATGGAATCTCCGGCGGCCTCCTCTGGAAACAACCCGAACTCATTGAGGCGAAGACCGCGGTCTATTGCAGTCTGACGCATCCTGATATTGTGTTCCTTAGAACCTGTGAAATAAGCCAGAGTGAATGGGAATGTCGCAGGAGCTACTATCCTAACTTGAGCGTCGATGGTTGCATCACTGCTACGCTCTCTCAGCGCCTCAGCCAACTGCACGTCGATGCCGCCGTGGCCGCCAGTCTCTCCAAGCATGTCGGCCTCGAGAATGAGGCTGACCTTCGACTCACCGTGCCCCTTGACCTCGGCGATTCCCGGGAACGCGAGTATAGCTTCGATGACCGAGTTGTGGTCCTCTGGTTTCGCCCCGATTACTATGTCGAGATCTCCAATAGTCTCTCTGCGCCTGCGAGCACTTCCTGCAAGCTCGGCCCTAGTAACTCCTGGTATCGCAGATACTCTCTCTTCGAGAGCTTGTCCATAAAGCAGCCCCACGTCCATCCTGCTGCGCCCCTGATAGCGCCGCAATAGCTCGATTCCTTCGAGGTACTTCTGTTGGCTCTTATCGCCGAACCCAGACAGCGGTGAGATATGTCCCATTTCGCAAGCTGCCTTCAGTGACTCGACGGAATCCACTCCGAGTTCCTCATACAGAGTGCGTGCACGCTTTGGCCCTAGTCCAGGAATGCCGACAATCTCCATCAATCCCGATGGGACGCGTTCGTATAGTGAGGCTAGGCCTCCCCAGGAACCTTCCAATACTGCCTCGGTAATCAGCGCACCCAATCCCTTGCCTATTCCCTTGACCTCAGTGATGCGTTCCTCATTCACCACCACCAGTAAGTCCTCCTCAAGCGAGGCCAATGCGCGACTCGCATTCTGGTAGGCGATGACTCGGAATCGATTGGCCCCATCTAGCTCGAGTAGTACCCCGGCCTGTTCTAGGACTGTGACAATCTGAGACTTGGTGATGAAAGGGGGGCCCTCGGACCTCGCCTTCGGCAGACTCCATCCGGACGACTTGACCACGCCCTCCACCAGTGGCCATTCGACTTGACTCTGTCCCTCAGCGATAGGAATATCTGTCCCCAACATACTCAAGCAGTCCCACGCATGGCTCG
>NTJT01000023.1 GCA_002457605.1 Marine Group II euryarchaeote MED-G34 | reverse complement strand
AAGACTACACCTGGCAATTCGAGCAGTTCGTGTACACGAGACAACTCGACAGAACCCGCAATCGAATCAATCAGCCAGTACCTGAATTGTGTTTGAAAGCCGACCTCCCATTCAAGCATGGCTTGGTCGGCCTCGGTCGGCGTATGGTCAAAATCAACTATTACTGAAATCCTAGCATCATCATCGAGATATTCATAGTGATTGTTACTTGCAGCAATCCAAATTGCATCGTGAATGTAATCGCCATCACGATCCATGCTGGTATCTTCCCACCAATCGCCAATCTGCTCTCCGTAAGTGGAGATTGGTTTAGGACTGGAGACAGCCGGAACGGCTGCTGCTAATGCGGGTACAATCATCATCCCAAGAATTGTAATTGCCGTCAATCGACTTCGCACATGCTGTGATTCTCGCATGACAACCATCTCCGGGTATGGATGGGCTAATTTCAAGCAAGCGGTCACATGACTCAGCCCTTTGGGCTGTATCTAGTCCCTCAGCATCTCTCTGCTGATGATGAGTCTCTGAATCTGACTCGAACCCTCGAAAATCTGTACTACCTTTGCACCCCTCATCCTTCTAGCAACCGGATATTCCTCAGAGTAACCGTAACCTCCGAAGACTTGGACCGCATCCGTAGTGACCTCCATCGCCATATCTGCAGCAAAGCGCTTAGCGTGAGCAGCCTCCAGAGTGTTTCGCTCGCCCAAGTCCGCCTTCTTCGCTGCCCTCCAGGTCAGCAGCCTCGCAGCCTCGACCTTGGTTGCCATATCGGCAATCATGAACGATATCGCTTGGTGACGGTAGATTGGCTTGCCGAAGGTACTTCGTTCGTTAGCGTACTGAAGTGCCTCCTCCATGGCACCACGGGCATTGCCAACAGCGTGCGCAGAGATGGTGGGCCTAGACAGGTCGAATGCCTTCATTGCATTCATCCATCCTCCATTCTCTTCTCCACCGATGAGGTTCTCCGCAGGCACCCGGACATCGTTGAAGTCAACTGATCTAGTGTCCGAGCAGCGCTGCCCCATATTCTCCTCTTTCTTTCCGAGAGAAATCCCAGAGCTGTCAGCGTCGACAATGAAGCCACTCATCCCCTTGTATCCTGCTTTCTTGTCAGTGTAAGCTAGCACGAAGAACCAGTCAGCGTGACCGGCACCTGTAATCCACATTTTGCTGCCGTTGATAACGTAGTCATCGCCATCGCGCACCGCTTGGGTGGAAATCGACTGTACGTCGCTTCCCGCATCCGGTTCAGTGACGCAATATGATGCGATGCAACCGTCGGCTACTTTGGACAAGTAGCGCTGTTTCTGGTCCTCGGTACCACCCGTAATCAAAGGATACGAAGCAAGCATCGTGCTGCCCGAAGCGGTGGCGAAACCAGGGTCACCCCAACCAATCTCTTCGCAGATAAGTGTCTCCTCGAATGAACCCATACCGTATCCCCCGTACTCCTCGGGTATCTTGACTGTGAGAAGACCGAGTTCGTGCGCCTTCCGTATGGCTTCGCGTGGGAAGCTGCTGTCACGATCCCACTTCGCTGCATTCGGTTGCACCTCTGCTGCAGCGAACTCGTGCGCCATCTCTTGGAGCATAGCTTGCTCCTCTGACAGGCTGAAGTCTACCATGGCCCTAGGACCGGGGTCCCGGCCTTAGCGGTTCGCACCCCTGTGTGCCATGCAGTCAGAGGTAAAGCATGGCCATGTAAGCCAGATAGCCACCTACCATCGCAGCCCCGACTCGCTTGCCGATATGACGCTCGTCTAACAGCATGGCCACGATGAAGCCCGAGGTCAGAACGACCACCCAGATGTCTCTCGAGGCGAACTCGGGAGCGATTATGAGTCCTCCAGAGTATGTCGCAGCGACACCTAGTATCCCCATGATGTTGATGACATTGGAGCCGAGTACATTGCCCACAGCGACACCACCTTGGCCACGGAGTCCAGCGACAAGGGTAACAGCGAGCTCAGGGAGAGAAGTTCCCAGAGCTACGACAGATAAACCGATGACGGACTCAGAAATACCGTAACTGCCCGCCAGTCCAGTGGCACCCTCTACTAGCATCTCAGCCCCTGTCCATATCAGGTATCCACCAAAAGCAGTCACTGGAACGGCGAGCAGGATGTGGTCAGGGAGCCATGTGTCACTGTCCTCGACATCGGTCCCTTCTGCCTTAGAGACGCGGTAAGAATAGGAGTAGTAAGCAGCGAGACCGAGCAGCATCAGGACGCCGAACTGCCATGGGATTTCACCAATCAAAACTACAGCAAGCAGTATTACCGTAGCTGCTGCTACCGCTGTAGCATCGCGGCGTATTCCCTGCCCCGGGTCCGACGCGGCTCCGAGCATAGACGCCGTACCTAAAACTAGCATCACATTGGCAACGTTCGAGCCCAACACCCCGCCAACGGCGATTTCATGAGTTCCCTCGTTGACCGCTTCGAGGACTACAGCCAGTTCTGGCAACGAGGTCCCAACGGCGACGATAGTGAAACCCACTAAGAGCGGCGGCACCCTAAGTTTGCCAGCAATCGTGACAGCTCCTTGGACGACAAACTCCCCTCCAAGCATCAGTAGCACGAAACCCAGCAATACTAGGGGTCCATCGGCCATACTCAGGGTAGTCATTTGACTCGCCGGATGTTACTTCGCTCATGACCATTTGGTAGGATGGCAGAGGGACTCACGAGCACATCCTGTCGATGTGCCTAGAGACAAGCTCGGCTGTCGGAACCGTGTGATCCTCTAGGGGAGGTGAGAACGGCACCGGAGTGTCGAGAGCGCCGATTACCACCGGAGGACTCTCAAGGCACCAGAACGCCTCTTCCATAATGCGACTGCTGACTGTATTCCCCAGTCCGCCAGTCCACTGGGCTTCCTGTAGAACCAGCAGTCGACCAGTCCTCCTGACTGATTCCACGCAGGTCCGTGCATCGAAGGGCGAGATAGTTCTCAAATCTACTACCTCAACCTCCACACCCCGCCTAGATGCCTCCGAGGCGGCCCTCATGGCAACGTGTACCATGGCGCCCCAGGTGACGATGGTAAGGTCCCTACCACCTCTTACTACACGCGCCTTCCCAAGCGAACTCTCTCCTGCAGCAAGACGTTCGTGAACAGCATCCTTGTCCACCAATTGGCTGATCGATTCTCCCCAACCCGTTAGACCTCCTCTGAGACCATAGAGCCCTATGTGTTCAAGAAAAATCACTGGGTCATCCAGTTCATGCGATTCGATTAGGAGGTCATAGGCGTCTTGGGGGGTGCTCGGGAATACAATTACCAGCCCCGGGTCGTTGATGAACCATGATTCAATCATGTTAGCATGAAACGGTCCACTACGAGTCTTCCCTCCTAGTGGAATACGCACTGTGACAGGGACTTCCGCACCCCAGCGCCATCGCAGTTGAGCGGCGTTGTTGACCAATGCGTTCATCGCCAGCGCCGCGAAGCCACCAAATTGAATTTCAGCCACCGGCCGTAACCCTCCGAGAGCGGCACCGATTGCTGAGTGGACTATCACCGACTCAGACAAGGGCATGTCGAGAAGCTTGTCCGAGTGCCCCCTCGCCTTCAGGGGTAGATTTAGTCCAAAGGCACCGGCGACCTCCATGTCTTCTCCCATGAAGACGACCTGGTCACCGTGCTTGTCGGCTATCGAGGCCATGGCATCCTGAATGGCTCTGCTGTAGGTTCTGGCGTTGGACGCGTCAGAGAACTCCAAATCCACCTCTCCTAGTTCGAGAGGACACTCGGTGAGTTCAACCTCATGCTCAAACCTCTCGTACTGCTCAGTGTGGCTGGCCGCGTTATGCAGACTGGTAATCCCTTTTGTCACTGTGTAACCTTCGGGCCAGGGCATGTCTTCCATCTCCTCACGAGCTGCGTCCACCTTGTTCTGCTCCTCGGATTCCATTGCATCCAATATCTGCTCGTCACAGCCAGTTTGGACCAACAACTCCCTGTGGTTAGGAACAGGATCTTTCTCAGCCCAGTAAGTCAACAATCCCCTGTCGACGTATCCGGGCGGGTTGCCTGAGGCGGCCCCGAGGTACAGGTCATCATGGTGGTGAGCGTGACCGCATCCACGCATCGTCTCGACATGAATTAGGGTAGATCCACAACCGTCCATAGCGAATTCCCTCGCAGCCGCAGTTGATGCGTAGAACATCCCGGGATCAGAACCATCGATGGTCCATGCCGGCATCCCCATGGCATGGCCCTTGTCACCAAACGTCTCGACCCCTGACTGACCGGTGACGAAGGTATCGAGTGCTATCTGGTTGTTCTGAATCATGAATGATATCGGTAGACCCCTCACCCCGGCGAGGTTCATAGCCTCCCAGAACTCACCACTGCTACTACATCCCTCACCTACTGGGGCGAGATGAAAACGGTCTACTGAGAGCCTAGATGCAGCCAGAGCTACTCCTGTTGTTGTGGCACTGGCGATTGGCAGTGGGGCAGTTGGAGGAAGAATCCCCTTGTCCCAGTTACCGATGTGAAGGTCTCTTCCACCTGCACCCTCATGTCCGCCGTTCATGTATGATCCAGACTTGCCCATCTGAGAGGAGAAGACCTCTATTGCAGTCTGCCCCATGGCAATAGCTAGGCCAACATCACGAATCATCGGGGCAATCACGTCAGCACGGTGCCGCTCGTCAGAGGAAATGTCGACGGCCCTGCGCATTGCGCTGGCACAGGCGACTATCCCCTCTTGCCAAGTTGAACGGAAGCCCTTGCCTCCAAAACTCTCTCCATCGGGGGCCTCGATACCATTTGCAAACAAGTCCTTTAGATGCTCGTCAACGGCTCTCGTCCGAGTCATCATCCTCTGCCAATCCATGCGCTGTTCGAGGGTGATGGAGGAGTAGTGAGCAATCCTTCTCAAGCAGAGTGCGGTATCGGTCAATAGTCTAGCAGTGCGACGTTTCAGATGAGTATCTGCAGTTCTCCGTGGAATCACTTCTGCAGAGTGTACGGAACTTAGCTCAGGTGAGAGCAGACGGTCTAGGAGGGATTCTCCAAAAGTCTCGACAAACTCCTTAGAAAACTCGTGAAAAGACTCCCCTTTGAACGAATCCGGAGCCCCCATTCTGTCCCAGCAGGCGGCGGCTGCGGCCAGATGTCCATCATGCCTCTCTGCGAAGAACCTGAGCAGTTCAGTCCTAGCTGCCTCAGATTGCAGGGGCTTGGAGAACTCGATGGCATGTGCTGGCTCCCATCCCGCCCCCCATATTATCGGAAGATCACTTTGGGAAGCTTCCTCTGGAGGGGAAGAACTGACGTAAGCAATGTCAGCGTCTGAGTTATTGATTACGCTGTCTCTGCGTTCGGCTTCGATTGCCAGTTCCTTATGGTCGACCGAAGCTTCTCTCTCCCAGATTTGCACATTGCGCTGCCTCCCTTGGCCGCTGGAAGATCTATTCAGAGTGGCCCTGACTCTGTTGCCGCAGTGCTGACACCTCCTGTCTAGGCGTTCTGTCTCTCCCCGTGTTTTCCATACTTGATGCCGCTCGCACGACGGACATTTCCATACCCCTTGGCGAATGATTGCCATAATACGCCGAGAGGGAACTAATACAACAAATCTTCGCTGTGCTGAACAGTTGAAAACCACAAATTAGCTAATATTACGAAATTCGGTGAATATCGACAGTATATTTCTAATTAATACCACTAAAAAATGCTAGTTTCAAATAATATTTACCACAATTAATATTTTATTATACTGGAATCAACCGTATCTGACCACTTGTGGATTCCTCCAGTCAGGTTGTACACATGTCCCTCAGGGCTTCTCGAACCTATTAGAAAACGCGCCACCGCAGCCGACCTACCCCCAGTCCTGCAGTAGATTACCACGTCACGGTCGCGAGGAATCTCTTCGACACGTTGCGGGACCAAGTTGTGCTGGATGCGTAACGAGGTGCCCTCTAGCGAGACAATTCTCTCCTCGTCCATCCTCCTGACGTCTAGTAGGAATGGCGACCATCCCTGTTTGACCCTCTCAATGTAATCGACTGGGTTGATTTCAAGCATCTCGCGCCGTGCCCCTTCGTCGGTGTTTACTGGGTTTGAGCACTCTATCGTATAATCGGAAAGTTCGGTCACCGTCGCCCGGGAAGGGTTGGGCGAGTACGAGAGTGAACGCATCCTCATATCGAGGGCGTCTATGACCAGCAGTCTGCCGCTGAGTGGCTCACCAACTCCTAGAATAATCTTGATCGCCTCGGTGGCCTGTATCGATCCGATGATTCCCGGTAAGACCCCTAGTACACCCGCCTCAGCGCAGTTTGGTGCCAACTCCATTGGAGGAGTCTCGGGAAACAGGTCGCGGTAGTTGGGTCCTCCATCGAGATTGAAGGTGGTGACTTGACCCTCGAATCTGTGGATACTGCCGAATACCCAGGGCTTGCCCAGTATTTCGCAGGCGTCATTGATGAGGTATCTCGTTGAGAAATTGTCAGAGCCATCGATGACAATATCAAATTCATCAATTAAATCAAGAGCGTTGCCAACTCCAAGCCTCTCCTCATACGCTTCGATTGTGATTTCGGGATTTAGATCACTTAGTCGACGCTTAGCAGAAACCACCTTCGCCTCACCGACCGCAGATGTGCTGTGCAGAATCTGTCTCTGTAGGTTCGAGAGGTCGACAGAGTCATCGTCGATGATACCTATCTTTCCTATTCCGGCTGCCGCTAAGTACAGCAGAGCCGGAGAACCCAGCCCCCCGGCTCCCACTACTAGGATTGAGGCTTCAGTCAGGAGCTTCTGCCCTTCGGGACCGACCTCTGGGAGGGCCAGGTGCCTCGCGTAACGTGCACTCTGCTCATCAGACATGGCTCTACGAGGAGGCCGTCCCAACATGGCCTCTTCGGCTACAAACACCTGTTACCGCCTGAACACAATCAGTAATGAGAGTCCAAATCAGCGCCTCAATGCTGATCTTCTAGCCACTTCTCGACATCCATTGCCGCTTGACATCCCATGCCCGCGGCGGTGATGGCCTGTCGGTAACGCTTGTCCACTACATCCCCAGCTGCGAATACGCCTGGAATACTTGTCATCGTGTGTTCAGTGTGCAGTATGTAGCCCGATTCATCCATCGCAACTTCGCCATCTAAGAAACCAGTCATTGGTTTGTGTCCGATGGCGATGAACGCCCCACTACAAGCGATTTCTTGCTCGCTTCCATCCCGGGGATCCTCGATGATTGCCCCACTGAGGCCATTCTCGTCAGAGAGCCACCTCTTGATTTGTCTGTGAGTAACAATGTCGATCTTGGGGTGATTCGCAGCTCGCTCGTACATCACCTTCGAGGCCCTGAATCCCTCGCGCCGGTGGATTATGGTGACCTTACTAGCGAATCTAGTCAGAAAAGTCGCTTCCTCCATCGCGGAGTCTCCTCCTCCTACTACAATGACCTCTTGGTCTCGGAAGAAGGCGCCGTCACAAGTCGCACAAGTCGATATGCCTCTACCCTTCTGTGCCTCCTCTCCTTCTACACCAAGCCAGATGGCCTCAGCACCGGTGCAGATGATTACGGACTCGGCACGATACTCATCTCCTTCGACCCATATGCCAAAGGGTCGCTCTGAGAAGTCAACTCTCTCGACATTCTTGTCCTGTACTTCAAGTCCGAAGCGCTCAGCCTGTTCGCGCATGTGAATCATCATTTCCGGTCCGCCGATTCCAGAAGGGTATCCAGGAAAGTTCTCGACGTCCGATGTCAGCATCAACTGCCCCCCGGACATGTAACCGGCAAACATCAACGGGTCCAGCATAGCGCGCGCAGCGTACAGACCAGCCGTGTATCCAGCTGGACCTGAACCGATGATTATCACATTGTGTACGTCGTCGCCCACGGGCTCGCCAACGGCGGGACCTCCTTCAACCCTGCTCCGGGCATTCCATTAGATTTCCATGCCTTAGTGAAAACTCAACTATTATTTGTCGCCGAGTGTACTGCTGACCGGGCATAAGGGTCCAATGGGGAACTGGGGATTCATGGGGCAAGCATCACATGTTCTCTGGTTCGACGAAGTAGGGCGTGACGATGCGCTTGCAGTCGGTGGAAAAGGGGCCTCTCTAGGAGAGATGTACCGAAACCTCAGAGACAGCGGCGTAGATATTCCGAATGGGTACTGCACAACTTCTGACAGTTACAGAGAGTTCGTGGGAACGAAAGTTCCCCGAGGGACTTGGGAACAGGTCCCTGAAGTCGACGGCTTGGAGGACATTCGGGCTCTCGCAATCATTCAGCGGACTCTTTCCGAGGCTCTGCGGGCATGTATAGAAGGTGCTGACCAGAACGACTCTTTGGAAATGCATGGACGGGCCGAACTGGCTCGTTCTCTAGTCATTGAGACCCCGGTTCCTGAGGGGATATCGAATTCAATTTGCCTTGCGTACCGGCAACTCTGCGAGCAGTACGGTAAGGGAACAGATGTGGCAGTGCGTTCATCTGCCACCACGGAAGACTCCGAGGACGCCTCATTCGCAGGTCAATACGAGTCATTCCTCAACATCTATGGCGAGAATAGTGTAGTTCTGCACTGGCGGAAATGTGTCGCCAGCCAATTCACTGAGAGAGCCATCTGTTACCAACTCGACAGAGGCATGGATCCTTTGGCAAGCCCCTTGTGTGTCGTAGTGATGAAAATGATCCGTTCGGATCAGGCCTCCTCAGGGGTGATGTTCACCATCGATCCCGACTCAGGTCATGACGGAGTCGTCCACATCGCAGCATCCTATGGACTCGGAGAATTGATTGTCCAAGGAACGGTTTCTCCGGACACTTACACGGTCTGGAAAGAGGGTCTTCTGAAGGACAAGTTTGCTATTGTTCACAGACATCTAGGCAGCAAGGACCAGAGAATGGTATACGCGAGCGATGGGGTGAGGGCGACCATTGTCGAGGAAGTTCCGTTTTCCGAGCGGCGTGACTGGGCCCTGGGTACAGAGGAGTGCAAACGTCTAGCGAACATGGCTCTCCGAATCGAGCACCACTATGGGATGCCGATGGACATTGAGTGGGCCAAGGACGGCGCCGAAGGCCGCCTGTTCATAGTCCAGGCTCGACCCGAGACGGTGCATGGCAAGACCTCGCACGGCTTGATTCGTTACGAGATGGACCGCGCACTGGTTGACCGACTCAAGAAGAACTCTGTGCTTGCCACCGGACAGGCTGTCGGCAAGAGAATCGGCTCGGGACCAATCAGGACCTACGGCTCGTACAAAGAAGTGCTCGAGCGACGAAGAGCCCTGCAGAAGAGGCTGGCCGGCGGAGAGAGGTCCGAGGAGATACCTTGGGACGAGCTGGTCTTTGAGAAAGGGGACGTACTAGTGACCGAGATGACCACTCCCGATTGGGAGCCGATGATGAAACAGGCCTCACTAATCGTCACCCGCAAAGGGGGCCGAACCAGTCACGCTGCGATTATAGCGAGGGAGTTTGGGATTCCTGCCATCGTCGGTTGTGCCGGGGCGCTCAAACTCGATAACCAGAAAATAGTCACTGGCTCCTGCTCTGAGGGCGATACGGGATACATCTTCGATGGTGAGCACCCATTCGAGATAGTCGAGCACAAGGTCGACACCTCGACTCCTCTGAAGACCAAGCTCAAGCTCAACGTTGGATTCCCGACCAAGTCACTGGCCGACTCACAACTGCCTGTCGAGGGCGTCGGGTTGGCCCGTATCGAGTTCGTGCTCTCTGGTGAAATCGGCATTCACCCGCTCGCTTTCATCCACTACCGCTCTCTCAAGAAATACCTAGACAGCGGCGAAGTTCCGCCTGAGATTGAGCCGTTCACGAGAAACCTTGCCGAGGAGCCCGAGGAGAACATACGTGAAACCATAGATGCGATTGAGCGGAGGTGTTGGAACTACGACCATCCAAGGGGACTATTCATTGACAAATTGAGGGAAGGGGTTGGGCTGATATGCGCAGCATTCTACCCTAGGCCAGTTCTTGTCCGCTTATCCGACTTCAAGTCTAACGAGTACCGAGACCTGCTCGGCGGTAGCATCTTTGAGCCGCTAGAGGAGAATCCGATGATTGCTTGGCGAGGTGCCTCGCGATACCTCGACCCGATTTTCAAGCCCGCCTTCGAAATGGAGTGTGAGGCCATGGCCTCGGTGTTCCACGACTTCGGCCTGAACAACCTGCAACTAATGATCCCGTTCTGCCGCTCGCCCGAAGAAGGCGAGGCGGTCAAAGACCTGCTCGAGGATCATGCGATAGGGCCCAGCAATGGGATTCCACTATTCGTAATGGTCGAACTGCCATCAAACGTTATCGATGCAGATGCCTTCATCGACAAGATGGAACTGTCCGGAGGCTCAATCGGAACCAACGATCTCGTGCAGACGGTGTACGCGGTTTCTAGGGACGATCTTGAGGGCTACCAACATCAAGTCGATGCCCGCGCTCCCGCTGTGAAGTCGATGATTCGCACGGCTATCGAAGCATTCACCTCGAGAGGCCTCGAGATAGGAATCTGTGGTCAGGCACCCAGTGATCACCCGAGTGAGTTCCCACCATTCCTAGTGGACTGCGGCATCACTTCCATATCTGTCACTCCTGACACCGCGATGGCGGTCCGTCAGACGGTCCTAGAGTCCGAGATGATGATAGCACAGGGTATCAAGATCGAAGAATGACTGATTCCAGTCTAACCGACCATCGCTGCGACTGCTCCGACGGCGGCGCGGGCATGTGGTTCCAGCCGAGGTTCGATGTGTTCAGGTTCAGCCCCTGGGCCGATTATCCCGAGGCCAATCGGCTTGTTGTGTGATATCTGCAACTCAATGATTGCCTTGGTCACGGACTGCCCCATGACCAATCCATGATCAGTCTGCCCCCGCTCAATTATGCCGAGCACCACAGCGCCGTGCACGTCCTCATTCTGGAGCATCCTATCAAGCGCCAGTGGAGCTTCCATGGAACCTGGTACCCAGGCCACTTCAGCGACCTCCCAGCTCTTCATCTCGGCTTCATCGTAGGCGTATTCCAACATCTTCTCGACATACTTGCGATGGAAAGAGCCGCAAACTATTCCGAGATTCACGCATTACCCTCCATATTCCTCATTACCGTCTCAACAACTGCTTGAGTGCGAGAATCAATCTCGATGTTCACGCAGTCTCCAACTCCCTTATCTCCGATGGTTGTAATCCTCAGAGTCTCTGGGATGATATGAAGGCTAAAACTCTCATCAGACACCTCTCCGATGGTCAGAGACATACCATCGACGGCAATGAAGCCCTTTTCGAGAATGTATAGTCGAGCCTCTTCTGGATTCTCGATAATCAGATCAATGCCTTCTCCACGTTCGGTTTTCCCAAGAATCTGCGCGGTCGTCATCACGTGGCCCGATAGGATGTGGCCACCGAGTTCATCACCCATTTTCAGCGAGCGCTCGACATTTACCCAATCACCCTCTTCTAGACTACCAAAAGTCGTGCGTTCAAGAGTCTCCGGAATAGCATCGAAGCGAATCTGCGAGTCATCGATAGCGACCACTGTCATACAGACTCCTTCGAGAGCGACGCTAGCACCAATCTCTAGGCCATCTTCATGCCCAGCTAGTTCGACGACAAAACTGCGTATCTCCTCGCCATCCTCAATTGCGAGTACTTGGCATATCCCGGAGACAATTCCGGTGTACATCCCTAGTCCTCCTCGTATGGGCCGCCTTGCGTTCCAGGCCATAGATCAAGGATGCGAGAGATGATTTTCCGAGTCCCGTCTAAGTCGTCGGAAAGACCCTCGACCCTGATGACCTCGATATGACCGTGACCCTGACTCTCCATTCCTTCTCGGATGGCATCGATCGAGTGCTTCTGATCGTACCCAAGAGCAACCACATCTGGCTTCACAACTTCTAGGATATCGAATATTGGGACTGACGGCGGGTTGCCGACTATTGCCTCATCGACCGGCTTCAGTCCCGCCACCATTCGTCTGCGCAACTCATGCGTTGTAATCGGCTCGTGCTTCTGTTTGCGAACCGTGTCATCATGCGCCACGACAACGACAAGCTCGTCTCCGAGTGACCTAGCCTGTTCTACATAGTGCAGATGACCTGCATGCAGGAGGTCAAACACTCCAACTGCCATCACTCGAACCATACTCTCAATCCCCCGATGCGCATATCTGCCTCAATGCTTCGCTCATTCACCAATCCCTAGTGCCTTGAGTATATCATCGCCTGTAATCATCGGTATTCCATGCTTACTGGCGTATTCCCTTGCATCATCCACTGAAAGAGCACCGTCTCCGTCAGGCTGTAACATCTCGGCACCTATGGTGCAAGGAGAGTGCCCAGAGAGCCGGGCTATCGATACGGCCAATTCGGTGTGACCCTGTCGAGATTCGAGACCCTGCGGTGACTCTCTGCAAACTGGGATATGCCCTGGAGTGCGAAACTCCTCGCCGAGAGCGATGCACGCGGTCTCGCTATCAGCGCCACTTGCGAGAAGCTCCCCTGCCAGTTCGCCAAATCTCCGCGTAGTCAGGGCTCGGTCTCTGTCAGTTATTCCCGTGTAGGTGCCTCTGTGGTTTAGTGAGACGGTGAACGCTGAGCGAGTATCGTACTGTAGGTCGTCGGTAATGAGCCGCCCGAGTACGGGATTTTCTTCGACGAGAGAGGGGTGAGTGTGTATGTCCTGAAGCCACGGTAGGCCGAACAGTTCGCCAACCTCGTTGCCAATGGCAAGGAAGAGCAGTCCACCGCAGTCATTGCGCAGTGTTCGCATTATTTCGGGAGTGGCAGCATCGGCAGGCCACAGAAGATCAGTCTCACATTCCCTGAAGTCCGAGTCGAATACCATCACAGGGTTGCCTGCAGCGAACGCTGCGATGGCTTGCTCGACGCCCGAGGCCATGAGTAGCGGAGGGGCCTTACCTACCCGTTATTTTCGGTTGCAGACCGAATCCTTCTCATGGGTCGGATATCTGGATTGGCCATGGTGGAACGGATCGAAGTGTCAGTACCAGTCAGAGTTGACCTTGCAGGGGGCTGGACTGATGTGCAACCATACACAGGAGATTTCGGCGGCGAGGTCGTGAATTTCGCCATTAACCAGTATATTCACAGCGTGATGGAGAAGGACTCCGATGGCCGCATTAGGGTCGAGTACAGAAGTGACATTCCGACTGGCTCAGGACTCGGCACTAGCGGCGCGATGAATGTCGGACTAATCGCCACTATCGCCGGAGGCGGTAAGAGCCCAGAGGACATTGCGGAGATGGCCTTTCAGTTTGAGGCGCTGCTTGAGAACCGAGGTGGCAGGCAAGATCAGTGGGCCGCAGCGCGCGGCGGATTCAATCATCTACTGTTCCTCGGCGACGAGGTCGAGGAAATCCCCTTTGAGCCGATGAAATCAGCTAGGAACTGGTTGCGCAAGCACTTCGTTATCGCCTACACTGGGATGGAGCACAAGTCCGGCGACATCCACTCTGGGGTCTGGGAGCGCTACGAACAGGGCGACCAGTCCGTGCTCTCTGGACTACACCTGATTCGAGGGGCTGCTAGGATGATGGCAAATGGACTACAGGGCGACCGACGAGAACTTGTTGTGAAGGCTCTGAAGGACGTCTGCGAGGGCGTAGATATGCTCGATTCTGCCATTCACGAACCATTCAGAGACGTGATTTCCCCGCTTCAAGAGGCAGGTTCTGTCGTTGCTTGGAAAGCTCTCGGCGCCGGAGGAGGTGGTTCAGTCGGGCTGCTCTGCTCTCCAATGGGTGTCAGTGCAGCGATTTCCGCAATAGAACAAGCTGGTTGGGAAGTTATCGAATGGGACTATGACAATCAGGGTATGCAGGTCAATTGACGACTGATGACTACCTAAGTCTCAAACACCACCCCACTTTCGTCCTACCAATGGTAGGACGCTCTGGAGTGCTGGCCTCAGCAATAGTTCTGCTTTTCCTCCTTCCTCTGGCCTCATCGACCATCGTGGCGTCGCAAGAGGCAGGGGGATTCGACGCCGAGGGAGAATGGAGTGCCTCAGTTGAGCACGACGTTCACCCCTACTGGTGGTTGCACTGGAGTCGCGACAAGGACGTGAACGAGCTAGATGACAGACTTGAGTGGCTGCTCGAGCAGCCCACCGAGTTGCAGCAGGACTGGTGGAGAAGAGCTCCTCCGGGAAGCGCTAGGGTGTTCGTAGACTACGATCATCATCCTACCGACGCCGATGTTTCTGCTCTAGAGAAACTCGGAGTTGAGGTGACTTTCCGTTTCACCTACCTAGACACAGTCTCTGCCACCGCTCCGTTCGAAGCAATTCTAGATTCAGAGGGAATACGTTCACTGCCTGGCGTGGTCATGATCGAGGACCTCGGCCTCGCTGAGCCAAACATGCACGAAGCTGTCCCGAACATGGGAGTAGATAATGTCTGGAACGACCTCGGACTAGATGGAACCGGCTCTGTTATTGCAATACTCGACACTGGGGTTCGGGGGGACCATGAGGGCCTCAATGACATGGATGATGATCCATTCACTTGCATCGATGACCCACCAGAACCGGATCCTACTGACCCTAATCCCCCTCCAGTTCCTGCTGATTGTGACCCGAAAGTCATCGCCTTCTTCGATGCGGTATTCACTGACGAGGAGCACGACCCCTCCGAGTCATACGATTCCGGCACACATGGGACTCATGTTGCGGGTATCGCCGCCGGCAGTGGCGGTGGTCAGACAGACCCCACCTCGGGACTGAGATATGTCGGAGCGGCTCCAGGTGCTTGGCTGATCAACATACTAGCTTGCTGTGACGGCGACATCGAGGATGTGATGCAAGGGGCCCAATGGGCCATAGACAACAAGGACAAGCATGGGATTGACATTGTTACCTCTTCACTAGGAGAGCAGCAATTCGAGATTCATGTCGATAATGACGGCAATTCTGCTTGGAGCCGTCAGATGGACATGGTTGTTGAGGCGGGAATCATCACCACACTGTCTGCCGGAAACGAGTTTGGAGGCGCGACCCTTGCCGGCTGCAACACCATAGATAGTCCTGGGGACGCTAAGCTGCCTGTAACTGTAGCCAGCCTCGACAAGGATCTAGGGCTGGCCATATACAGCAGCCGAGGATACACATCAGACATGCGAGTCAAGCCAGATGTTGCTACTATAGGCTCTAGCATTATGGCACCGGATGCTGCTACCAAGGATGGCTACACGAGCAAGTCTGGGACGAGCATGGCCACTCCTCTGATGGCCGGAATCGCAGCCCTGATGGTACAGGCTAATCCGGACATCACTCCGGCAGAGTTCAAGGACATCATCGCAGCACACTCAATTGAGCGTGAAATTGCCCTTCTGGATGACCCCGGCTTCAATGACTGCAGCCTGCTAGAGACTCGACCCGACAATGAGTTCGGTTACGGCCAAGCAGATCCTGTGGCCTTTGTAGAGGCTGCAGGAAGCATCGACCGCTCGCTGAATGTCTCGATGGACTTGGCGACGCTGCAGGAGATTGGCAACGAGAGTTACATCGCCGGAACCTCATCAGGCGGAGCACCCGGTATGGGCGTAGTCGAGGTCAAGGTAGGGGGCGGAGAATGGAAGGGCGCGGCCGATTTGTCGAAGAACGGCGACTGGGCGACCTGGAGAGTCAAACTCAACCCACACACTGAATCTGGCAATTCGACGATCTATGCCAGACTGGTTATCTCGGAGGACAGCATTTCTCCAATCGATGCCCGAAGAGTTGTCCTCATCGACGGCCAGTCGGCATCAGGAGGACTTGAGGAACTCACTTCTATTGGCTCATGGGTCTTCTTCGTACCCTTTGCATTGGCTATGGCACTACTTGGATTCATCATGACTACTGAGAGATGGGACAGGAAGTTCTTGGCTGCCATGCGAAAATCAGACTCACCTTCTCTTGATTTCCGCCCTGGGCAAATGCTGGCTGAAGGAATAATAGCATTCTTCCGAACATTTGGCACATTCGTCAGAGGGCTTCGTAACGGTGAAGCGTTGACAGAGAACAAAGCGTCACGGACAATCTCTCTATGTATCCTCTATGTTGCACAAGGTCTGCCTTCCGGCTTCGCTAACGTCGCCTTCGTTGCTTTCCTAGTAACCAATGGGATAGAAGTTGAGCAGATTGCCTTGCTGTTCGCAACCGTCTACCTTCCCTGGACGTTCAAGTTCATCTGGGGACCAGTCATCGACATGGTGACTTTCCCGAGATACGGAGTGAGACGACCTTGGGTTCTGTTTGCTGAAACTGGCATGATTATCTCCCTTGCTACCTTGCTGATAGTCCCAGATCTTGTCGCTTCAATCCAATTGGTGACTATACTACTATTCATCCACAATCTATTCTCCTCTCTGCAAGATGTCAGCGTCGATGCTCTGGCTGTTGATATCCTCGAGCCGGATGAAGTCGCCACTGTGAACGGACTGATGTTTGCCTCTAAGAGAGGTGGAATCATCTTCGGCGGAGCCGTCCTTGGAATGCTAGTTGTTCCTTACGGAATTAAATCAGCAATCATGGTCCAACTGCCTTTATTGGTACTGATTATGATGGTGCCACTCTTCTTGCGTGAGAGGCCAAGTAACAGCCTGTTCCCATGGAGCAAGAAGGAAGAGCAGGAAGAAGTCTGGTATGCTGAGACTGAAGAGGCGATTGAGATGGAAGAAGTACTGCCCTGGGAGGCAGATCACCCAGAGGAGTTCACGCAAGCCCGCTGGGTTGCTACTAATCTCTACGAGAGTCGAATGTCTCCAGCCGCACTAGTCCTCTGGCTCAGCATCGGCTCACTTCTGATATGGGGGTTGTTCGCCATCCTGCACCAGCTTACCAGCACATATACTGGAGATTGGGCGTTGACATTCGGAGACATCGCCGCACCGATGAAGTCGATTGGCAAGTGGGGTCTGCTGACCTCAGTATTGCTAATGTTGGCTGGATGGCTTGGAGCATCCATCCCGGATATTCGGAATCCTATGCCGGCTTCCGCCCTTGCTTCACAGACCGCTTACAACATAGTGAAAGGGTTCTCTACACGCTCTTCCTTCATTCTGATATTCCTGTGCCTGCTTTCCGAGTTGTATTTGTTCACAGACCCAATCGTTGTTGACATATTCATCAATGAGGCAGGTTGGTCTCAGACCAAGTACAATGCGATTGTTGGTGGCGTAGTCATCGCCTTCATGATGTTCGGACAGATTGTGGGAGGGATGCTTGGAGACAGGTTTGGAGTCAGAGAAGTCTCAATGATTGGTTTCTCACTGCTTGCCCTATCGAACGCAACCCTTGCTCTGATGAGCGACTACTGGACCAACACGAATCTGATGGTCACCTATCTGTGTGTTAGAGCTGTCATCAATGGAGTCGCTTGGATATGCGTCATAGCTGTGGCTATGAGGCTTACATTCTCCAAGGCCGGTGGCTCACAGTTCACCGCCTACATGTCGATGTTCAACCTTTCAGCTGTGATGGCTTACCTGTTTACTGGAACAATGACACAGAGGTTCGACTACATCACCTGCCTGTATATCGGTGCCGCCCTGACTCTGTTTACTGTGGTTCTACTATGGTTCATTGATCCAGACGAGGTCGACAGGGTCCTAGAGGGCCGCTTTGGTGATGGTGAAGATGAGTTCGACGGGGATCTCGGAGAGAGGCCAGAGGCGTGGTATGAGGAGGATGAGAACGTTGTCACAAGTTAGTGAGCAACTAGAGTCTGCGGAGACAGACTTCCTGTTGTTCAGTCAGACCATCTGTCCCTACTGCACGCGCGCGGAAAGGACTCTGGATGCGCACGGCCTCACCTACACCGAGGTAAATCTCGATCACCACGATGGTTTGAGAGAAGCGGTTGTGGCCGAAACCAAACATAGGACAGTCCCGGTTGTTTTCGATTTGAGAGGCAATGAACCTGTCTTTGTGGGCGGCTCGGACCACCTTCTTGAGTACCTCTAAAGGGTCCAAGAACTGGTAATGCCTCCTGCAATAATCAGTCGCAGGTAAGTGTCGCCGGTGAAACTTGCTGTCAGAGTATACTCTTCTGAGGGGTAAGGTATTGTTCCTAGAGTACCGCTCTCACTAGCCCCCGGCCCCCAGACTCTCTCTAGGGCCGATATGGAACCGTGATCTCTCAGAGTTAGTGTAATGCTTGAAGAGCCCGAACCACAATTCGCATCGAGGAAGTAAATCATCTCGTCCCACTCTCCGTCATTAGGGTGGTCGCTGACGAAGAAAGTGTCGCGGATTTCGATATCAGGCCCAGTGTCCTCCCAGATGTCGGAGAACAGGTCACCACCACGCACGAAGTAAACATCGCCGGAGTGCCCAACTCCGCTGGTGGCCAGCATCATCCTCATCTGTTCGACATCTGAGTCATCGGTCCAGATGAATGAGGAGAAGAACTGGGCATCCGTGTCGTATACGTAATCAAGCTTCGAGCCGTCAGCGGAAGAAGCACCCATTGTGACGTAGTTGCTCGATATCCCCCGGACATCAGCATTCCATTCTATGGAGAATAGTGTAAAACTCCAGGTTTTGTCTTCTTCGAGTGGGAAGTCCATTACAGTCTGGGAAACGCCATTCTCAAATGCTGCTAAGTCCTCATGTGTCATCCGTCCGAGAAACGGGTTGTGGTTGAGCACCGCGTGCCTGCGTGCTTCAGTAAGACTGGAAATTCCCAACATATTCGCTGTCCCTCCCTCCTCGCTAACCGATGCGACTACTAGTCGAGCCGTGTCATCGGTGTAGTCAGGAGTGGAGAATGTGTAGAGCCACCAATCACCGACTTCCCAAGTCGGTACCTCGACTGAGTCTGAGCCACCGACAATGCTGCTTATTCCCGAGCAACCGGACAGGACAGTGGCCAGCAGAAGCGTTGTGACAGCCAAGCTCAGCGCTCTGCGCATGAGGTGCCGTGCTAGCCTTCAGTCATGAGACTGACGCAGTCAGGAATCACGTCTCAGAGCATTCCAGTCAAAGTCAGACTGGGAGCGATAACGACTGCCACTATCGACATTAGCTTGATGAGGATGTTCAGCGAAGGTCCACTGGTGTCCTTGAATGGGTCACCGATGGTGTCACCGATGATTGCTGCATCATGAGAGGTATCGCCCTTCGTCGCACCTTCGATGTGACCCTGCTCAATGGCTTTCTTCGCGTTGTCCCAAGCACCACCAGCGTTGGCCATGAATAGCGCCATCAGCACACCGGTAACGAGTGCTCCAGCCAGAAGCCCACCTAGGGCCGCCGAGCCGAGCCCGAATCCGACAATTACTGGAGCAGCGATTGCCGTCATTCCCGGAGCCCTCATCTCGCGCAGAGCGGCTTGGGTCGAGATCTCGATGCATCGGGCACTGTCGGGCTTGACACCCTCTCTGCCCTCTAACAGACCATCAATATCACGGAACTGGCGACGAATCTCGGTGACCATATCGCCTGCCGCCTTGCCGACGCTGGTCATCGTCATCGAGGCAATCACGAACGGTAGCGCACCACCAATCAGCAGTCCGATGACAACCATCGGCTCAGTAAGGCTGAGGTCAGCCGCCTGGATTCCGCTAGATGTCTTGAATGCGGCAAACAGAGCCAGAGCGGTCAAAGCCGCTGAGCCAATAGCGAATCCCTTGCCGATAGCAGCAGTGGTGTTGCCGATACTGTCGAGGCCATCAGTAATTTCACGAACATCTGAGCCGAGGTTACTCATCTCTGAAATCCCGCCAGCATTGTCTGCCACTGGGCCATACGCATCGACGGTCATCGTGACACCGACGGTAGCAAGCATGCCCATGGCGGCCATCGCGATTCCGTACAAGCCCAGATCGCCACCACCCATGTAGTGGTTAGCGCCGTAGATGCCGCCTGCGATGAGAATAATAGGCAGGAATGTTGACTGCATTCCAACTGAGAGGCCAGCTATGGCGTTGGTAGCAGGGCCGGTTTTGGACATCTCTCCGATGTGAGGGATTGCCTTAGGAGATATTCCGAAGACATCCTCAATCCCAGTGTAGTACTCAGTGACGAGTCCGATTGCAATTCCAACTATGCTACCGATGATTACTGCGATCATTGGGTTGGTGCCTGTGTCCAGTCCGAGGTAGCCGATTCCGAACCATCCGCCTATCCAGAATAGGATGGCGCCGATGAAAGTGGTATTTCGCAGTGCAGCAGCAGCATCTCCTCCCTTCATCAATTCCATACTGAAGACACCGATGATGCTCGCCGCGTATCCGACGAAAGCGAGAAAGAGTGGGAGTATGACATAGTGATCTCCCATGTCAGGAGAGGCTTGGGCTATGACCATGGCTGCAATGATTGAGCCTACGAATGACTCAAAGATATCCGCTCCCATTCCTGCTACATCTCCAACGTTATCGCCGACATTGTCAGCGATGACCCCGGGGTTTCGAGGATCGTCCTCGGGAATTCCGGCCTCGACCTTTCCGACAAGGTCAGCTCCGACATCGGCGGCCTTAGTGTAGATTCCACCGCCTACGCGCGCGAAGAGCGCTATCGACGAAGCACCCATCCCGAAACCAGCGATGTTTTGCACAGCCTCACCGGTTCCTAGCCACATGGCCATTGCTGAGATGCCGAGAAGGCCTAGGCCTCCTACGGACAGGCCCATCACGGCTCCGCCATTGTAAGAAACAGCAAGCGCTGCAGATTGTCCTCCCTCAGCTGCGGCCATGGCCGTGCGACCATTAGCGCTGGTAGCTGCGCGCATGCCACTGAAACCAGCGGCAACGCTTGCCGCAGCGCCAGCGAGGAACGCTACTGCTGTCTCCCATCCGGTATCGGGATTGACATACAAGAGCGCAGCAACCACTGCGATGAATATGGCGAGATACCTATATTCTGCATTCAGGAAGGCCATGGCGCCATTCTGAATTTGCTGAGTAATATCTGCTACAATTGGGTTGCTAATTTCGATTTTGTTAATCTTATTGTACAGCATGAAAGCAATCAGTAGCCCTACTATTGCTGTCCCTGCTCCTATTTCTTGGATGTTCTCTATCTCAATCATACTGTTCACCTGTCGCCCCGCCGACCCAAGACTCGCTTATAATCCAAATCCTATACCTCCGCCCCGTAGGGGCGGATGAATCAAGCACCTAGGACAGTGGAAGCGAAAGAGCCCAGAATACCGGCTCCGTCATGTTCTCTCTGGAAAGAATCCAACTCTTCCTGACTAATGTGGCCCCATTCAAAGGCGCGATCGATGCGAGCCTTCGCAGCTTCTGGGTGGAACTGTACTCCCCACGCTGGAAGACACCCACCGTTCTCATCGAGGACCCTTACCGCGGTTACGAGGTTGTGATCTGT
>NTJT01000022.1 GCA_002457605.1 Marine Group II euryarchaeote MED-G34 | reverse complement strand
CCAAATCACCAGATTCCATGAAATGCCGAGCATCGGCGGCGTAGTCATCGCACATCCTCAGCATCGAGGTCAACCGGGCCTCGTCCTCCTCACCTTCCGCGCAGGGGGTTGCCTTCGACCTAGCCTCAATCGTCAGAGCCAGATACTCCTCAACCTTGTCTCTGGTCACTACCGAGCCAGACATTTGAGCACCTATGTCATCTCGAGTTCCAACGAGGCTGCTCTGCTTAGTTTGAACAATCTCGTCCTGCCCTGCTTCCTAACCGAGAGCAACCCGGCTTTGCGCAGTCCGTTGAAAATCTGCGATAGTCGAGGCCTACCGACTTCTAGAAGGGCCTGTAGTTCCGGGTCCGAAGGCGATATCTCGCGTGCCTTGGCTGCCGCCAGTACGGTACGCTCGGCATCAGAGGCAGTCGCGACTCGAGCACGGTTGAGTGGTTCGTCGACATCCCAAGCTGGTCCGAGGGGAATTGGAATTCGAGGAGGGGCAGGTTCCGGCTCCTCGAACACTGGCTCCGGCACTACAGCAGCAGGGGCAGGAGGATCAGGGAGGGAAGGAGTAGGGGAGTGGTCGATGTCGAAGACCGGTTCGGGGCTGGTTTTTGGCTCCGCATCTAAGGCGGGCAGGGATGAGCCGAGGCTAGAATCCACAGTCCAAAGAGCACCTTCGGCGGCCATCACCGGCTGGTCCTGAGTGGGTGGCACCGAGGTGTCTGGCTTGGCATCGGTAACGAACGCTGGTTCGGGATTCGGCCTGGGAGGTGGTCTGATAGGAGCCGGTGTCAGTTGCGGCCGGTTCTCAGCGACCGTGATTGGAGTCTCATCCGGGCCCTCTGGCATAGATGCACTGATTCTCTGGGATCTATCGGCTAAGCCACTAAGTCCGCCGACTTGGCGAGGCTGTACCAGATGTTCAGAGTCCTCATCAGTGAAGAGGAACGAATCCAGTGTCTCCTGGTTCTCCTCCGGGGGAGGTAAATGTGACTCAGTCTCAGACTCGGATACGGGCACATCATCCCAGATATCGTCTGGTTCAGGGAGTTCCTCGTCCCAATCAAATTCTTCGGATTGATCCTCCGGTTCGGCTTCATCCTCCCACATGTCATCGGGCTCGACGTCCCAGTCCTCACCATCTTCGACTGGCTCAATAACGGGTTCTGACTCTATCTCGGGGACAAGAGGAGGTGCCACAGGAGTTTCTTCATCCTCTTCCTGCACAATCCTCTGCCACCCGACCAACCTCTCGAGTGTACCCTCTGAACCAACACCCCGCCTCTCATCGATGAGTCCCCTGCACAGGCGCACCACTGCGCGGGGATTTCCTGCTGTGTTACCGTGGATAGCAGTCAGAAGATCAGGGTTGATAATCCAGCGCTCACGCGCCTTCCTGCGCACGAGATTGTCGGCCAACTTCTGAATCTGCGCCTCCGATAGGCCATCGAGATGCTCAGGGGAATCGAACACATCGAGCACCTCTTCGTCCAAAGAGGTCAATTGTGCCGGTGTCAACGTCACCAAGACGAGTGCCTTGAGCCTCTGTAAAAGTGGCGTCATGCGCGCTAAGAAGTCGTTCATAGGAGTATTTGAGGGGTAATCGAGGGCGATTAAGGGGAGTGGTCCTGTACTCTGCTCAAGCGTTTCGATTAGGCGCTCGCACATCTGCCCAGTGGATGGAGGGACGTTGTGACCGATGAAATTGACAGCGATCTCGTTCATCACGGAGCTAACAGCCTCGTCATGAGGCCAGAACTGGCCGACAAATTTCTTACTCACTTGAGAAGACAATGCGTTTACTAGAGAGGTTCTGCCACTGCCTGACTCTCCTACCAAGAGTACCATCCTCGGAGATTCGGAGATGATGTGTTCCCTCAAGCGGGTCATCAGCGAATCGCGCCCGACTATGTCCTGAGCTCGTGTCGACTCTATTGGCCTGAGGTCGAAGGGGTTTCCCCGAAGAGGAGGTAGGTCGAGTAGAGAAACTGCCTCACCCATCATTGCCCGAGCAGCGGGTTCTCTCACTCTTAACATTCACGTATACTCACGCTTCCCATATGGCGATTTAACGCATTCTAGCGTTTTTCCGAGAGAGATTAGTTGACTCCCTTCTATCCAGTACTCCGAATGTAACAATACAATGTTAACGCTTCACTAACGCTTTATTGACCCGTTAATGACCCGTTAATGAGTAGATTAACGTATTTTTCAGATGAGTTTTCTGAACTGTACAGCCAAATCGCGAACATGAACAAGGTCAATCGCAAACAGTTAGAAGCCAATTACGCCGGGCTTCAACCGATACAGATGCCCGTCGACAGCAGCCGACTCGGAGGATTCTACAAGCTCTCTGTTTCGGAACGCAGGGAGATGCTAGCTCGCACTGCCAAACTCACACCTGAGCAAGTAGAGGCGTGGGCCTCTACAGGCGAGCTTTCCGAGGATTCAGCAGATAGGATGATCGAGAATGTAATCGGGACCTACTCTCTGCCCATCGGGGTCGCTACTAACTTCATCATTGATGGTGAGCATTATCTGATACCATTCGTCCTTGAGGAACCGAGCGTGGTGGCCGCCGCCAGCAACATGGCCAAAAGGTGCCATGCCAATGGTGGATTCACCTCTGACAACGATGATCCGGTAATGATTGGGCAAATCCAAGTTGTAGGTTGCGATGATCCAGAACTTGCAAAGAGTTCGATTCTAGGAAAAAGTGCTGAATTAGTCGAATCTTGCAATGCTGTCGACCCCATTTTAGTCAAATTCGGCGGTGGATGTCAGGATATTCAAGCCAGAATAATAGAAACTGACTCCGGGCCGATGGTCATTGTCCACATCCTAGTGGACTGCAGAGACGCCATGGGCGCAAACGCTGTCAACACCATGGCCGAGACTATCGCCCCAAAGATAGAGAGTATGACAGGTGGAACAGTTATACTACGTATAATCAGTAATCTTGCCGTGCACAGACTGGCTAGAGTGAGTGCTATATTCAGTCCCGAAGAATTGTCAGATAAAGGGGATGCAGGACAGGGTTCCGAAGTCATAGATGGAATATTGCAGGCATATCACTTCGCCAAGGCAGACCCGTTTCGCGCCACTACTCACAACAAGGGCATCATGAACGCGATATCCCCCATAGCCCTCGCTTGTGGCCAGGACTGGCGGGCTGTGGAGTCTGGTGCTCACAGTTTCGCCGCACACGAACGGACCTATGGCTCATTGACTCACTGGGAAAAAGATGGAGAAGGCAATCTAGTGGGGTCAATCGAGCTTCCAATGGCTGTGGGACTAGTAGGGGGCGCAGTGAGAGTGCATCCTGCAGCGCAAGCCAACGTAGCTCTACTCGGAATCACTTCCGCCGACGAGCTCGCCAAGGTGATGGCGGCGGCGGGGTTGGCTCAGAACCTCGGTGCTCTGAGGGCATTAGCGACAGTAGGTATCCAAGCCGGGCACATGAAGCTCCATGTCCGGAACATGGCAGTGACTGCTGGTGCAGAGGGGTCTGAGATTGATATCGTCGCAGCCCGACTGCGAGAACAGGGCGGCAGAATCACCCAGAAGGCTGTCGAAGAGGAGCTGGAAAATCTGAGAACGGAGTGATTCACTCCTCAACCCCTAGGGGCTCTTCCGTAACTGTGGTATCCTCGGAGAACTCGTTAATCGTCAATTGCTCCTCAGGAGCCAGTGAAGCGGCTAACTGAGCACTCGTCAAGCCCATCTTGGATGCTTCGTCTCTAAACCAAGTCCTAACCTTACGGTACTCCACTTCGGGGCATCCAAAGTATTCTGCGAACCGGCGAGTAGTAGTGAGGCGTCTAGTCAGTCCGTCTCTCCTGCGATCGATTAGTCCCATTTTAGCGAGGTCACGAACGTGGTCGTATGCCCTCTGACCCAACATCTCGACCAACTGCGATTGGGCCATCGGCTGATGATAGGCCACCAATGCGGCTGCTGGTAGCAACCTCTGTGGGATGTCGGCGCGGAACGACTCGGGCAGATGAGGAGACAAGGTTGGCCTAACCTCGAATATCCAGCGACCAGCGACGTCAGTGAGTTGGAGCGCCGAATCGCGGCGCCGGCGAATGGTGGCCTGTAGTTCACGCAAGGCTGACTGGACCTCTCCCTGCGGTTTCTCGAGTAAGTCTGAAAGTTCCTCGACCGACATAGAGCGGCCAGCGCCGAACAGTATCGCCTCAAGTATAGTGGAAAGGGCTGCCTCAGACATCTGTGACAGCCTCCGCTACCATAGACTTGGGGTGAAGTTTCTGAGAGAGAGTTGAGAAATCCTCATCTCCTGTCCACAAATCTTTGAGTGTGATTTTGCCGTTACGTCCATTCTCCTGATTCAAGTCTACATAACCTCTGTTCGTCAGGAACAGCGCCGAGACCAGAGCTGTCACCTGCGCCTCTGCCTCGGCTTCCTCTTTCGGTATCCCTGATTCGACCGACTTTGAGGAAATGTCCTCAACTAGATCTCCCAGACTGATAGGTTTTCCAGCCCCCTTGGAACGTATCTTCAGAGACTCCCATGTCCGCTGTAAATCACCCTCGAGATCTTCGATATGGAGGCTGCCACTGAATCTCTCTCTAGCACGGGTGTTGGCTTCGCGGCGCTCCTTGGCTATCTCCTCGCGTAGACGCTGCTCGGCTGCGAGTCTGCCTGCGTCCTGTAGCCCCATCAAAAGCTCGCCAAGAGTAACTGGCCGGCTCTCGTCGCGGTGTATCCTGCCTTCAAACATCTGAGGCAGGGCCTCATCAGCCGCACCGGTCAGGACTCCGTGAGAGAAGTTGAAGGCGGCGTCATCGAACTCCGACTCCCAGCCTCCATCAAAGTCCCAGACTTCTTCTTCCTCAAAGTCGAAGGCGTGCTCCTGTCTCTCCAAAAGAGTAGAGGCCTGTCCACGCAAGATGCACCAAGCCATCCTAACAAGCCTGCCACAGGTTGGTAAGTCGATGTTTTCGGACTCTTTGATTCTCTCGTTGAACATCTCAAGGAAAGAGGTGAGGTCGACATCCCACGGATCGAGGTCGCTGGACTGGAACAGTTGCAGAACAAGCGCCACCGAGCGGTCGAATGGATCAATCAAGAACTGATGTTCGGCCTCCTCAAGAGTTGCGAGTTCGACCAGTCTGTCTAGGTACCTGCTGGTCTCGAGATTGGTATCGCTTCCCAGCATCCTCGCTACGATGTCGTCACGCATGGCCTGACCGTCGAACACTGCCATCATTCCACTTCCTTCTTCTCGGCCACTGTATCGGCCTCACCTTCGTTCTCCGATTCTACAAGATTCTGCTCAATCTCTTCGCGCTCTTCTATGTCCTCGGTCCAGTCATCAGTACGATCACGTAGGGATTCGATTGTTCCGCCTTCTGCTTCGATTTCTTTTTCTTCCCCAGTGGCTTCGATATCCACTCCAGCTCGTTCTGCTACCCCACCCAGGCTCTTCGGAGTTCCAAGCGGCTCGGGGGTTCGAGGCATGCCCTCTGCGTCTGGCAGTTCGGGCATCGCCTCGCGCTCAGCCTTAGCCAGCTCCTGGGCGTTTTTCTCAGCCTCGAATTCATCTCCCATCACGAGGGCAGCTGCTCTGTCAAAGTCGGTGATTAGTCGACTGCGCCCATCGCCAGCGTGGGTGATCCCGATGTGATGGTCGGCGAGAGTGAGACTGACCTTGCGCAGCGTCACCATGAGGAACTGTGCTCGCTGACTTCGCATCCTGCACAGGGTCGCGATGCGTTCGGCGTTGAATGGGTCGAGGTTCTGGTCAACTTCGTCAAGGTAGTAAAACGGACTTGGTTCGTAGTCTTGGATGGCGAATATCAGAGCCAGTGCGGCCATCGACTTCTCGCCGCCGGACAACATACTACGACGGGTGTTCTTGCTCTTACCAGGAGGTACGCACTGCATCTCCAAACCTCCATCGAAGGGATTCTTCGGATTCTCCATCTGGAGTCTTCCGCTACCTGTAGGCTGCAGTATCTCATAGACTCTCGAGAAGTTATTGTTGACATGTTCGAACACCGCCATCAACCTAGTCTTTCGTTCATCCTCAAGTTGCACAGCAATTGAGACGAGGTGTTCGCGCCGGCTGCGTAGCAACTTGCCGTCCTCCACTAGCCCGGCGATACGTTCGGCGGTGCTGTCGTACTGCTCTATAGCGAGCATATTCACATCACCGAGATGACTGAGGCGGCGCTCGAGCCCCTGCACGCTCTTCTCCGCCTCAGCCACAGTCGGCAGATGCGCTTCTGGCGACGGGATTGCTATCCCGGCGCCCTCGAGTTCGGCAACTATCTCGTCAACCGCTTCGCGCTTCTGCTGGATTTGGATATTCAGGTCCTCTATACGGGACGCTAGGGTCTCCCTCTTCTGGGACAGTGTCTCAACTGATGCTCGTAGACTCGCTCGCTCGTCGACGATCTCGTCTCTCCTTTCTTTGAGCGCCTGCTGCTCCTCATCGAACTGAGAAGCCTGCTCCCTGAGATCCTCAAGATTATCATTGGCCTCAGTAATGGCCTTCTCCAACTCTGATATCCTTGTCTCTGCTTCAGACATGGTCTTGAGTTTCTTGTCGATTTGACGCTGGATGTCCGCTACGCGTCCGGACAGGATTTGCAAGCGCTCGTTGCCGTTGGAAATTGCTGATTCCGAGGCCAGTCGAGTACGCTCGGCCTCGGTCATTGTTCGCTCTGCCTCGCGGAGTTTCTGTGATAGATGGTCGGGTGCGTGGTCCTGCAGGGCCTGAGCAGCTGCGGCTCTATCGGCAACTGCAGACTCGAAATTCTCCCTAGCCTCATTGGCCGCAGAACTAGCAGTGACTTGGGCCGCCTCACAACGCTCGAACTCACCACTAGCTGTTACCACTTTCTTGCGAACATCGTTGACATCCCTCTGGGCTCGCTCGATGTCCGCCTTCCAATTGCGCAACTGCAGCGAGTGGTCGCCGTCGTCAAGACCATGTATTCTGTCGCGCAGGTTTTGCTGATTTCCTCGCAACTCCCTGAGAGCGGCCTCGACAGTTGAGTAGATGAGATTGGCAGCCTCAACCGCTGCTTCCAGTCGGTCTAGGCTAGACGAGACTGAGCCACCTCCGAATGCATTTCGATTAGACTTGGAGGCAGAACCCCCGGTCATCGCTCCAGAACTCTCGATTACTGAGCCGTCCAGAGTGACCAGCCTAACGCCACCCATGTTTCGTCGGGCTACTTCCATTGAGTCGACTAGGAGTGTGTTACGCCCGGCGTATCTGACAGCAGTGTCGATCTCCGAGTCGTAATCCAGTAGGTCGTGAGTGAAGCCGACGACTCCGGGATTGTTTGCGACAATCAGGGAGCGCCCCCCTGGGCGACTGATGTTGAGTTTGCTGAGAGGTAGGAATGTGGCTCTGCCACCTCCATTCTGCCTTAGCCAAGAAATACACTTGGCTGCGACGTCATCATCTGTGACAACGATACTTCTGAGTCCTGCTCCGAGAGCGTTGGCCAGCGCTTCCTCATGTAACGGGTCCTTTGGTGCGGTAAGTTCTCCGAGAGAGCCGAGTATTCCTTTCACATCGCCGCTCTGACGGAGTTTGGCGAGTGCTGCGAGTGTCACTGCTGAGCCATGAGTATTGGCACGACCCTCTTGACGCGCTCGGGCCTTGTTCAAATCTCTCTCAGCATCTCTGACTTTAATCTCCGAGCGGTCCCTATCCTCCACTAACTCAGCCTCCTGCCTCTGCATTCGGCGAAGATCCTCGGCCAGAGAACTGCGGTCGGTTGTAGGCTGATCGCTCTGTAGTTCTTCGCCGACCAGTTCGAGATCGTCACGGACCATCGTGGCTTCCTCAAACTCCTCTTCAAGGTCAGCCAGTTTGCTCGAGGCTATCTGTGAGGTCTGTTCGGCCAGATCGGCGCTCAATTTGGCCTCAGCATGAATTGTATGAGCCTCGTCCACAGCTTCGGTGGCTTGTCCTAGGATTCGCTTGAGTCCCCGGCCGGCCTTATCTCCAGACTCAATCGCCTCCCTTGCATCCCGCTCGTCCTTGGAAGCGCTCTTGAGAGACTCCTTGGCCTCTTCGAGATCTTGGCTGGCGCTAGTAAGTGCATCTTCAGCCTCTTCGTGAGCCGTCTGGGCTCTCTGCAATTCTGCACGGAACTCCTCAGCTTCCTCTTCGGCGTCCTCGATAATGCTACGCTGATCTCCAATCCTATCGCCTCCGGTCTCAATATCAATCTGGTACTGACGAATCTGCTCAAACAGATCTCGGGCTTCACCTCCAGCAATCTCGTTGATGTCGGAATCTACCTTCACCAACTCCTCGTCTAGCGCGAGTAGCCCCTTGTTTCCCTCGGTGACTCTGCCACCAATAGTATCAATCTCCTCTAGATAGCGAGAGCGTTCCTCTCCCAACAGACGTACCTCGTCCGAGCGGTTCCTATGCCTCGACTGATGCAGTGAGGTCTTGGCCGTGTCCAACTCTTCCTTGAGATCCTTGAACTTGAGTGCCTGCTCTCTCTCCTTGCCGAGGTCCTTGAGGCGTTTCTTCTGTTCAACCTCAAACAAGTCGATGGTCTCAATGTTGTTTTCGACGTGCTTACGCTGAGTGTTGGCCCGGCGGATCTCATCGTCGTATGCGGTGACTCCAGCGACGTCCTCAAGAATTCCTCTTCTCTTGAAAGGAGTCATCGTGGCGAGGCTAGTGACATCGCCCTGCTTCACGATGTTGTAACCACCAGCCCGCAGACCCGCCTCGGCTAGAACTCGACGCATTTCTGTTGCCGTAGAGGGTTCGTCGTTGATTCGGTAGGAAGAGATTGGGGCTCCCTTCCTGCCTAGCCTGACGGTCCTAGTGAATCGGACCTCGTCAGTGTCAATCCTCAATCTCCTGCGGCTGCCAGCCTCAGGAGTATTGCTGAACACTAGGCTTGCCGACATGTGCTTGGCAGGCCTACCTCGCTTACCACCATTGAATATCAATTGGGTCACGTTAGCTGCCCTCAACGACTTCGTGGATTTCGGGCCAAGAACGAACTCAAGGGCATCCAAGGTGTTCGACTTACCCGAGCCGTTTGGTCCGGTTATCGCTGTGAATCCTTCTTCAAGTGGAATCGTGACTTCTCCCCCGAATGATTTGAAGTTTTCAAGTTCCATTCGAAGTAGATGCATCCCCTCACCCTATCGCCGTACGAAATATCGCCGACGACATTTGCGCGCTCCCCCTCTGTCTGCTAATGAACGTTGAGGCGCCCATGCGAGCAGCACAACGATTACAGATGGGTCGAAAAATCGCCGATGGAGTTACTCGAAACTGGATGAGATATGAATGCCCCGGACCAGTGCGTGGAGCATGGCGTTCCTCGGAGTAGGGACGCCGACTGACTCCCCCAGTGATACTACTGCCCCACACAGTTCGTCGATCTCCGTTTGACGACCTGCCATCACGTCCTGTAACATCGAGCAGCGATTCTGTGCAGTCGCCCCTGCTACAGTGCGCAGAGTGCCCTCGAGGTCGATATCAGAGAGGTCAACTCCGCTAGCGTCGGCGACCGTTGCTGCCTCTAGCATCGCGGAGAATGCCTGATCCCAGAGCTCAGGCACCTCGAGCAGTGCTCCGTTGCGCACGCCGGCTATCGAGCACACCGGATTAATAGCAACATTGAGCAATATCTTCGTCCAGATAGTGCACTGGATATCTTTCGACCAATCGGGTTCGAGATGAGCCTCGGCCAGTTTGGTCATCAGCATCGCTGCAGTTCCTTCGGGAAGAGAGTTGTCGAACCTGCCCAGTCTGATGTTGCCTCGGCCGACCCAGTGGGTCCCAGCCTCACTGCGCCAGGCTCCGTGGGTGGTCGTCCCGCCAAGAGTTCTGGCTCTACCCAACCTGTGAGCGAGAGTCTCAGCGTGTCCCATGCCATTCTGTAGACTGGCAGCAACGCCTTCCTCACTAAGCAACTCCTCAGCAATCTGCGCAAGTATAGGGGTCGAGTCGGCCTTGCCACAGATGAGTGCAGCATCGCACGACCCTCGTAGATTCGCAGGCAGTGGGCCAGCTTCGCTGTCCACGGTGACAAAGCGCTCGGGAGGAATCGCCTCAATCGAGCCTTCCGGTGTGTGCAGGACCAATCCAACCTGTGACAGTATCCTAGAGTTCTCTCCTCGAGCTACAGCCACCAGTTCGGCGTCGGTGTCGGACAAGGCGCCCAGAAGGACTCCTCCTATCGAGCCTACGCCGATGATGGCTATCCGCATCATGGAGCCTCCCACGAGCGTGCCGCAAAGTGCAGAGTGATGTCGTCTTCGTCTGCCGTCACCCAAGCTGCCCACCAAGCAGAGGGGCTTCCGTGGACAGATGCGTTGGCTGTGACCGATGACATCGCTGCCACTTCAGACGGTGCCCAAGCCTCCCAGTTATCCCAAGCGACTGCGTCCCCTGTCCAATCAAGAGATATTTGCATCGAAGTGTTTTGCCGGTTAACGATACTAAACTCGCCATTCGGCATCCTCGACGAGAGGGTTCCAGGGTTGACCATGACGTCCGGCCCCTCGGCCACTCTGTACGAGGCGAGCATGGTCGTTCCTCTGCACATCGCCAGCCAGCCCGATGCGTCGAATCTAAGGGTCGCGTTACCGATCTCCCCTGCCGGGAGAAGTATTGACGAGCGGTCAGCGAGATCCCTAACCCAGTCGCCACTGGCGTTGACTTCAGCGATTACTTCAGTAGAAGGGCAGAAGGCCGAGCCGGACTCGCCCCGGGCTATCGCGTACTCAGAGTCCAATTCAAACCACTCGGGAATGTGCCACTCGCCGTCAGAGACTTGGATTATGGGTTGGGTGCCCTCGACTGGTAGGGCCAAGACATCGTTGGATAGGTTTTCGCGGGACATGAAGATAGGGGGGCCCATCCTGCGGTACTGATCGTCCCACATCAATAGGGATTGTAAGGCGCCCTCGTGACCTCGCATGCACAAATCATGAATTCCGGGGCCTAGAGAGGTCTCGTTCTCAAATGACCAGAACGGGTTGTTATTCGTCAGGTTGACGTAGTCGTCCTCGACGACCATGATCTCGACGCAGATTCTAGGAGTCTGTGTGTCTTCGACCATCACCCAAAGCGGATCTATCGGTGAAGTCACTCCTGTCGGATGGAACACTATGGTGTACTCAGAGACGTGATCAGCGACATCGAGAAGGATGACCAGTCTGAATGTCTGCTCACTAGCCTCCATTTGATCACGATTCATGCTGACCGATACACTACCAGGCGAGACCTGAGTAATATCATCGAAACGACATACTCCCCTTTCATCCATGCATTCTGAAACAATCTGCCAATCTCCAAACGGATCTCCTTCGATGCGCATCTGCAGCCAGCCGGAGACAGGCATCACCCCGACTGGTTCTAGCGTCAACTCAATCTCGACATTCCCATTCTCAAAGGAAATGTGTGTAGGCCAAGATTCGGTTGACAGACCTTTGTCCCAATCCTCCATCTCGTAGCTGGGTTCGAGGCCGGGGTATCCAAGCAGAAGGATAACCAGCGTCAACGAGGCAATCTGTCGCATCTGAATCTCGTCGAGTCCTGCATACTCGTCGACGATGTAAGGAGATGGCATCTGTTCGGGACTGAACCTACGCCATGCAGCGATGGCGGCCAGTAGGAGCCAAGGCCAGTATTCCGTACTGATGAAGATGAGAAGTGCGAAGCCGAGAGTAGCGATGAAAATGGACGTCTGATTGCTGCCTTCCTGCATGTCTTCTGGACCGATTATGGCGTGCAGTATCCGGTCACCGGGGAACCCAGGAATAGGGAGTATGAGAGCCCATCCGGCAAGCGAGAGTGCGATGCCGGCCAGCCCAGTAGGATGTATCCACTGGAGTTTCAAGGCCACGTCAGAAGATAGCATCACCGAGCCAAGGATGTCCACTAGGAAATTGGTGTCGACCACAATAGGGGCTGCCTCATAGGCCGGTGGCTGATTGGGAGTCATGCCGAGTCCAAGGATGGTTAGTATAGAGCCACAGACGAACATTACCGTCGGCGTGGTCAGTTCAATGAATCCAAGAGCGCGTCTATTGGGAATGGGGTTCAGGTCGGGCCTCATCTGGCCGATAGCAGATATCAGACTGAACGGCCATTCAGGTGACATCACTGGGAAGGCAAGTGGGATTAGGTGATTCGATTCGACCTCGAACGCGTCCGATACGAAGATGCGGGCGTAACTTGCGAGTAGAACTGATCCCACCACAGGGAGGGCGAAGAACACAAGAGAGGTCTGCAGGACTGCTGATTCAAAGGTCGTCGAGGCAGGATTGAGATGAGTTACCCAGAGGGCTCCTGCCATGGTCACAAACCCAGTGACTAGGACCCATACCAGGGCCTGTTGCCAAGCCGGCATCACCATCACTTGCGACGGCAGTCCCCCAACGCTGAGTAGAGGTGGATCTCCCTCATCCAACACTGCAATCAGACTGAGGTCCTTGAGGTGCCTATTCAGCGAACGCAAAGATGCACTAGGACTTCGACCCTCCCTACCGTTGACTTCCCATGAGTACTCTGCCAAGCCCTGACTACCGAGGACGAAGTACCTCGAGCAGATTACCTCGAGCAGTTCATGCTGGTCCCATGTCTCGGTGTCCAGTAGGTGAATTTCGGCCTCAGTCATGGTGGCCCCTCGATATTGGGTCGGGGAGGTCAGTTTTGACCTCTCGCACGAGCGCGCGGCGAACAAAGTTCGCCGTTTCACTTGTTCTTGAAGCGCTTCAGACGGAACGTCTCCTCGCGCTCCATCTCCTCGAGACGAAGCTGGATGAAGTTCCGTGCATCTTCCATCTGAGGGATGACTACGTACTCAAGTGCGTTAACTCGGCGCTTGGTCGCCTCAATCTCGACGAGGAGCCTCTTCAATGTCGCTTCCATCTCGGCAGCCTTGACAATCTTCTCGATTAGAGTGGAATACGAGTCGGACGCCTCGTCTATGTATGCCGAGCCTCCGATTAGCCCAGTCCCTCTCTCATCTATCGAGGTGGTCAAGTTGGTCCCGACCACGCTCGGCACAACCACTCCCATGATGTTGCGTGGTGTCACAGTGACCTCGGGGTGGCGTGAGATGGCTATGGCTGCACTCTTGACTGCGAGACCGCCTTCAATGGCACTGGCCAAGCTGATTGACTGAACTGCTTCCCTGTAGGTGCCGACGAGTTCCTCGCGGGCCTCTATCATCTCAGAGAGCAGTGTTCTGAACTCATGGAATAGACCATCCCGCTTCATCTTGAGCAGGTTGTAGCCATTCTGAGTTTGCTTGATGCGTCGCTTGAGGTTAATCAGCTCGGATCTGGTCGGCTTGATGTCCAGAGCCATGTTTTACCTCCTCAGCGCCCTCTATCTATGGTTCACGACTTACTCTCGGTTGGATGGTACTTGTCTATCCACTTCTGGTCCAGCCTGACGAGATACTTCGTATCGATATTGGTCAAGAGGTCCCATGCAAGGTCGAGTGTGCCCTCTGCTATCGGGCGGTCCTCGTCACGGCTTTGTCTGAGGAACTGGTCCTCGAAGATATCTGCAAACTTCAGCAACTGTAAGTCACGCTCGTTGAGCGCGTCCTCTCCGACAATAGCCACCAATCCCCTGAGTTCCCTACCTCCTGCATAAGCAGCATAAAGTTGGTCGGAAACAGATTTGTGGTCCTCTCTAGTCTTGCCCTCACCAATTCCTGCATTCATCAGCCTTGATAGGGACGGTAGAACGTTGATTGGGGGGTAAATTCCCTTTTGATGAAGTTCTCGAGAAATCACAATTTGTCCTTCAGTGATATATCCAGAAAGATCAGGTATTGGGTGTGTTATATCGTCTCCTGGCATAGTTAGAATTGGAAACTGAGTAATGCTCCCTTTCTTGCCCTTCACCATTCCTGCTCTCTCGTATAGCATAGCTAAGTCAGTATACATGTATCCTGGATATCCACGTCTTCCAGGCACTTCCTCACGGGCAGCTCCGATTTGCCTTAGAGACTCACAGTAATTTGTCATGTCAGTGTAGATAACGAGAACGTGATAATCATGCTCGAATGCCAGATACTCAGCGGCAGTAAGAGCTAGCCTCGGAGTAATCAGGCGCTCAACCGCAGGATCATCGGCCAGATTCACGAAAAGTGCTGCATTCTCCAGTGCACCAGTTCTCTCAAGATCGTGTACGAAGAAATTGTACTCCTCGGCAGTTATTCCCATGGCGCAGAAAACTACGACGAAGTCGTCGTCACTGCCCACTAGTTTGGCTTGCCTAGCAATCTGCAATGCTATGTCATTGTGAGGTAGACCAGATGCCGAAAATATCGGTAGCTTCTGCCCACGAACCAGACTTGTGCAGGCATCGATGGCCGAGATTCCTGTCTGAATGAACTGCTCTGGACTCTCGCGGCTGAAAGGATTGATGGCGGCACCGATGATGTCTGCCATATCCTCGGCCACAATCTCTGGGCCTCCATCTCTAGGCTTTCCCGCGCCGTCTAGAATGCGTCCGATTAGTCCTTTGCTAACGGGGAGTCTGAAGACATCTCCGAGGAATTTAACCCCGGTCTGCCTGTCCACGGATGCGGTTCCCTCGAAAACCTGTACGATAACCTGATCATCACTAGTATCCAGCACCTGTCCATTCTTCATTGTCCCATCTGAAAGTCGTAGTTGTACAATCTCGCCATAGGCTACAGGCTCTGTCTTCTCTAGGAAGACCAATGGCCCCTTTACATCAGTAATTGTTCTGTATTCTTTTCCGCTCATTCATGGCACCCCCTTAGTTGTCCTCCATAGTCCCAGCAATCTGCTTAGACATCTTGCCGAGCAATTCTCCTATGCGTTCTGCATAGCCCTCCTCAAAACGACCTCTCATCAGGTCAGTACGCGCGGGGACATTGACTACATCCTCTAGGCCAGCGCCGCCGGCCATTGCTTTCTCGGACTCTTCTTGGAAAGTCAAGATGGCCTTAGCCATCTCGTATTGGAGATCCAATTGGCTGAATGTATCGACATCATGGAAGGCGTTTTGCTGCAGGAAGAATTCGCGTATCATTCGTGCAACCTCAAGTGTCAATTGCTGGTCCATAGGAAGGGCGTCGGAGCCGACTAGTTGTACAATCTCCTGAAGCTCGGCTTCTACTTGGAGGAGGCTGCTAATTTTTGTTCGTACCTCAGGGTAGTCACTAGCTATGTTATCCCGGTACCACTGATCCAACGCCTGCGGATACAAGCTGTAAGAACTCAACCAGTTAATCGCTGGGAAATGTCGCTGCCTTGCTAAACCTGCATCGAGCCCCCAGAACACCTTGACTATCCTCAGAGTGCCCTGACTGACTGGTTCTGATATGTCGCCTCCGGGAGGGGAAACGGCACCAATGACTGAAACCGATCCGTCGCCTCCACCTAGAGTCTGAACTCGGCCTGCTCGCTCGTAAAATTCGGCTAGTCGGCTTGATAGGTAAGCTGGATATCCTTCTTCTCCAGGCATCTCTTCAAGGCGGGAAGAAATCTCTCGCATGGCCTCAGCCCACCTACTGGTAGAGTCGGCCATAAGGGCTACATCGTATCCCATATCTCTGAAGTACTCGGCGATTGTAATACCAGTATACACAGATGCCTCACGTGCGGCAACTGGCATGTTAGAAGTATTGGCTATCATGGTGGTCCTGTTCATCAGTGGTTTACCTGTGTTAGGATCCATCAAATGAGGGAACTCAGTAAGAACTTCTGTCATCTCATTACCGCGCTCCCCACAGCCGATATAGACAACGATCTGAGCATCTGACCATCTGGCCAACTGCTGCTGAGTAACTGTCTTTCCAGCACCGAAAGGACCGGGGATACCAGCAGTACCTCCCTTGGCCAGAGGGAATAGGAAGTCGAGGATTCTCTGACCGGTTATCAGAGGCACATCTGGAGCATTTTTCTGAATGAATGGTCGAGGAGTTCTCACAGGCCACTCCTGCATCATTGCTATCTCAGTGCCATCTTCTAGTGTACAAACAGTAGTTGTAACATCGAATTCACCAGACTGGATGCTGGTGACTTTTCCGGATTTTCCAGGAGGCACCATAATTCGGTGCTCGACCGTTTCGGTCTCCTGTACAATTCCTATAATCGAACCCCCAGACACCTCATCACCAACAGAAACGCTGGCGTTGAATTCCCACTTCTTTGAAAGATCGAGGCCGTCTGCGTCGACACCACGAGTGATGAACACACCCATAGTTTCCTCGAGATCTTCAAGAGGTCGTTGAATTCCATCATAAATCTGTGTCAGCAACCCTGGACCCAGCTTAACGGACAAGGTCTGTCCTGTCCTAATAACTGGCTCGCCGGGTTTGACACCCGATGTTTCCTCATACACTTGTATGACCGATTGTTCACCGTGTAATTCGATTACTTCTCCCATCAGTCCCTCATCGCCAACTCGCACCACTTCGTACATTCTCGGCGAGATGCCGACGGCCGTGACGACCGGTCCTGAGATTCTGTAAATTAATCCGCTTTCTTCACTCATTTCTTCACTTCCTTATCCTTGTAATATTGGAATCTACTTCCAGAGGTCGACGCCTAGTGCCGACTTGATGGACTCTCGGAGGGTGTTGTCCTCTTCTGTCCCTATGCCCAGTACTGTGGGCGATATGCTATCGGACATACGCTGTCTGAGCTTGTCCGACATGCGAGTCAGGTCAGCTGCATCAACAACGATGATGCCGACCTCCTCTTCATCGAGCATCGATTGAAGGGTCTGACTCATCTCCTCATCGTTCTCGGGGTTATGCAGGCGCATGATGCCCGCTAGTTGGAATCCAAGGGTGAACTCGGGGGACCCTACTATCGCTATCTCCATCTTCTCACCTCAAAATGCCATGTGCGCTTCTATTACATCATCCGAAAGTCCGACCGCCTTGCCGCGCACCAACAGGCGGAGATTCTGGACTTCGAGCACTTTGCTCTCAAGGTAGTAGATGAGAGGGAACGCTGAGAGCGGGTTCAGGTGACTCATTCGCCTCAGATCTGCTCTTCTCTCTGATGCGAGATAACTGACTACTGGATCGAAGCCCCCATGCTCATGAGACTCCTTGAGTGCCTCCTCTAGTTCGGCGGTCTCCATACTGGATCTTCGCAGGACCTCCATCAGTGCGTCCTCGGTGTCTGCCTGGGAAGCGCTGCGGAGTAGGTTGCCCTTCAGCGCCCTGCCTCCCTCCAAAATCAGACCTGCTCTCTGCTCAGCAGATAGGTTCTGACGTAGGGCCCGTAGCAGGTTCACGATATTGCGATGATCAATCTCGGTACGTAGGTAACCCAACAGCAGACTGTGGCTCTGTCCACTGGTTCTCAGCGCAGAAATTGCTTCGTGGTAGTAGTGACGATCGAGTGCGTCCTCATATTCCTGTAAACGTGTGTCGGCGTCGAAGTCAGATATGGCTGACCCCCAAGGAGTTCCGCGCATTGCAGCGGCGGCTTCCTGGAGATTCTCACTCTGGCGAGCAATATCTAGCCAACTGACATTGAGTTCATTCTCATCGGGCAACACCGAATTAGACAGATTCTCAACTGTTATTCCGCCGTTGACGGCACGGAGTACCGCTTTGGCGTTACTATATGAAAAACGAAGGGCAAAAACAGAGACAATTCTCTTGAGTCGTCCTTGACAAAAGCCCATGACCTCTGTGAGTTCACGATCCAGATTGTGACTCAGGGCCGCCTCGACGAGGTCCGCCCCGCTGAGGCGAGATGAATAGATATCTAGCTCTCTGCGATAGTCGAGTTCTCCGATGCTGGCGGCGATGGTGTCCGGGCCGCTCTTCATCAGTTGGCGGAGTCTGGTCTCGTCGAGCAGCTTGGCCTTCCTAGCCTTGCTGCGGGCCGAGGCGTTAGCCCAGTTACCCTTTCCGACTGCTATCTCCGCCATTGCTTTCCCCTCATTCTCCGAATAATTTGTTGTTGATTTCTCCGAGGCTTGCTTCCCATGCATCGCGCAGCCTCCCTTCGAAGCGGTAGTCCATCAGGACGGAGCCATCTGGACTCTCGAGCACGAAGCCCCCTAGTCCATCGATGTCCCCCCCTATCTGGAAATCGTGATATTCTCCATGGGTTTCCGAGAAGGCTGTCAGGATTTTGCGGTCCACTGCTATCGGACGTAGGATCATGTCATCTCCAGATTCCGCAGTAGCCATCTCCATCAAAGATTCGAGTATATTTTCTCTACCTTTCAAATCGGCTTTACCGACCTGCGACATGACTTCCGACCACGTCGCGTCGAGCTCTGCTCTGCGTGCTACAAGGAGGCGTTTCTGGTTCCTCTGGCGCGCAGCAGCGATGCTTTCCACTGCAATCCGGTCGCTCATCTTTTCAGCCTGAGTAATCGCTGCATCACGGTACTCAGCGACTGAATCTTTGGCCTCATCGCCAATGCGCTTAGCCTCGGCCTTGGCCTCTTTCGAGACTACCTTAGCCTCGGCCTTGGCCATCGATTCAATCTCACTTGCTAATTTGTCCAATGACATATGTGACTCTCCATTATCTGCCTAGTCCCAAACGACCTACAGTAGGTAGATCGAAAGGAAACCGAACAGAACGATAGTCTCAGGCAGTACGGTGAACAGAAGTGCCAAACCGAACTTACTGTCGTCCTCGGCAATCATACCAACGGCGGCTGCGCCGATTGGTCCTTGCGCAAGACCGGTTCCTATTCCACAACCAGCCAGCGCAATACCTGCGCCGAGCTTGGCCATGGTGTCCTTCTCGTTTACTGCATCCGCTTCCTGGGCAGTTGCGACACCAGCGACCAAGGTCGCGATGAACACAGCCATCAGCAGGCGGTATACCATTCTCATTCTCTTGTTTTCCATGTTTTTTCCTCCGTATTTTTCTCACTTTGTGAGTGTTATTCGACCTCTACCTTGTTCGGCTTGAAACCGAACGCCTCGAAGGGCAGGCCGCTCCCCTCGTAGAACTGCATCATCCACTCAACGAAGTGCAAACGCACTGTGTGGATATTTGGACTGAATACGCCCAGCACTAGGGCGAAGAGTTGTACAAGTAGCCAGCCAACAAACATTACCGGCAATAATACGAGGTCAATAGTAGATGCATGGCCTAAGTCGGAAAGTGTGTGGGCCATGCCCTCGTAAATCATCTCGTTTCCAGTGGCGGCAATCTTCACACCCACTACTCCGACTGCGAACAGCCTGACATAAGAGACTACTTTTGGCAGCATCCCCAATGACTCTAAGACACCAAGTGGGATTCCTATGATGCCCATCTTTTCATAGTGCGCGAGTAGAACCATGACCATCACTACGCCGACTCCCGTGATAGCTGCTCCCGGCATCAGTAAGTCGGATGCTGAATCCACTAGGAATGCATATGCGAAAATGAAGCCCCCAATCAAGACAGTCATCCACGAGCCTTTCTCAAACAGCGCGTCGACGAAGCCGTGCGTCTTGTAGATGTCACGGAAGCCAAGGACGAGCCCTAGGAAAACATGGATGACGCCCATGTAGATGGTGATGAGTATGAGGTTCTCGAGGTTGGATGAGACTCTGTGGAAGGGGTAGGCGAGGACGACGTTCAGGGGACCATCCCAGACCCAGTAGAACTCGCCACCGTTCGGATAGAGGTTGGTCATCCAAGCCACCCACCAGGGAGAGTGTGCAGCCTCCCAGTGGTAATGGGCGTGCGTTCCATCGGGTAGGTACGCGGCCTCGCACTGGGCCACACCGATGATGTGGTCGATATCGCAGTGACCATGAGGGAGGAATTCGAAGCCAGCGAATTCTCCGTATATGTAACCAAAGATTACTGTAGACAATCCTATGGTGAACAGAAACCCTCCAACATTCTTCATCATTGGATTGATTGGGAAACGTCGCCAGATGAACCAAGCCATGCCCATCACTGCTAGACCGTAGGCCATGTCACCGAGTATCAGTCCGAAGAACAATGGATAGGTCAAGAATATGAAGAAGGTGGGGTCAATTCTACCATAGGCCGGACGACCCATAACATCAGTCAGCATTTCGAACGGTTTGCTGTAGTTTCTGGGAGAAAATGCGATGGGCGGTAGTTCGGGCGCATCCTCGTCGTGATGGTGGTGACTGCTGTGTGCAGGCGGGGTGAACTTCTCGATGCTGACGTGAGTACATATCCCGGACAATGCGGCCTCGACCTCGGAGGCCGTCTCTGAGCGAATCCAGCCATCTAGTACGAAAGCGTGATCGCTCACCGCAACTCTGACTGGAGCAGTAGCAATCTCCAGATCCCTCTCAAGGAGTTCCATACCGCCAAATAGCATACCTCCGTTTGACTCGGACCAATCTGAAATATCCGAATCCAATTCTTCTGTCTTATCCGTAATCTCAGCCTTCCTCCCTTGTAACTGTAGAATCCTATCTGAAGGTAGGCCTTCCGAATCAGGAACTGAAATGGCTTGGAAATCCTCGTTGGCTAGCATCTCTTGGATCGATGGTGCATCCTCGTTGCGGCAAAATACTGCTAAAACTGATGATTTTCCGACTTCGCTGCTCATGTGGATGGCGGAGTCCCCTAGGCCAGCCAGAGCCGGTCTGGCCTTGGCCAACGAAGATACGGTGCCGATGAATGCAGTCACATTCTGATAGCCCCTCATTAAATCGAGTTCAAGGCTGAGGGGCGCTAGCATCTGCAACACTTCCAACTCCTCATCGACCTGAGAGGACTCGTTTCGAAGAGTGTCTAATTCCTCGAAACGTTCCAATGCTGAGTCGACGAGTTCGTCAATGGGGCCCGACAGAGTCCTACGAACCTCTGGTGCTGACAATAGCTCCCTCTGATCTGCAGCCTCCAAGTTTGAAGCTGCTCCTCTCATCTTGGTGAGTCTTCTACTGATACTCTCGGACTCGTCTGACGGCGTCCCCATAGACAATCCTTCTTCGGTGCTGCTGTATTCATTGATGTGCACCAAGGACAGGCCTGCAACCACATCTATCGCTGTCTTGAGTTGGTCCCGGGTGCCCGCAGCGACAAGCCGGGACATTTCCTCTGTGGTGAACTGGCTCATGTTACACCTCGTGTCAGTTGCCTCAGGCTTTACGGAAGGCAGAGAATACTACGTCGGCAGCCGACTTGCGGTTCTTCTGGCCGTTGGCAGCGACTTTTTCCAATTGAGAATCGCCCTTAGAGGCGACTTTAGCAGCCTCCTTCGCAGAAGAAGAGCGCGCTTCACTAATTATCGAAGCGGCCTCGTCGTCGGCGCTTTGCCGGCCTGTGCTCAATGATTCCGACGCCTTGACACGGGCGTTTGAGATGGTCTCGCTTGCCTTAGCTGCGGCGTCTGCACGGATTCTCTCTGCTTCGCTCTCTGAGTCTTTGATGGTTCGGAGTACTTCTGCTCGTCCCATAGTGTCACCTTCGGTGACATGCGTGAATGTCGAACAGTATATCACCTTGACCTTCCTATTCCTTCGACTTACTGGAGCATATCTGCGGGATTCAACCAAATACAGGAGGCTAGAGGGCAAGGCGTGGATACCGAGAAGATCGGTGCCGAGGAGTGGAGTGAGCTCCAGCGCAATCTTGAGGAAAGTATTCCAGCGTATGACAGGATTAACAGATTCGCCACCTTGGGGCAGGTCTCCAGATGGCGCAGTATGGTTAGAGATAGGCTCCCTCAGAATGGCCGTATCCTTGAGGTCGGATGTGGACCGGGGAGTTTCGCAGAGGATGTTGTCGGTAGGACTCTAGTGTGCCTCGATCCAATTCCTGAGATGCTCAGAGTTGCCGAGGCCCGTGTCGGCCCTAAGAGAGCTGCTAGGGGAGATTCGGCGGTCGAATTCGTAGAGGGGACTGCAGAAGAGTTGCCTTTTGATGCTGGTTCGTTCGACGCGGTTTGCTCACTGTTCTCGTTCAGAGACTGGTACGACAAGCGCGCGGGTCTAGCGGAGGTCCTGAGAGTGCTCAGGCCCGGTGGCACCCTAGTGATAGTAGACCCTG
>NTJT01000021.1 GCA_002457605.1 Marine Group II euryarchaeote MED-G34 | reverse complement strand
TCCTTCGGACAGGCCTCATGCATCCTCTCCGACCCTGGTCATTATGTTCCGGCGACAAATTATCAGAACCAGTTGAAATGTCTGTTAGGTACCTTCCAGCCGTATTCTGGCGCATCTTCGTGCTCGGACGCGGAGCCTGGACACTACGTCGACAGCAATGGCTCTGCCTCACAAACAGACTGCCCTCCGACTACCTACAATCCTGCTACTGGCTCGGACGACCGTGATGACTGCATCGATGTCGAGCCCGGGCACTACTCAGCTGAATGGGGCACCGCTGAACATCTCGAGTGTGCCCCTGGTACATACCAGCCAAATTCTGGTCAGATGTCGTGCATTGATGCCGATTCCGGACACTTTGTATCATCTAGTGGTGCGATTTCTCAATCAGCCTGCCCGGCAGGAACCTACAACCCGTCCGAAGCCTCTGGGAGCGCCGCAGATTGCACTCCTGCAGACCTCGGCCATTACGTGGGCAACCAAGCCAGCTCCACACAGACCCCCTGTAGTCCTGGCACCTACCAGGATTCACCGGGTCAACTGTCTTGTATCGATGCCGCGCCCGGCCACTACGTTTCCGTAGTAGGGCTTGACCATCAGACTCCTGCTCCGCTGGATACCTATGCAACAGGAACAGCCAGTACCAGCACGGAGGGCTGCCCGGAGAATTACATCACTCTGCAAGAGGGGGCCGATTCCCAGGACGATTGCTTCATCGACAGTGACGGCGATCGGATACACGACATGGCAGATTCAGATGATGATAACGACGGAGTCGTCGACGGCACTGACATGTGTCCACTGGGCATGATGGGATGGTCAAGCAGTCCTGGTTCGGACAACGATGCGGATGGCTGTAAGGACACTGAGGAGGATGCGGATGATGACAACGACGGATTCCCAGACGACGGCGACGCGCTACCACTGAACCCCGCCGAGCATTTGGATAACGATGGCGACGGACTAGGCGACATCGAGGATCCAGACGACGACAACGATGGCCTAACTGACGCCGACGAGGCGATCGCAGATACAGATCCAAAGGACACAGACACTGATGACGACGGCTTCGGTGACGCCGTGGACGCATTCCCGAAGGACCCGACTGAGTGGGCCGATACTGACGGCGACGGCTATGGTGACAACGGTGACGCCTTCCCTAGTGATGCATCCAAGCATCTTGAGGAGGACCTGTTTGGAAAGTACGGCTTTGTCATTGCTATCCTCGGTTCGATACTAGTCTTCGGTCTTGGCGGTTGGATGGTTATGCGGCGCAAGGGGGATGCAACAGTGACCGAGGCAGCCGAACACACACACAGTGTCGAGACGACGACCCAGCCTGCCTACGAACCAGAGCCCGAACCGGAGACTAACACCGGGCAGTTCCTAGAAGAGCTCGAAGCAGACCTTAGCCGCCCCACTGCTCCCCCTCATGCCAAGATGAACGAGCAGGGCCAGCTCGTGTGGGTTGACGATGCGGGTACCGTATATGCTCAGAATCCCGACGGCAGTATGGTCACGTTCAATGTCTCGACTGGATTATGGGAACCTCTTGAGTAACCAGTACTCTCAGATACCTATTCAAATTCTGCGAGATCTCCGACTGACTCAAACAGACTGGGTCCACTACCGAGAAAGTAGACTGACCCCAGTCTAGTTCGGGAGTCCTCTGGAGTAGAGTTGTTGCCGGTGGCACACGAACCAGTGCAGCCGTCAGCGAAGGCCACATACACCCGCCCCTCGAGATCGATATGCAGGTCGTTGAAGTCCAGCAGGTTGCGGTTCGAGCCCCCAATGTCCCGGCAGTCGCCGCTGTTCAGGCAGATACTCCCTATCTGTACGGGGTCGGGAGAGACCCTGACGGTGTGGAACACCGGCACAGGATCCAGTGCGTTGAGGCTGTAAGTGATGTATAGGTAGTAGCTGACATTGGCAGATGCATAGTGCGCATTACCATCCCACGGTTCCCCGTCGATATCGGATCGGTTCAATTCACTCGCGTTCTCACTCCCAAGGTAAGTAATCGCAATCCTTCCTGGATCGCCTGCATCAATCTGAGGGAATACTGACGAAATGACCGCACTCGGACTAATTCGAATACTGGTCTGTTCCCATGTCTCTCCTGAATTAGTACTTCTCGACATGTAGACGCCTTCATCTGCCCCCGTCCAGATGTGATATGCATTGGATTCAGTGTCGGTCGCAACCTCCGAATTCTTGCGAGGATTAGGTGTCCCTACATCCTCGCCCATTGAACGATCAAACCATGTCAAACCATTGTCATCGGAAACGATGACGGTTGGTGTCTCAACTCGAGGCGTGACATAGACTGTACCATCTGGTGCAGAAGTGATGGCACCATGTAGTCCACCATTGGTGGTGGCTAATCCGAAGATTAGTCCACCCGTGTTAAATGTGGCACCTCCATCAAAACTGGTGAAGCAGAAGATGCCTGCGAGTTTGTTGTAACAATAGTACACAGCTGTCTCGTAGTAAGCTTGAGTAAATTGGCCACCAATTCCATACCCACTGCTCGTCCAAGGACCAGTTGCTAGTTTGATGTGGTCATTAATTGGAGTCGTACCGGAGTCGTGGGGATTTCCTATCCAGGTTTCGCCATCATCATCGCTCCAGCATATCCAAGACGTCTCCAAACCCTGCATCTGCACGTTGAATATCCGATCCGTCACAGGGTCGACCCAACCCCATGGGTCATTAGTCTGGAATGCGCACATGGGGCCCGCAACATCCTCCCATGATTGGCCATGATCGCATGAACGCATGACCTTCTCAAAAGCGATGAAGAAAATGCAACCACTTGACGTGACGCCAAGGCTCGGCTCGGCCCCTTCCTCGCCGACGTTACTGAATACGAAGTTGAGGTTCAGCGGTTGGTAGAAATCTAGTGAGAGGCTCTCGCCGTCTGGCCCGGTGATGAAGACCCCGTCCGGCAGAGTCGGTTCGGAAGGAGGAGGGAGAGGGGCATCATCCTTGAAGCAACCAGCGAGCGATGCCGACAGCATCAGAATCCCGACTAGCAGAACCTTCACTCGCATGTTCGCGCCGAAGGAGCATCAGCGAATTATCTTGTCCTCACATTCTCTCAGAGAATTATTGCGTTAGCGCCCCATGCGAGTCCACCGCCAAAGGCCACGGTGACCACAAGTTCACCCGGTCCAATCAGTCCCTCATCACGCGCTTCGCGCAGGGCGATGGGCACACTCGCTCCAGCTGTGTTTCCATACTTCTGCAAGTTGGTAAACGTCTTGTCCATTGGCAGTCCGAGATTCTCCATACCTGCCTTGATGATGTTCAGGTTGGCCTGATGAGGAATTATCAAGGACACTTCTTCCAGTGAGTGATTAGTTTTCTCTAGAACGGCCCTGACCGCTTGTGGAAAAGCCTCAGTGGCGAAGTCCCACACAGCGGGACCGTCCATGTGGAAGTACTGGTCGCCTTCCTCGAAGCCCGGAGATGGAATCGGCTTCTTGACTCCACCCGCCGGGATCTCGATGACCCCGGCTCCGGCGCCGTCGGACATCATCCAGCTTCCAAGTAGGCCCCTGCCCTCGCCTACTTGCTGCAGGACGGCTGCCCCGGCGCCGTCGCCGAAGAGGACGCACGTGGTGCGGTCCTCCCAGTTGAGAATGCGGCTGTATACCTCGGCACCTACGACCAGAACGTTGTCGTATCCTGGGGTGCCAACAAATCGCGCTCCGACATCAAGAGCGTGGACCCAACCGGCACACACTGCATTGATATCGAATGCGGCCGCCTCGGTGCAGCCCAGCTTGTGTTGTGTGATTCCGGCGGTGGAGGAGAGTGGGACGTCAGGAGAGGAGGTGGCGAGGATGAGCATGTCAACATCTCCGGGATCGATGCCGGCCTCATCCATGGCTTGCTGGCAGGCGATGACGGCCAAGTCACTCGTGCAGACATCGTCAGCGGCGATTCTACGCTCTTTGATTCCGGTCTTGGTGGTTATCCACTCGTCGCTAGTGTCGACTATCTCGGCCCAGTCGTCGTTGGTCATGACATCAGGCGGGACATATGCGCCCAACCCTGCGATGCCCACTGGCGCCATATTGCTCCGCATCGCCCAAGAGCGGACTTTCACTGTTGCTGCATTAGTCGTGCTTGACACAGACGTTCATGGCCTCTGAGAAGAAGCCCAAACTCCACTTGCCGCCCTCTCGGCCCACTCCACTATCCTTGACACCACCGAACGGAACTCGCAGGTCCCTATGCAGCCAGGTGTTGACCCACACCATCCCGGTATCGATGGCTTCGGAGACCCGCTTGCCCTTCTCGAGATTACCCGTCCATACGCTTCCGGCGAGTCCGTAGCGGGTGTTGTTGGCGATGGCCACAGCCTCCTCTTCACTACTGAATGGGTGGAGCGTGACCACGGGGCCGAAGATTTCCTCAGTCGAGCACCTCGAGTTGGGACTCAGCCCTTCGATGACTGTGGGTGCCATCCAGTTGCCATGCTCGAATTCCGCAGGCATGCACGGCACCCCTCCTGAGAGTAGACTACCTCCTTCTTCTTTGGCCAGCTCGACATAACCCTGTACCTTCTCGAGGTGCTGCCTAGAAATCAACGCCCCTAGGTCGGTGGCTTCGTCTGAGGGGTCGCCCACTCGCATTGCCTCGACCGCGTCAACGAAGCGGTCGCGAAACCCGTCGTAGATTGATTCCTCGACTAGAATCCTAGAACCGCACAGACAGACCTGACCCTGATTGAGGAAGCCAGCGCGCACTACTCCGGCTACAGTCGCGTCCATGTCGCAGTCGGCGAAAACTATGCTCGCGTTCTTCCCGCCGAGCTCAAGGCTGAGCTTCTTGAATACAGGAGCGGCCGATGCCGCCACCTTCTCGCCTGTTGCAGTACCGCCGGTGAATGATACGAGGTCGACATCTGAATGGGCCACCAGTGGAGCTCCTGCTCCGACTCCGTCTCCGTGCACCAGATTGACCACACCAGCCGGTAGGTCGACTTCGTCGATGACTCGCATCAGCAGGTCTGCGGTCATCGGAGTCAACTCACTGGGCTTGCATACTACCGTGTTGCCCATCCCGATTGCCGGGGCGACCTTCCATGAGAGTAGGTATAGAGGTAGGTTCCAAGGTGTGATGAGAGCGCCGACGCCAACCGGCTTGTTGACTACATAATTGGTCGCACTAGACATCTCAAAGACTTCCTGCTCGTGCTCGCGCAACATTCCCGCGAAGAATCGAAAATTCGATACTGAGCGCTGCGCATCTACGTCTCGAGCCAGCGAGATTGGCTTGCCGGTGTCACGACTCTCAAGCGTCGCTATCTCCTCGTAGCGCGCCTCGAGAGCATCGGCGATACGATCCAGCCAATCAGCTCGCTCTGAGTGACTCAGGGCTCCCCAAGCCGGCTGCGCCATCCTTGCGGCGCGCACGGCATCTCCGACATCCGCTTCTCCAGAAAGCGGCACTCTCGCGAAGCGGTGGCCAGTGGCAGGTTCGAGGACATTCATCCATTCGTCACCCATGGGGCACACGAACTCCCCGCCGATGTAGTTGCACAGGTCGAGAGGCTCTTGTCCGTCAGAATCGCGCTCGCATGGGATGCAGCCCGATTCGCAACACTTGTCCGGCTCCATTACGAACCCCTCTCACCTTCATTGGCGAACGGGTCTGAACGGGTCATCCCCTCTGAATACTCCTTCCAGTCTAGCGTGAATCTGTCCCTATCAGGGTCCCACTCGTCCCAGGTAACGACACTCTCGAGCTCTTCGAGGTACTGTGGTGGCACCATCCCCGGCACTATGAACGCCTTCTGGCGATGTAGCGGATATGGGTTGCGCAGACGGATTCCGAGCACCCCGAGCACGGCACGGGCGACGTACCAAGTGGCTTGGCTGTTCCACCCGTGAGCAATCTTAATCACTATCCCCAAGCCCTTTGGCCAGTCGGGGTGGATAATAGACAGACCGAGCAAACCATCGGCTCCCTCCTTGGCTAGGATTCTCCCTTCACCTGCCTTTAGACAGGTCGAATCGAGCCGGTTGAAGCCGCCTACGAGGTCAGGATGACTGTTCATGGCATTCCAAATCCAGTCATCGTCTTTCTCGCGGGCAAGCCCAGCAAACATCACTGCGAGCTCGTCGACGGTGTTGGAGACCGTAGGAAGCCCGCAACCGTCCTTGGCGACTCTCTGCGGTTCCCAGTCGGACTTACCCATCATGCGCCGTAGCACATCGAGATACATCGGGAACCAGGGTGAGCTCGGGAGGGTGTAGCCGGCCCGGTTGATCCCCATACTCCGCAACGCCTTGAGCATCGCTGCATGCTCTCCCGAGCAGGTGTGGAACCAGCGGCGTGGGCGTCTGACTTGCCGGCCGAATTGAATGAGTGGAACATCCAGTGGGCACTGCATCAGTCCCCATTCGGACTCAGTAAGAAGCGACTGCGCGGCTGCGACGTGCTCGGTGTCACCGTTGTGCGAAGAGCAGGCTATGGCCATCTGTTCGCTGCTCAATTTCTCGGAGGCCAGTGCCTCTTGAAATGTCTTCATCATCAGCGGCTTCATCATCGAGCGCCCGTAGACCAGCACGTTGCCCCCGAAGGAGTGCACTATCTCAGTGCCGTGGGCCCATGCAATTGCACCGTGGATGGTGTTCTCGGAGACATCCATGCGGCGAAAGTCGACCAGAGGTTCCCACTCGACATCACGACCTGTAGCAATCCCCTCATATTGCTCGCCGAGAGGATTGGTCGGGTAGATTGCGGAACCAGGTCTTCCAGAGGCCACGCTTGATGGTCTGCCGCTGTCGTCTTCACTCATCTTAGACACCCCTGTTGACGCGCGGTGCGACCTTAGTCATGAATGCCGTCATGTTTCTCTGGACGCGCTCACTATCGTGGTTGAAGAAGTCGAACCAGCACATCAAACGATCTTCGGGGTGAAACCTCTCGAGTATCTGCTCACAGACCCTATCGACATTGCCGATTACTGCATTGTCTGTTGCACGCTCAATCTTAGACGGGTCAATTGTCCCTTCCAGTGCATTCCAGTATGTCGATAGTGCAGCTCTCGCCTCCTCCATCGCAGCATCATTCTGCTCATCAGGAGTGAGCCCCTTCTCATCGTTAACAAATATCATGATTGTACGCGGCATCATGCTGCGTTCCCATGGTCCTCCATCGGAGTGGTAGTTCTCACGGAACCTTTCATGTGTCTCCTCGATGATGTGAGGGGGTGTGATACTGAGGTTGAATACCTGCACAGGCCTCAATCTGTTCACTTCGACCTGCAATTTTGGATCGTGGCTGCCTAGGACGAGGTTCAGCAACTCCCGGCGCCACTCCTGTGGAATTGTCTTAATCTCCTCGAACTCGTAACGCCTAGCGATATCAATCGAATCTGGAGTCGAATCGAGGCCTCTCGCTGATATAGCCGCATTCTGCACCTCTTTCCAGTCTTCGTCGGACCGAAAGTTGGCTCTAGATAGAACTGTGGGGCGAATCATGTCCGAGGACACTACCTCGCCATTCAATAGCCGCAGGAATATCTCAGAGGCCTCGGCGAAGATCTGACCACGCAGGGCCGGCCACGCAGCCTTCTCGACAGCGTCACGCGGCACGATGCCGTAAGGTCGTGCCATGAACTCAAATCGACCTGCAGAAAAACCGACGTGTAGACGCCGGGTCTCAGAAGGGTCGAGCCCATGCAAGGCGAGAAACGACCCTACTCGCTCCGCTTGTGCTATCGGTCCACCCGAGCCCAGAATTGACATCACCGCACTCCCGACTTCCATCTGCTCGGTTAGGGAGAACATTTTACTCGCGACTTGGAAGAAATCAGTACAAAGTCCGACCTCACCAGGGTAATGCGGAACAACCGGCTTACTGTTGCGCTTCTGGACTTCAGTAGACAGGTGTGCCTGAGCGACCCAGCCGACTCCGAAACCAAGCTCGTCGGCAAGCTTGACTTGATTGAAGAAATTGGCTAACATCACTCTCTCGGAGGGAGTGTGTCCGGAGGTATCCGGTGTCTGGGAGATTGAGAAGAAGATATCGAAGCGCAAGCGCATCACCAATCAGATTGACCTCATTCTTCCGCCATCAACGGCTAGACTGACCCCGCGAATAGCCCCGCTTGACGGCAGACATAGGAAAGTGACAGCGAAGGCGGTCTCGAGAGGATCGACGAGGCGCTGGATGGGGACACCACTCATCCATTCCTCTCGCACATCCTCGACTGACTTACCGGTGCGCTCGGAGATTGAGCCCGCTAGAGAGCCAAGTCTGTCGGTATCGGTGAAACCGGGCATGATGTTGTTGATGGTCACACATGCAGGCAGCTCACGAGATAGCGATTTGGCCCACGAAGCCATCGCTCCACGCAAGGTGTTGGACAAGCCGATGTTGTCGATTGGCTCGCGAACAGAGGTAGAGATGATGTTCACGATTCGCCCAGTTCCAGCGGTTTCCATGCTAGGCACTAGGGCCTGTGTAATTGTGTGAGCAGCGTGCAGGTGGCGCCGAAATGGCCCCTCAAAATCATCTAGGTTATTCTCAAGCAGTGGACCGCCAGGGGGTCCACCTGAGTTGTTCACTAGGATGTGTATGGTGCCCATATCAGATATGGCATCACGAACGGCACTCAGATCTTCAAGATCTAGGGCGAGTGCCTCATGCCCATCTCCGTGCATTTCTGCAACCAGAGAGTCGAGATTGGCTACAGAACGGGCGCAGGCAACTACGCGGGCTCCCGCGCGAGCGAGCACTAGAGCACAGGCGCGCCCGATGCCCTTCGAGGCGCCGCAAACCAAAGCAGTTTGTCCATCCAATACGCCATCGGCGAAAGGGAATCCATCATTGAGCAGTCCATCGTTCATCATCTCACCTAATCCACATAATGAGCGTACGTCTGGTCGCGCAGTTTCTGTTCGACGACCTTGAGCACCTCTTCCGGTGCATTGCGGAAGGTCGGGTATTCGCTTTCACCTTGTGGTTGACGCATCTCATGCCATCGGCCACCCTCGTATGCCATCAATGCCTCCTTCATCAAGACTCCAGCTAGAACCAGAGTTTCGTAGCATAGATCCTCATAGGTCATCCCTCTCATCACCGCAACTTCACGCTTAATCAGCATCTCTCCTGTGTCAATACCATTGTCACAGAAATGACAGGTCGAACCGATGCGAATATCGTGGTACACCGACCATGCAGGTGAGGCTGAGCCCCTACATTCAGGTAGCAGCCCAGGATGGGCATTGATTACTCCATCAGAGGGATAGTCGAGTATCTCGCCTCGGATTATTCGAGTCCCTCCGAATACGATGAGATCCAGCTCCAACCCCTCTAAGTGGGGCATGACCTCGGGTGACTTGTGAATAGGGACAGTTACCAGAGTAATCCCATTTTCAGCAGCCTGCTCGGCTATCGGTGGAGCTATCGGGTTGCCCTCTATTCGCTTGAGGAACTTCTCACGCTCCTCGTTGCTGACTACTGAATCTTCTTCTATGATAATCTCGGGCACGAAGCCTTCAGAGAGAATCTGGCGAAGCATCTCGCGACCATATGGGTGCTCCTTCAAGAGCAGATAGGCGAAACGCGGCTTGGACATAATCCCCGTTACGCGGAGGGGCCGTAGATACCCGTTATTTTCGGTCACCCTGTCGGCTTGTTATTCTAAGGAGTCACCCTGCTCCTATCTCGCGGGAAAAGCACGACCTCGCGGACATTACCAGCCCCAGTCAGTACCATCAGTAGGCGGGCCACACCAAGTCCCCATCCAGCGTGCGGAGGCGCACCATAGCGGAATCCGTCTGTATAGAAGGTGAAGTCTGCTGGCACGAGACCCATATTGCGCAAGTTCTGCTCAAGCACATCGACTCGGTGCTCACGCTGTCCACCACTGGTCATCTCGTCACGCCCGTAGTTGAGGTCAAAGCCGCGACTCAACTGGCCGCCCGAGGATCCCTTCTCATCTTCCTTATGGTGGATGTAGAAGGGTTTCATCGACATCGGCCAGCGTGGAATAAAGTGGAAACCAGGATACTGGGCTGCGACGATGTCACAGTGGTGACTCTCGATGTCGTCACCCCACTCTATCTCGCCACCGCCCGCCTTGACGATCTCGATGGCGTCACAGTAGGAGATGCGTGGGAACGGCACACTCGGGACCTCGACCATTACTGACTCTTTGCCTTGGCTGGAACGGTATTCGTTGACTACATCGATGAGACCCTGGTCGTTTTCTACAACTTGACTCCAGATGTGGTGAATCATCCTCTCCTGAACTCCCATCACGTCCTCGTCGTTCATCCAAGCGCCCTCGATGTCGAAGGAGATGAACTCGTTCAGGTGACGGTAGGTGTCGTGCTTCTCGGCTCGGAAGGCCGGACCAATCTCAAAGACACGCTCAAGTCCGCCGAGGACCGCGAGTTGCTTGTACAACTGAGGACTTTGAGAGAGATAAGCATCTGTTTCGAAATACTTCATTGGGAACAGGTTAGTACCACCTTCGGCAGCAGCAGCGATGATTTTCGGGGTGTTGATTTCTTGGAAACCCTCGGAGATGAGATGGTCACGACCGTACTGCAATACCCTCCCACGCAGTTGAAACATCGCGTTCACATGAGCCCGTCGTAGGTCGAGGTGACGGTTATCCAGCCTGACATCGAGGCCCACATGAACATCATCAATCACACCTACTGGTAGTGGTGCAGCAGCAGCAGCAAGGACTCTCGCGGCTGTCACATTGACCTCAAACTCCGGAGGCGGCGCAGACTCGCCCTCGGCGAGCTTCGGAGGACGTTTCTGAGCCACCGTTCCAGTGACTTGGATGGTCGACTCGCGAGTCGCTGATTGGATGGCGCTGAACAGTTCCTCGTCCATGTTATCCTTCTTCAGGAAAGCCTGTATGTGGCCGGTGCCGTCACGAAGCATCAGGAAGCAAACTCCTCCGCGCCCCCGGACTGTCTCAGCATAGCCCGCAACGCTTACTTCGGAGCCAACCATGTCCGCGCCGTTGGACACCACCTGTCCTATGGTGTGGGAGCGGTAGGCCGTAGGCCTCCATCCACTGCTGTCTCGCATGACCCGCGGTACTGCATTTGGGTTATGAACGGTGCTCACTCTTCCTCATGAGGAACAATCTTTGCTGCTATCAGTAGGAAGGCCGTATGCCCCATGGGCTGGTTGCCAGGCCTCACTCCTCCCTTACTCGCCTTGACCCACTTGCGCTCGATCATCTCGCCCGCCCATTCGATGACCAGTCCTTGTTTCTGAGCGGATTCCCAAGACTTCTCAAGCTGCACGGTAGTAGGGCAGTAGCAGGCCAGCCTGCCTCCAGCCCTCAGTAGTGGCTCGATAGCAGGGACAACCTGCCAAGGCTCTGCTACATCGATGATTGCTGCATCGAGGGATTGGCAGATCACTGAGACAGCTTGTCCAACATCGATTAAATCACCGTCAATCAGGTGCCAATCGGGGAACTCAGGTAGCACCTCGGCCAAACGCTCCATGTTGGCTCGTCCAACCTCAGCGTGTTCGGGTCTGGATTCAACTGAAATGAGGGTGCCAGCCGAGCCAAGCACGTTGGCTAGGTGCATGGCGAGACCAGCCGAGCCATGACCGCCCTCGAGTACCTTTGAGCCCACTCCGATACCCATCCAAGAGACGAGGAATCCAGAATCCTTGGCACCGATTACCTGGGCTCTCCTAGCCATATTTCTACGGGCTTCGGGGAGCGCTGGATCAACGATGGAAAGGGACTTCTGGCCGACGGTAATCCTATCTCCAATTGAGTACCCGTTCAGGAGTTGCTCGGCATCAAATCTCCCGAGCCCCTTTACTTTGACTTCACCAGGAGTCCGCCGTAGCAAGTAGGCGCGACCATCGTCCTCTCTCAGAGCAACCCACTCGCCGCCCCCGTCCTGATTCACACTTCGGGGCCGTACTATGCCTAATCAAGTTCTCCGGCTCTCTAAAGAGCCGCTTCAGTAACTATCATGAGTACAATACGGTTATACGGCGCCGCGCTGGGGAAATTTCGATGACTACAGTGCGAATGCTAACAATCGTTCAACCGCTGGCTCTGGCGACCATGGTGGTCATGATGTCATTCATTGGCTTCATGGCAATGGACGAGAAGGTCGAAGAAAGAGAGCAATTGATGCAGGAGGAAGCGCCGCTTTACGCTACCAGCCCAGGCCATCCTGTGTTCGGCGAGTATGTCGGCGCACACTGGTGCCCTCCTTGCATGGACAGCGCATCACCCTCTCTTTCCAATCTGAAGGCGTCAAATCCAGAGGATTTCACATTCATCTCAATCTTTGAGTCCGAATCGGATGGCTGGCCTTCAGACAGTCCAATCAACCGACATGACCACGTCATGGCGGCCTCAGGTGGTTACCCTACATTCTCTTTCGCCGATGAGCAGAGTGGACCTTGCTTCAAGGTTGGTGCGGCCGGAACAAACTACTACGATGCAGACTATGCGAACGGTGGCTGCATGAGTTCGGATGTCGCTGACTACGTTGTCGAGCTCTCAGTCGCTCTCGATTCAGTGACAAATGAGGTCACTATCACCGTAGAGTCGACATACCTTGGTTCATCGTCATCCGTGACTGTCTACCTCTACGCAGCAGTGACTGAGAAAATTGGCGGCGACGCCTACGACAATGGTGTACGACCTCACCACAACTGGAGAGAGTGGCTGCTGAACAGCAACGGGGACGGTTTTGAGGAGCTGACTTTGACTCCTAATAACGTCGCTGAGAGGACCTGGACTGTTCCACTCAACACCGTCAGGGCCACTTCAGGCAACACCCAGTACGAGAACTTCTGGCCGGTAGTCGCTCTGATGGATGGCCCACACACATCCTACAACGATTTCCTAACTGCAGCGGATCTAGACATGGCACCGCTCATCGATGTTGGCATATCTGAATTCGATGCGATCAACCAGAACGGCAACCTTGGATTCGTGCCCGGAGACACACTAGACCTAACCATCGAGGTCACCAACTTCGGTGTCGACCCCTACAATGATGGCGGCGAGATATCGATATACGAGCTCGTCGGCCTCGACGAGGTCTACGCCGGGGGCTCGTCAATTACCAATCTCGCTTCGGGAGGGACTCAGACTCTTACAATCCAGTTTGACACCTCCGACATAGAGCCCTACGCATCAGGCTCCACGACCTTCAGGGCAAAACTCTCAGGTCTGACAGGTGACCGCGTCTCCTCCAATGACTACACAGACGATAATGCCCTGCATGACATGGCCCCGGTTGCCAATCAACCAACTGCCATTGCTTCCACCTCCATAGAGAGAGGCAGTACAATCCAGTTCGAATCCACGGCTCTGTCTAACGACATGGTCGATGACATGTCATCAATGACCCCGACTCTGCATTACGCTGAGTCAGGAACTGACATGTGGGATAACTCATGGATAATTTCCTCCGACTTGGTCGGCAGCGGAGGAAACGCTCGCTATGTGTTTACCATCGACGCACCTCTCAATGCTGAGGTGGGAGATTACGATCTCAGGGTCCGCTGGGTGGATGCTGGTGGCCAGTACGGTGACTGGCTGATATCTGAGGAGGCCTTTGAATTGCGTAACGCCCTGCCTGCGGTGCTGAATAGCGATTACCCCCAGTATGCAGGAATGCCAACTGTCAAGGTTGAGACTCAGGAAAGAGTCTCCATAATGGGTCTAGTGCACGATGCTGAGACCCCGCTTTCAATGCTACAGATTGACAGCAACTCGCCCGAGTTCATCGAGTGGGACTCATCTTCGCTTGAGATTGTTGTCGAGTTTAGCGAGGTCATCAGAGACAGCGAAGGCAATCCTATTCCTCAGGGTATTTTCGTCACTATCAATGACGGCGATGACAGCAACTCAGGCATGATGATGTTCAACGTGGTGGAGAATGGCGCCCCGAGGTGGGCACCGGTCCCTTCGCAATCGTTTAACGAGGGTGGCTCGGCCAGCTTCGGCCTGTCTGAGTACCTTTCAGACACTGATGACCAAGGCTATCCGGTCCCGGTTTCTGGACTAACTCTAGAGTTGCTGGGGATATCTAACGGAGCTCTAGTAGATGCAAGTGTCTCGGGACATACTCTCTCCGTCAGTGCCATAGATGACGACTCCATTGGCGTTGTAGACCTCACATTGAGGGCCAGCGACGGAGTAAAATTCTCGGACACTGTCATCACATTCCATGTACTGAATGTCAATGACGCCCCACGGATGGAAATGACTGGAATTGAAGAATTCACCGTCGAAATTGGCGACAGGATAACCCTAGAACTCCTTGGCCTAATGACGGACATCGATGATCCCGATGAGGAGATTTGGGCGTCTGCGATGACCTTCGTTGCGGGTGCTGCCCAGTTCAACCCGATTACTGGCATCTTGACCATGGCTTGGGAGGAGGCTGGGACTGAGATTGTGACCATCACTCTAGAGGATAGGCACGGCGACGCCAGTGCCTACATGATTACGGTCACTGTTGTTGACGATATGCCACTATACTGGGATACGGACCTAGTTGCGACTTTCAGCACCACCGAGTATGGCTCAAATCCCTCTGTTACTCTCAACAATGTTGGTCAGCACGAGCTCAGTGACATCAAGATTACTTGGACGGTATGCAACAGTATAACTGGAATCTGTCACTCCTCGGGAGTTTCGCACAACTACGGACCATTCATTGTCTATCCAGTGAGTGGCGAAGGACTTGGAGTAGGCGACTACGTCACGCTCTCTGCTGAGGGCGAAGACGAGGACGGATTTGACCGAGTCACAGAGGAACAGTTACGAGTATATGCGACTGAGGTCGAGGAGGTCATTGAAGAGCCCGATGAGGAAGAGGTCAATACCAAGACCGGCGGCATGAGTTCGATGATGTCAGCAGGCCTCATAGCTCTGGGACTAATGTTGTCAATCGCTCTTGTACTGGCACTGGCCATCGTCCTGCGCCGACAAGGACTCGACTCGGAGTCTGCTATCGATTTCGCTTCTGAGATTGAGGCGCATGAGGGGAGCAACTCCTACTCTACTGATCTGACTGGAGAAGCACCTCCTCCTCCTCCGATGACTCCTCCGCTGCCGCCTGAGGGCCTACCTCCAGGTTGGACCATGGAACAGTGGCACTACTACGGTGCAGAGTACCTCCGCCGACGCGAATAATCGCCTCATTTGGATTTGTTGCCTATAACGCACCTTCAAGAAGGTGCCAGCATCAGGAGTTACCCCGGGGGAGCACTATGTCGAGAGAGTCCGAGGACACGCAGGACGTAACTGAGATCGAAGAGGACGCTCTGGAATCATGGGAGGACGGGCCGGCTTTCGGCGTCTCTGAGGACAAGGATCCGGTATGCGAGGACCCTGTGGAGGATTGGATTAAGGGGATTGATATCACATCGACGGCTGATGTGCCGATTCCGGAGAAGCTGGTAGATCAGGTGATTGGTCAAGAGGCTGCTTCGATAGTGGTCAGGAAGGCCGCCCAGCAGAGGCGGCACGTAATCATGGTCGGTGAACCTGGTACGGGCAAGTCGATGCTTGCCCGCTCTATGACCGAATTCCTGCCTAGGGAGCAACTCGAGGACATCCTTGTGTTCCGCAACCACGAGGATGAGAATGAACCCAAGGTGAGGACCGTACCCGCTGGACGAGGATCACGCATCATCTCAGAGAGGAAGGCGCAAATTAGAATTCAGCGAGAAAGGACCAATCGCACCCTGTTATTCGTGGCCCTAGTAATCGGCGCTGCTCTACTGCTTGCAACCATCTCCAGCGGCGAGATACTGACATTCATCTTCGGCTCTTTTATCCTCGTCTTTGGATACTTCTTTCTCAGGACCCGTCTGACAGCAGGTGACGATGCTAACATTCCGAAACTGCTGATTAAGCATGAGCGCGAAGACGAGCCCCCATTCGTTGATGCCACCGGGACTCTAGCCGGAGCTCTTCTGGGCGATGTTCGCCACGACCCGTTCCAGTCGGGTGCCGACCTCGCCACTCCTGCTCACGAGAGGGTTGAACCTGGGGCCGTGCACAGGGCCAACAAGGGTGTTCTGTACATTGATGAGATTCGTATGCTCAGAATGGAAGAGCAGCAGGCACTGCTGGTTGCCATGCAGGAGAAAGAACTCTCCATCAGTGGTCGTTCTGAGCGCTCCTCGGGAGCCCTTACCAAGTCAGAACCAGTCCCAACTGATTTCATACTCATCGCCGCAGGAAACCTCGACAGCGTACAGAACATGCATCCTGCTCTGCGCAGTCGTATCCGAGGATACGGCTACGAAGTCTACGTCAACACCGATATGCGTGACACTGAGCGCAACCGTCGTCGTTTGATTCGATTCATCGCTCAGGAGGTCCGTAATGAGCTCAAGAAAGGCTCCGGCAGGCCGATACCTCACTTCGACCGCAGCTCGATATCTCTTATTCTGAAAGAGGCGCAGAGACGCAGCGGCCGACGTGGCAAACTGTCACTACGTTTGAGGGAACTCGGTGGACTTGTGCGCATCGCCGGCGATTTAGCCGCCGAAGAGGGAGTAGAGATGACCCGTGCCGAACACGTCACCAGAGCGAGGATGATTGCCAAGCCTCTAGAGCAGCAGGTGGCCGATCGCTATCTAGACCGCCAAGCAGAGTATGCCATGCTGGTCAACCGCGGCAATCGTGTAGGGCGGGTCAACGGCCTTGCTGTTCTAGGCGCTGACAGTGGCCTCTCTGACTACTCCGGGGTCGTACTGCCTGTCGAGGCCATGGTTACACCAGCTCAGGGGATGTCAGGACGAGTCATCGCTACTGGCGGCCTCTCAGACCTCGCTAACGAGAGCGTGACTAACATCAGCGCAGTCGTGAAGAAACTCACTGGCAAGGACATCAAGGACTTCGATCTCCACGTCCAGTTTCCAGGGACCCACAATGTCGATGGCGACAGTGCATCAATCACAATGGCCACCGCTATAATCAGTGCTTTTGAGGGCGTGCCGATTGAGCAGAACCTAGCTATGACAGGTTCACTTTCTGTTAGAGGAGAGATTCTACCTGTGGGTGGAGTCACAGCGAAGATCGAGGCTGCCGCTAAATCCGGTATTCAGAAAGTAATCATTCCCCGCTCCAACCTGCAGGACGTTCTGATGGATGAGAAGTGGGAGAAGGAGGTCGAGGTACTGCCCGTAGACTCTCTGGACGAGGTTCTCGAGCACGCACTCGTCGGGGCTGAAGAGAAGGTCAGTTTGGTCGAGCGTCTCTCCAAGGTCATAGACACCATCTCGAAGGGTACCGACACTCAACCATCGGCTTGAGCAACTGCTCGTCATAATGCTTCAAGTTCCGTATCATCCCCGCAAAGCGAGGATGTCCATGACTGAGCAGCAGAAGTCCCCTATGGGCATACTGTTCCTCGTTGTCCTAGTCGACATGATCGGCTTCACCATAGTAATCCCGTTCCTGACCTATTTCGTTCAGGATCTCGCTGCTGCGGAAGGTATCGCGGATGTTGGTAGCCGAGACCTCTGGGTGGGGATCGTCATCGCCACCTATTCTCTAGCCCAGTTCATCTTCACTCCCATACTGGGTTCTCTCAGTGACAGGATGGGGCGCAGACCTATCCTGATGTTCGGACTGTTATCAAACACAGTCTTCTTCACCGTGTTCGGTCTTTCTGGAAGTCTGGCTATGGCGCTCGTAGCACGCTTCCTAGCAGGCGCCGGTAACGGCAACATCGCCGTTGCCCGAGCCTACATTGGTGACATCAGCGAGCCAGAGATGATAGCTCGCAGAATGGGCATGATAGGGGCTGCCTTCGGACTAGGTTTCATGATCGGCCCGTTCATCGGAGGGATTCTTTCCGATCCGGCCAACAGCATCGGAGCGCCGTTCGATGGACAGCTCTGGATAGACCACCCCTATTTGCTCCCGTGCTTGTTCTCTAGTGCTCTTTCACTGGTCTCACTGGTCCTCGCTGTTACGAGACTCCCCGAAACCCTGCCACCCGACTCCCGAAGTCCCTCTGATGGTTCGCTGTTCAGCGGAATGGGAGGGATGATGACTAACATCGTCAAGGTCATGAAGTTCCCAACAGTATCCACATTGGTTTCTATCAACTTTCTATTCCTGATGGGATTCAGCATGATGCACGGAACATTCATTCTGTACACATCGATGACTCCTGTTGATGGTGGTCTTGGCTGGAGTGAACTTGACAACGGCTGGATATTCGCCTTCATTGGACTACTTGGTGTTATTATCCAAGGAGGACTCATCGGTCCGCTGACTGACAGGTTCAGTATGCCCCGTCTGATGATTGCAGGAACACTCCTATGTGGTGTCGGGATAGCCAGTATTCCGTATGTTCAGAATGATGTAAGTTGGTTGATTTTCGCATCATCTGCTGGCCTAGCTATAGGCAACGGACTATTCTCGCCGACCCAGTCCTCGCTGCTGACTTTCGAGACTAAGTCGCGAGGTTATGAACTCGGAATGGTGATGGGGGCGCAGGAAGGCTTTGGTGCCCTAGCGCGTATCATTGGCCCGCTGTTTGCCGCCTACTTGTGGTCTCTTACGGTTCAGGGAACAGGCCTATGGACCTACCACACCTGCTTCAGAGTAGCAGGAATCATATTCGTCCTAGCCATACTGCTCCAACTCCGATTGAGATTGAATGACGAGTCTGTGAATGATTCTAGAATGGTGTAGTGATAGTATGGCAGTCCCAGCAGCAGTTGCTCATGGTGGCGCAGGTCCAGGACCTCCTAGGCAGAGAAATGTGGAGACTGCAATCGCCCGGGCGGCCAACATCCTTGAGGCCGGCGGCTCCGCTGTTGAGGCAGCAGTAGAGGCATGCGTAATACTGGAGGACGACCCCGTGTTCAACGCTGGTACCGGAGCTGTATACAGGACTGATGGTTCAGTTCTGTTGGACGCCTCGTTGCATACTTCGGACGGTCGCATGGGCTTCGTGATAGCTATGCGAGACACGCCCAACCCGATACGAGTCGCAGCCGACCTACTGGACGAGGAGATTAACGGACTAGCCGGTGACGGTGCAAGGGTCTGGGCAGATTCCAAAGGCCATCTCAAGGCAGCCGTCGAAGGCAGGCCTCCACGTGTAGGGGCTGGAGACACCGTGGGCATCATCACTAGGGACTCTACAGGGGCTCTGGCTTGTGCTACCAGTACGGGAGGGACCAGCTACCGTCCAGCAGGCAGAGTGGGAGATGTACCTCTGCCAGGGTCCGGATTCTGGGCCGACCACAATCTCGCAGTTGCTGCAACCGGAGTCGGTGAGGCTATCACCAGATCGCTGCTTAGTTACAAAGTACATGACAAGATAATCTCGACTGAGTCGACTATAGAATCGGCGATGCAATGGGGTATCAATGAACTCATCGACGATGGCGTATCCGTCGGCCTAATCTCCCTTGCTTTGGAGGGCGAGGGGGCGGGCCACTCGAACACCGAAATGCCATGGGCAGCATGGATGGGTGAGTCACCCTAGAGAAGTTCCGGGGATGCGCTTAAGGACCCCCCCTAGGTGGCCGCGTCAGAGGGATATGCGTGACCGACATCGAAGAAAGGATAGAGCAGATTGCCCAAGTCCTTGGTCAACTCGATGACACACAGGTGCCCCGCAACATCAGGGCATCTGCGAAGGACGCGGTTGAGAAGTGGTTGCTCAACAAAGACAAGGAGATGGACCTCAGGTTGGGCATGACCGCCTCAATCCTAGATGACATCTTCAACGATGCTAACCTGCCAATTCACTATGGTCCCCTGTGTCTACAGATTCAGACAGTTCTAGAGACCCTTCTGAACGAAGTTAAACGCTCCTGAGCCTTGAAGTGCGTAACACCTGTCGCTTGCCATCTAGGGGCTCGCATGAAGAGTTGGACAAACCTCTCTTACGCCAATGTGGCGACTACCTCGCCTGCAGCACACAAAGCCTCCATGAAATGGTCAGATGCTCTTGCACGCGGCGGCGCGGCAGAATTCGACGGAGAGGCAGAGAAGAACGGAATGATGCCCCTTCGTAGAGCCGCCGCGAGGCTACTTTCCTGCGAGGTCGCAGATGTTTGTGTTGGCTCGAGCGCGACAGAACTTCTATGCTCTCTGGCATGGGCAGTTTCCCCCTCAGGAGGTAGTAACATCGTATCCACCAGAACTGCTTTTCCATCCACGGTTTATCCTTGGAGCAGGGTGGCTGAGGAAAACGGCGCAGAAATTAGACTCGCAGATTACGACGAGGCACTCTATACCAATCCAGATGACATCTTGGATTTGATAGACGATGCCACCTCAGTGGTCACTTTGTCCCACGTCGAGTACTCCAATGGTCAGCGTTACGACATCAGGAGGTTCGCAGATGCAGCGCATTCGGTGGGGGCGTTATTGGTAGTTGACGCGACCCAGTCGATGGGAATGGTACCAATCGATGCCGCCTTGTCAGGGGCCGATGCCATAGTGTCCTCTGGATACAAATGGCTTCGTGGCACCTACGGTGCCGCAGTCGCTTATATTTCTCCAGAAATTAGAGGGGACCTGAATCCCGGTTTGCTGGGATTCCGAAGTCATGTTGACATTTGGGACCTCAGGGCTGACCGTATGGAGCTACCAGAGGATGCCAGCCGATTCGAGTACACCACAATCCACTTTGGCGCAGTGCTCGGACTTGCTGCTGCGGTGGAGGAAATTAACGAGATAGGGATTGAAGAGGTCTGGATGCATGATCTAGCACTTGCTGACTCGGTCATAGATGGTGCACAGCGCCTCGGCATCGAGGTGGCCTCACCGCTTTCAGATTCAGAGCGTAGCGCCATAGTCAGTTTGAGACTCCCGGAAGGAGTCAACAGCGAGGATATATCCCGCATACTTCAGGATGAATACTCCATCTTGGTGACAAGTCGGGCCGGACTGCTCAGAGTATCCCCTCACATCGATAACTCACAGGCAGATGTTCAGTCTCTGCTTGAGGCGCTCAAGCATCTACTATCATAGGTGCGGCAACAGAATCGCCCCTGCAATCACGAACATTATGCAAGCAATTCCAAGATCTATGATTCTCCAAGATTCCGGCTTGTTCAGAACTTCGGAGAGACTCCTGGCGCCGTAACCGAGGGAGAAGAAGAACACGAACGAGGCAGTAGCAGCGCCGATTCCGAACGCCAGACGTTCGTCCCCAAGGTACCTGCTTGATGCACCTCCAATTAGAAGAAGCGTGTCGACGTAGACGTGTGGGTTGAGGAAGGTAAACGCAAGAGCTGCCCCTATGGTAGGTCCTAGTTCGCTTTCCCCTTCACCTTCTGTGGACATTCCAACCGGATTCATAGCAGATCTGATGCGCAACAGACCGTATCCAGTTAGGAACACAGCCGCAGCAACAGCAATCCAGAACTCTGCTCCCTCGATGCCCGATAGCACTGAACCCATTCCGAGCACTCCCGCTGCTATCAGGCTGGCATCGGCAAGGGAACAGACCAAGCATACTGCGAAGACGTGCGAGCGCAGCAAACCTTGCCTAAGGACGAACACGTTTTGTGGACCTAGAGCGAGTATGAGTCCTATACTCAGAGCGAAGCCCTCGAGTCCCGCAGACCCGACGCTCATGCTCATGTCTTCCTGCGCTCGGCAGCCTTCATTCGCAGACCCGTGTATCCGCACTTACGGCATACTCTCGGCTTTCGTCCCCTGTGGGTCGCAGAGCAACGCATACATATCCACTTTTTGAGTAGACGAGCCTCTGCCTCGGGGTGCCTCTGAGCCATGCAGTCCGGCCGACCTGACAACCCTTCATAATCGCTTCCCACCGTCAAATCTCTAGGATATACGGTTCGCTTCCCGCCAAAGCATTCATCCACAGTTCATACCGCCCGAGGCTACGGTGCCTGCCAGCGTCGTGCTTGGAGCCCAGTGGGGCGATGAGGGTAAGGGCAAAGCCATAGATCAACTAGCCAACCATTCGACATGGACCGTTCGCTTCCAAGGAGGTAACAATGCTGGCCACACAATCGTACTTGGAGACACCACTCTCAAACTCCATCAGATACCTTCGGGAGTTTCTTACGAGCATTGCAATCTCGTCCTTGGTGACGGCATGGTCATCGATCCTTGGGTCCTCGAGGAAGAACTCGACAAGTGGCACGACCTAACCGGCGAGAGGCCCGAGGGCAAGCGGTTGTTCATCAGTGAGCGGGCTTCAATCATTCTCCCCTTCCACAGACTGTACGACAGCGCGGATCGTGTCGTTGGCACGACCGGTCGTGGGATCGGCCCAACCTACCGAGACCGCATAGAGAGAGTAGGTATCAGATTCGCCGACCTCGCTAATCTGGTTGCTGATGAAGAGGCAATCCAAATTCAGGCAGAACGGATGAGTAAGCAACTTGAGACTGTAGGAGTGAGCGATGGCATTGAGGCTGATGCCCTGCATTCAGACCTCAAGTGGATATTTGAGCGCTATTCGGATGCAATCAGGCCAACTGGACTGATGGTTGACATGGCCCTGAGGAATGGGGAGAGGGTACTACTGGAGGGAGCCCAAGGGGCTATGCTTGACATAGACCAGGGTACTTACCCCTTCGTTACCTCGTCGGTGACCAGTAGGGCCAATGCCAGTCACGGTGCGGGAATCCACCCTGGGCACGTAGACCAGTGTTTCGGAATCACCAAGGCCTACACGACGAGAGTTGGCAATGGCCCGTTCCCCTCCGAACTCTCTCTGGAAGGGGGGCCCGGGATGCACATGGCGCAGGTGGGCAATGAGTACGGAACCACCACGGGCCGACCTAGACGTACTGGATGGCTGGATATGGTGGCACTACGTGAGAGCAATCGTATCAATGGCTACACTGGCTTGGTAGTCACCAAGTTGGACGTACTCGGGGGGCTTGACGAACTGAAGATATGTATTGGCTATGAGATGGATGGGAAGACACTCCATGTAATGCCGACCACCAGCGAGGACCTTGCGAGATGCACTCCGATATACGAGACTCATCCAGGATTCCCAGCGATTTCTTTGGAGGAGTGGTTAGCTATGGCTGAAGCATCTAGGTCAGAGGGCAGTGGATTCGACTCCTTCCCAGAAGTCATCAAGAATTATATCGCTCGGATCGAACATCTAGCAGGGGTCCCCATCGTCAGTGTTGGTGTTGGCCCCGACCGTCGAGCATCAGTTGCAAGTAAGGGAGGTCCGTTCGACTTCCCTGCGGATGAGGCAACCTTCTAATCAGTCCACTTTGGCGAGCGCCATATGGGATTCAAGGCCAATGCACGTAAGAGGCGTGATGCAGCGTCAGCCGCCGCTGGCCCCCAGGAGAAGGAAGCCGAGGAATACGTAGGCGAAATAAAGTGCGATGTCGCAGGATGTGACAACTGGTCCGACAAGAAGATTGGCGGCCGCAAACTGGCCTTCGACAGAGCAGTTGACGTTTGGGGCGAGTCGGGACTCACCAAGGATTCGAAGCGTGTCACAGTATGCAAGTCATGCTACAGGGCTTGGAAGAAGGCCAAGAAGGACGAGCCAACCGAGTGGACATAGTTAACGAATCGAGTGATATCATGAATATAGCTCAAAGAATCGGCCCGATTGTCGGAGGACTCTTCTTCTTCTGCTTCGGGTTGCCTTTCACTCTAGTCCCATTAATGATGTTCAGCGACGGAGCGTTCAACCTCGAGGATCCAGCATTCACTGTCTTCATGATCGCATTCTCACTTCCATTCTTATTGGCCGGTCTGTCATTGAATCTCATGGGACTGGGTATGATTAGATGGTCCCTAGTGGCGTCCACGGATCCCGCCCTCGCCCCAAGACTCGGAAAGATCGGACCCGAGAGAATAGCAATCACCGAGCACCCATTTCCCGAGTATCGGGGAGAATATGTGCGGCAGTCCGAGATTGTCAATGGGAGGGACTGGTACCGGATGGTCGATAGCAATCATCGTCTGTATTATTACGCTGCAAACGAGGGAGGCAACCCCGGATGGTCTATCGATGACAGACAAGATACCGGCGCTAGGGATTGGTTCAATGGAGGTTGGTTTTCCACAACTGGATCGACAATTCCCTCGGGCCGTCGAAAGTGGAACGACCTCGATCCTACATCATGGGTAGAAATTGAAGTTCTCGAATCCGCCGAGAAGAAGAGTAATTGGTGGGAGAGAAAATCCTAGGTTTCTTCTGAATTCTTAATCGGAACAATGTTAGATGGAATCTCCGAGCGAGACTCATCATGGCCCAACCAATCAATGAACCGATATTGGGCTATGCCCCCGGAAGTAGTGAGAAATCCGCCCTCATGGATGAGGTAGATAGGCAGATGTCAGAAGTTGTAGAGATACCCTGCATCATCAACGGCG
>NTJT01000020.1 GCA_002457605.1 Marine Group II euryarchaeote MED-G34 | reverse complement strand
ATGATTGACCATGCTGCGGTTTTGCCCTGCGTGGTCAATCCGAACTCAATCGAGACGGTCTGTTCCGTGGTCTCAAACTCTTCTGCGCAGCCACTTTCGACGGCAAGGCTCGACCCGTCCATTTGGTGAAGCATAATCTCAACACTGACGATGTCTGTGAACGAACAGAACGGCTCCAGCACCATCTTGGCTCCCGAAGCAATGAGCAAGGAGTCTCCTTGCGAATCTGAAGCGGCGAGGTGCCCGTGGTAGAGCAGTGAGGAATCGCCGTAGAAAGGTAGAGCCTCCCCGTGATTCCAGGGATTACTCAATTCACCTCCATTAGGCGCCTCAGAGTCATCGTCGTAACGGATAATCTCAAATTCGTAGGGCGAGTAATCCTCTTCCGCCGAGTGAACGAGGCGAATCCACAGTTCTCCTTGAGCCGGGTATTCGAAGTAATGTCCCATCTCTGTTCTCTCGATGGTATCCAAAAGCGACTTTGACTCCTCACCCCTTTGCCAAATCTCGATGTGAATCTCACTTGGTCCTCTCAGGCTGTTGAGCAGCAACACATCTCCAGGATCGCCGACCACCATGACGGCGTCTTTGTCACTCTGGTTTTCCAGCGCCCCGACGTAGAGCACGCCCTCGGAAAGTAGATCTATCGCACCACAGAAGTGTAACTGGCAGGGTGAAGTCGTGTTAATTTGAGGGTATTCTCCTTGGCTCCCGGGGGAAGGGACTATGTTCGGTAAATCGGTGTATTCCGTCCATTCATCCATTCTACTGAGTATCACTTCTGTACTCAAATCATTGGCCTCGGTTCCTGAATCGACAAGGAGTTGCCAAGAAACGTTACCCTCGACCCAGCCTGACCATTCCACAAGATGAGGGTCCTCATGACTCTCCTCGACACCGTCAGACCAGATGACGAGCTCCATCCCTGGGCACCCGACCTTCAAGCACGAAACACTGATCCATACTGGCCCACTGGTGCTGAATATCTCGTCGTTGATAACTATCCTAGAGTCCTCGTCGGCGCTTACGGAAGCGCTGAACGCAGCCAGCGTCAACAACATAGCCAACAGCCCCGCCTTCGCTCCTCGCACGTGGGGCCGAACCCGCTGCACCTTAGAATCCTTCAAGCGAACCGCGTCGTGCGAGAGGGTATGGCAGAACGTCCACTGGCTCGCGGTGTGACCGCAAGACAGCGATTCGCGAGACTGATGCCACTAGGTGACAGAAACCAACCTATTGGATGGACTCCCGGCCTAGTTTTGGGTCCGCAAGACCCGGAAATCGAACCGTCTCTGGCGCCGTTTTCGAGTTCAAGGAGCCATGGTGTCGTACCGGCATCCATTTCGATGTCTACTAGAGGGGAGATGTGCTATCCGTTCGATTCTACAGACACGTGGCAGGCATCAGAGGGACTGTCACTACCTCCGAGCCTCGCTGAGGCGGATTCGGGAGAGGTCGGGCACGGCTCCCAACTTCTTCCCGTTTCTTGGCAGTCCTTGCACCACGACCAGAGTCTCAACGACCTTGGTTTGGAACCTTCAGTCATAGTCCTAGTTGACGCAGTGCAACTAGCCGAGCGTCCCGGGATGCTTGTTGAGGCGCTCGATGCGCTCAGGGTACGCTTTCCAACATCCCTAATTTGGACTCCTGGGATAGCAGGTCCTGACAACTGCGCTCTACTCTCGTGGATGGGGGTTGACCTGTTTGATACTACACGTTCGAGAAGAGCCGCTTCTCTGGGAGTGATTCTCACTGAAGACGGGCCGAGGCCGCCTGAGGATACCCTTGGTGAAAGCGCCGATATGGAGACTCAATTCGCTGCATGGTCACGCGCTATCGCAGCCACTAGAGCCGCAATCCGGAATGGCTCTTTGCGCGAACTGGCCGAGCGCCAAGCCGCATCCAGCCCACGTTCAGTGGAACGCCTTCGTCGGCACGACTCCTTGATGAGAGAGTATGAGGGTGATCGCTCAGGTCTAGCTAGGGTGGTTGGGCATGAACGCAGGTTGAGGTGCCATACGTATTCGAGCCGAAATGATGCACTAATTCATGACTGGCGCAGCAGAGTCGCTGACCAGCACCTGCCGCCAGAGCATCAGAGACAGGTGCTGCTACTATTGCCATGTTCGGCGGTGAAACCATACCGTACTTCTCAGAGTCACAGGAGATTCCTGAGAGTAATAGGCTCTGATGCGGTGCATCAGGTGATAGTAACTGCTCCTCTCGGACTCGTTCCGAGGGAGTTGGAAGAGATTTGGCCTGCGGCAAATTACGACATTCCCGTGACTGGTGAATGGGATGCTGACGAACTATCGGTGATTCGTGACATGACAACCAGATTCGCCTCTAGAGTCGGATACTCTAGGGTGATTAACCACTCAGGTGTCACCATCGAGTTCGACGGAATGGAATCGGTGGATACTCGTCAAGGAGATTCCGCGGGTTCGACAGAAGCACTATCGAGATTGCAAGAGGAAGTCGAGCGAGCGAGCTCAGAATTCAGTCTTGAGAGTCCGAGGAGGCCTGCACACAGGATGTCTCAGATGCGCGCGCTCTCGCGATTCCAACATGGTACTGATGCATGGTTGGAAGGGTCGAAGGTACAGGGCCGCCCCCCAATCTTCACCTTCATGAGGAACGGCGAGCAGACCGCTCAGTGGAATCCTAGGAGCGGCAGGTTCGCCTTCGCCAAGGCCTCCCTACCACTGCTCGACGCTTGTGATGCTCTACCGAGGGCTAACCTGAAGCCGGGATTGGAGTGGAGGGGCGATCTGTTCTCAACCAACGTTGAATCTGCAGAGTCTGGGATAAGGGCGGGCGACGAAATCCTTGTGATGCAGGAAGGTCAACTCGTCGGCTCCGCACGCGCCGAAGCCGCAGGTTGGGAGTGGCCGGATGGCCCAGGTAGACTAGCTCGCTCCAAGCACAGGCTGTAATCCTCCTCTAGGGTACCTGCGTAGCGATTAAAGAGGGGGAGTAGGTCGCCCGGACGCCTGAGGTAACACACATGTCACGCATGCACAGCGGAGGTAAGGGTCGTAGCGGCTCCAACAAACCCAGTGTCAGCGACGCACCCGCATGGTCAGATACCGATAAGAAAGACGTTGAGGAACTGATTGTGGGCCTAGCAGGGGAGGGCCACTCCACCGCGATGATTGGTACTATCCTGCGTGACCAGCATGCTGTGCCTGATGCACGACTCGTCACTGGTGAGAGAATCTCCCAGACCCTCTCTAGGAACGGTATAATGAACAAGTACCCAGAGGATATGATGAACCTCATGCGCAAGGCTCTGAATCTAATTGATCACCTATCTGGCAACTCGAAGGACCTGCACAACCGCCGGCAACTAGAACTCTGCGAGTCCAAGATTCGCCGTCTCGCTAGGTACTACAGAGACACTGGTAGGCTCGATAAGGACTGGATCTACAAGCAGGACCAACTGCGACTAATGGTCGAGTGATTCTTGCGTAGGGGATTTGAACCCCGACTCCACAGCACAAGCATGCGCACGCTACTGGAGGCCGAACCACTGGCTCCTGTTTCGGAGACCTTGTCACAGGCAGCCGACCAACTGCGCAGCTCAAATACGACCATACTACTGCTTGCAGCTCCATCTCTACAGGGAGCCCTAGCCATTGCTCCACTGGAGGCGGCCTTGGTCGATGCCGGTATTCCTTATCGCCGCCGATTCAGGCTAGAGGCTCCCTCAGAGGGCTCATGGGTACACATCCTCGGGCCAGCAGATGAAAGCGGCCCAAAACTGTCCTCAAACCCCCTCCAACTGTCTCTGGCAGGGACTGTGGTCGAAGGTCTCACAGGGCATCAGGGAGATTCTCGCAAGGGCCCCCTAACTGCTGTGGCACAGTCCCATGCCCTAGCGCAGGCAATTTGTCCCGACGGAGCCCGCATACGCCGACTTAGGCCGTGGGTGATTTCAGGAAACTGGCTCCACTCGGCTCTGGACACGACCTACGACCCTGTCTTTACGGCCCTACGCGATACACTGGTTCAGGATGGTTCAATCAAGGTAGTCCCTCTGCCTGAAGTTCCTGAGCCTAACATCTCGGCAAGCACCTGGATTGACCCAGCGGCGCTCGACGCCGTGACTTCCCGATGGCCCAGTTTGGATATGGAGGGCCGCGCACGCGCTCTCTCACACCTTATGCGACCTGCTCTGTCTCGCTCCACCCCTTCAACAGCTAGGCTGGAGGAGATAGGATGGCACTGTGTTTTGGGTCCGGGATGGTCGACTGACCTTGCCGGACAAATCACTTCGGCAGCCGGCCTTTGGAAGGAAAACCCTGCAGCAGTTGCCGCAGGGCGAGTCACCGACTCTTTGCTGAGGCGAGGAGTCATTCCTCAACTCTGAGCATACTTTTGCAACTGGGGCACTCTACTCTGAGCGGACGAACATCTGATTCGATGGGAACTCTGGTCGTGCAAGCCGGACAGTCGATGTGAGGGCCAGTACTGCGTCTACTGATTCTCTGAATGGTCTCTGTTTTAGGAGATACCAGAGCCACTGGTAGCACCAGAAGAATCGAAGAGATAGAGACTCCGAAGACGATCGGCATCGGCATTCCTAGGACGTATATCACCAGTGCAAGACATCCGAGAGCGACCACAGTCACCACTGCCGGGACGCTGGACCTGCTCTTGGTGAACCCCATTGCCATCCCGATTCCTACGGAGAGGAACAGAACTGACATCATTGCACCGTAGAGCACGCTATACAAGGCGAAGCCAGAGGGTTGGAATTCTACTCTGAAGTCGAGTTCGGGGTCTAGTTCTGGCTCGTCTACAGTCAGCATCTCGAGGACAATCCAGCGCCTGTGCTTGTACTCCATGTCATCTGCTGCTACTGCCCCTAGGTCTTCTAACAAAGTAGACCTCAATTCGGCGGTCAATTCGATTCCAGTCCAGTAGTCGTCAGTTGATGAACGTACGAAAGTCTCCACTAGGACCTGCCTCTCTGCCTCTCCCGAATCATAACTGTACGATGTGTCGATGAAGATGGTTACTGCATCGGCGCTGAAAGCTCTAGTCCCTCCCATATCGATTGTAATTTCAGTAGGTCCGAGTTCTATCGGGTTGACGCCGAGGATAGCCTCTATCTCAAGTGATAGCCCGTTTGCCATGAATGAACGTAGATTGGTTGCTGAACCCGTAAGGTGCCCCTGCAGTGCGAGTAACTCGGAATCGTCTACTCTGCCGTTATGTTTGTCGGCGGAAGGGACCGAGTCCGCATATGAATTCAAATTGCGCCACCAACTATTGGAACTCAGACTCTGGTTGCCTATGTTGTCTAATCCCCATCGCATCCATTGAGACATTGAACCATCGAACTTGATCATCACTTCTCGATCTACTACATATCCGTTCCATTTCGCATCGATTTCCAAATCTAAGGACGAGCCACCTGTCCTCAACGGCTCGTTAGCTGGATACCACCCCGTGCCTCCTGTATCTTCACCAATGACGATGTCATGAGTGCGAGTGGTATCGATCTGAAGGCCACTCTGCGGTTTCAATTGAAAATCCACTCTGATGTTGCCGCCCTCTGAGTTATCCGGAATCTCCCAGACGAAGGTGACTTCGACACCTCCTTCGACTCCGGTGGCAATCGGCATCTGACTGACTTCGGCGCTCTGCACCGAGATTCCTCCGGTGGAGCCAGTCCACATCCGGTCATCGAAGCCCGATTTGAGGACTATCGGGAAGTAGACCAGTCTACCGAGTACGCTGGCGTCCTTCATCTCGATGTCGACTAAGGGGAAGCGCACTGAGATATGGGCGTCATTGGCCTCGGACCCCCAAAGGAATCGTACTCCGGCATCATCCCCTGGTTGAGCGAAGAGGAGACTGCGCACAGTAAGGGTCAGTTCCAGCAGGTCGCCGTCGTTGACATTCCCGGAGCCGACTTCGACGCTAATCTGTAGCACCCCAGAACCGGTGAGATAAGGATCAATGCCCCCATCTCCATCATAGAACGAACCTCCGATTCTAATCTCCAAAGTTGAGTTGATGGTGACTCCTACTGCGCCCTCTACCTCGTAAGGGATGCTGAATTCCCATGTCGAGTTCTGGTAGTCCCCCTCAGTCCCCCATACTACTCCCCATGTCCCGATGTTAGTCTCGCTGAAGGATGGGGTGGCGAGAGTGGATTGGGAATCCGACTCGTCGTTTTCGAGATCATCATCGAAGGGAGTTAGTGTACCATCGCCAGCCTCTCCCATCAGATAGAGGTTGAAATCCGTCGAGTTACAGCAGGTCACTTCTTCCTGTCCTGAGGCTGCATAGGGAGACATGCTCATGGCGAGAAGCAGTGCGACTAGGGCCAAAGCACTGGGGACTCGCTTAGAGGGCATCAGACCCCGTGGCTGGCTAGCATCCCTTGAATGCGCCGCCTCTCGGAAACCTCGTGCGCGCAGTTGCGCGGGCGGCGCCTATGGCGCCGAAACCGATTATCCATGTAGCCAGACAAGTTTCGCTAGACCGTCTTTCGATAGTTCTTCCAATCTTGCGAAACCCACTCTCTCGAGCTGATAGGTTTTGCCAACAATCAACTCAAAGTCCTCTAGCACTCCGGTCTGCGTGACTAGGCCGTCTCCTGTAGGGGTCACCAACTCAGCTTTGCGAGCGATTCCAGTGGGTATCCAGTGGATGATAGGTCTCTCATCCGACCTGTCAAATGATTCAATTGTCGCGACATCCCCTGAGATCTCGATGTCAGCGAACTCCTTCAGTCGGACCCTTCTTTGACCCGCATCGGAGGCCTGTATCAATATCGAGCCTGTTAACTCCCATTCTCGAGACCCCGGAATCGCCCCGTTAGGGTGTCTGGGAGTATTCACCCTCTGTTCATTTGCTCCTCGTAATTCAAGAGTGACAGGGGAAGCCACGAAGCCGCGTCGCTCTACCGACGAGTCGATTAGGCTGGAGTTGAATGCCTCTATGGTCTGCATGGAGATTGAGATGTCCTTCTGTGACAGTCCGAGGTCTATCCAGAAGTCACGCAGCGCTTGAGCACTGAAACCCCGACGGCGAAGCGCTTTGAGAGTGGGGAGCCGGAGGTCATCCCATCCCTCGTGACTACCCGATTCTATCGTCGTGCGCATTCCTGAGGTAGAGAAGCTGCCGAATTCGTGGACCTTTACTCTGCCCCAGTAGAGTGGTTCAGGATATTCCCATCCGAAGTGCTCGTACAGAAGTGTCTGCTTGCGTGTACTATCCATCAAATCCTTTCCACGGACTATGTGGGTGACGCCCTGCTCATGATCTTCTATGGCACTCTGGAAGTCAAGCAATGGCCATACCTTGTAACGATCTCCTGCCAAGGGGTGAGGTGTATGCTGGATCCTCAGTGCCGGCCAATCTCGAAGAGCCGGATTGGGAAGTGTCATGTCGGTCTTGACCCTGACTACTCCCTCACCATCCTGCATCTTGCCGTCGTTCATTGACTTCCAGTCAGATAGACTCTCTGCCGCGCTTCTACCTCTGCACGGGCAATCCTGTTTATCCTCTCTAAATCCTCTGAACTCGTCAGCGCTACACCGGCAGACATAGCCGAATCCTCCAGCAATCATTTGCTCTGCGTGCTCCAGATAAATCGGCATCCTCTCACTGGCTCTGACAATCACGTCGGCAGGCCTTCCAGCCAGCCATTCATACTCATCCTCTATCCATCCGTATGCATCCGGCAGAGGGGGCTTCACTTTGGTATCTGTATCATCGAAGCGCAGAACCACTTTCCCGTCGTACATTTTCGCATATTCCGAGTTTATCACAACTCCTCTCGAATGACCCAATGTCAGGGGGCCGTTAGGGTTCGGGGCGAATCTCAAGACCACTTGAGAGGTGTCTCCAGGCAGTTCTCTCAGACCCTCTGCCTTGCGGTGCTTCTCACGTTCTAGGGCCTCGGGCGCCGTCCTCGCTAACTCTTCTCTGACGTATTCTATTCCATTACTCTCTGCTAGCGAGTTGGCAGCGGTCACCTCGGTCTCGACTAGCTCTCGGAGTTGTTTCGCCATGCTGCGAAGGTCTTCACGTTCAGATAGCAATCTACCGAGCACGCTTCCTGCCTGCCCTTGTCCGGTGTACTCAACGGCGTTCTGTAGCGCATACTTGCGGACAGCAGCGACAATATCGGCCCCCCAATCGTCTGAATCAGCCATGATACCGGTCGATACCGCCCAAAAGCAGCATTTCACGCTTCGCGTGCTTACCACTCGTCGAGTGATGGTTGAAGGGTTGTAGAACCGTTCTCGGACCTAAGGGGGACAGGCCCACCATGAACTTCCATCCAGGCATCTGATACGGTCGACCAGCTCCACCTGAGGCACTCGTGCGGCAGTTCTCCTGAGACCAGTTGCTTAACGGCCCCCTTAGTTAGTGGGTCGGAAGGGTAGCCTGAGCCGATTGTGATTCCTAACTGTGCTTCGGTAACCGAAATCGCATCGTCCCGTCTCACCTTTGCCAAGATGCTCGCTGCTCCTGCCACCACATTCTGTGAGTCCATCCCGTGCCGTGAAAACACCTTCCACTTGGACCAATCACTGCCCAAGCGAGATACCAATCTTCTCGTAAAACGTTCCTCATTCACATCGCAGGCGTCAGCCATCACTGTTCCGCGTGAGTCGCTTTCCGCTGCAGCCTCTATGGCTTCCGCGAACAACTCGATTTCAAGCCTATTGAGATCTGAATATTGGCTGTTTGAATCTATCCTCTCGGCTTCACAGATTACTATTCCAACGCCCCATCCACTGGACTCAGCCTCTGACAGAATCTTCTCAGAGATATCGCGTCGCTCGGCGGGGGACAACTCCTTAGAATCTCTAGCACCTAATTCCCGCAACACACTCTCATCTTCATCCGGTATGCATAGCGCACATACCACTAGAGGTCCTATCACTGGCCCCCTGCCAGCTTCGTCGACACCTATCTTCAGCCCACTCACAGCTCCAAGTCGTAATCCGCCGGGCTATCATCATCTCTGCGTTTCTTGGGCACGACCTTGCGAGTCTCCTGCTCGGCTGGGTCAAGCATCACATTGTCGGGGTGCGGCACCTCTCCCTGTGTCATCCTGTCTGCCATCTCGGTGGCTGACTCGATGTCATGCTCGGTTTGATACATGTCTAGTACATCACTGGCCGTTTCCACAACTTCCTTACTGGGCCCTTCTCGTGGTTTCTCCGATAATCCACCGGACTTTTCAATGAACTCAGCAGCGAAATCTCGTACCCCTATCTGAGGACTTTCCACGAGTTCGGGCACCTGCTCACCTCCTTCTTCGAACCTAGCCATCCATTCTTCCGCCTCCTCCTTAGCAAGAGGGGCAGGACCCATAAGCGCCAGTTCACGCTGCTTCCTAGTTTTGACAGCCACAACGACCCCTATGCACCCCACAATTACCACGATGGCAATCAGAAATAGTTCGTGCCAGACCTCCAGCCAGTTGATGAAATTCTGTAAGAACTCACTCCTGTCCTCGTCTTTGCCGGGCTCAAATGCAGCTGGCACGATGACCGAGTCCTCTGCGGAGAATATGATAGACGGATCTCGAATCGATCGGACCTCGACAGTCAGGGTTGCTGTGGTCTCTATGGGAGCTTCTGTTGGTACTGCCATCCATGCGCTGAATTCCACTGAATCGCCCGGTTCGATATTCATAATCTCAAAAGAACGGGGATTACTGCTTTCAGTCCCGGTGGAAGCTCCCAGAGGAGGCACTAGGCCGAATTCCATGACCATGTTGACATCGAGATTGACCACTAGGCCGTCTGGCTCATTACCAGCGTTTGTAAGGGTCCACTGTGAAGTCAGGACATTGGTCTCTGACAGGTCTGATGAGGCCCTCTCAAGAAGCCAATCATAGTACTCTCCGACGGTTATTGTCAATTGTAGTTCATGAGGGGACCAATCTCCCAGCCACAACTGGACCAAGAACTCCGCAGTTAGGTCTGCTACTGTTCCTTGCGAAACCGTGCAGGAAATCTGAATGCTGTTCAATGACTGTCCCGGCCCTAGAGTGACACTACTCTGGTCGAATTCCACAGTTAGCCATTCTGGAGTATTTACTGCTATCAATTCGAAGGTAGAAGAAACGTCTCCCGTATTTTCTATTCGGAGGGATCCATGACAAGTCTCTCCTGGACTAGTGTCTCCGGTGCAACCGTCCTCCTGTAGTGCCAGCACCCCTCCAGTCCGAGGGACTATGCTAACTCTCTGATTGACTGTAGAGACCTGATCCGGAGATGCACTGCTCCATACCATGACATCGAAGAACAGAGCACCCGGGTACCTATCGGGAGCCTGGACCTGAAGGCGTATCTGACCAGATTCATTGGGAGCCATGGAGTCTAGTTGAGCTCTACTGAGAACGATAGCAGCCCAGCCATCACTGGAGAAGGACATCGCTGACTCACCGATTAACGAGCCGCCTGAATCCACTTCTGCGATTTCCACTACGAGGTCACGCACCGAGTTGCCTAGGTTCCTTGCAGTCACGAACAAATCGATTACATCACCAGGAGATAGGGAAGCGTTTCCGCCGCCCTCATCTATAGTGGCAGCGTGAAAGAAGCCGTACTCCAGTGAGAAATTGTACCAGTCCTTCGAACCGTCTGATTCGCTGATAAGCTGCATGCTGAACGAGTGCAGCGAGCCAGCCAACGGGTATCCGTCAGAAACCTGTGGAGCAGTGATTGAGAACTGCACCCACTGAGGGGTGTCAGGAGGGGCGTTGTAGGTATGTCCGACCCCAGGAGGTTCGAAGTTCAACCACTCGATTGACCAGCCCTCGGGACCGTCGATACTCACAATCGCATCATCGTCAACTTCTGCGTGGTTGGTGAAGTTGAAATTCAGTCCAATTGTAGCCCCAGGGTCGATGTCGAAGATTGATCCAGAATCCGGACCGAATTCGATGCCTAGTGGTTGAATTTCGAATGGATAGAGGTAGTCTGTGATATTGAAAACAGTCGCAGCAGCGGCTTCTTGCAACTCTAGCGCTCTCACAGGAGAGATTTGTCCAGGATGGGTGCGCCCAACAGGAGATTCACCGGTGATTACAGCTGTGAAGACGCAAGCTGAGAGATATGTCCCGTCTATCGAAGGATGTGAACCATCGCTAGAATACAGAGTTGAGAATGCAGTCGAGCCAACGCTCGGATCAACTCCAGTATCTGCCACTGCGTCATACAGGTGCTTGTAGGCTAAGCCCACCGGTGCGATGAAGGCTGGCTCAGTTTGCGTTGATATGTTCTCGAGGTACATCTCATATCCCTGCTGCAAATGCAGTTGCATCGAGGGGTAATCCGGACTCCTCCATTGATTGTTCAAATCTCCATCTTTGTATCCCCATGTCATGAATAGAATGGTGCTCCCTCCCGAGTCCAAGGCACGCTGATTGAGATAAATCGCAGCGTCTCTGCTGTCCTGCCAGTTTTGAGAGTTGGTTGGGAAAGATGGAACCTGACTCTGGTCTTGGAGAATCACAAAATCATTCGATTGATCGAGTGCGATGTTCCATTGATTGCCACTTTCTCTAGCTCTATCTTCGTGTTCGTAGAGTTTCAACCCCCCACTAGTCAGTGCCGAGACTTCAGCATCCCCTTCTACCTCGGATAGGATGTTATCGAGTTTTGAAGCGAGATTGTTCTGACTAGTGTACGAATTGCCAAGCATTAGTACGTCAAGAACACTCGTTTTAGGATATGATTCAGCATCTTCCCTGGGTGAATCTAAGGTGCTTGGTGGATGGCTGGATGTAATCAGTAAGAAAATGAGAATCAAGGCAAACTGACGCTCGTTCACGGCCGACTGTCATCGTTCTCACTCTTTTATCCCTGCTCCCCTCTGTTATCGGGTTCAGCGAAGTATTGATGGCCCGGGGCGTTGTTGCATGAACATGGCAAAGATATGGCCGTTCGGGAAGAAACCGGCCGAGCCGCGTCAGGTTAAGCAGCCCAAAAAGCGAAAGATCGTTGAGTACGAGAGGAAGCCTAACGACTCCTCTGGGGAGAAGGTGGCCGACCGAAGCCACCTTGAAGACGCAGCTTTCAAGGATGCCATGGCGCTTCTCGGGGACGATTCCAAGAAGTAATGAAACCTCTCTATAGGACAGGATTCGGAATCATCCGGCCTGAGGCTTCGATGTCGAACTCGCCCGCATGAAGGGGCGATCTCAGCCCGAATTCGTAGCCGACTGCCGGATCAATCTCTCCAAACTGCCCGACCTCTACTCCTGAGATGAGTACCCTCGCCCCACGGCCTGATATCCAGGGTCCCTGTGCTTCCTCTGTCGCTTCGAACATGACTGCGTCCATATCTGCGCCGAGATCCCTCAGCAGGGCCTGTGCAATACCTTTTGCTGCAGTGAAACCCCCTCCGATTTCGGCACAAGCCCAAGCGACCCTAGTCGAGTTTGCAGAGTCACTAACGACCTCTCCCAATTCATACACCTTCTGCGGCAACTCGTGATGCCGATTGGCCGCAAGCAGCTTCAGTAGAGAGGGCAGGAGGTATTGACGTAGCATGGTATGATCCTTGGTGATGGGGTTGGAGATCACCGACAGCCCTCCTCTGGTAGGCCATCTGACTCGCTTGAATTGGTCTCTCTCATTTGACAGGGTGAGTCCCTGCGTCTCTTGAATCCCCAGTGATCTCAGGCTTGACCTGATTCTGCGTTCAAGGTGTGACGAACTCAGCGGAACCGCGTCTAGGTGGACATCGGAGAGCTTCTCAGGCATATTGTCGTAGCCGTAACCGATGGCTATGTCCTCGACGATATCTATCGGGTGCATGATGTCGCTGCGCCATCGTGGCATCTCCACCACATGCTCTCGTTCACCCACTGCACAGTCTGCCCACCGCTCCGCCCTGTTCACGCCGTCTGTGACTGTTCTCGATTCAATTAACCGTCCACCCATCTTGATCAGAGCAGCTGCAATTTCGTCTGAACCCAAATCCAGGCCCAGAACTTTCTCGATCAGTCGGTCAGGAACTCGATGCCTCACCGCATCCCCCCGTGGAGTGTTGGAAACATCGCTATCGTATCCGGTGACACTGACACTTTCAATCGCCCCGCCTCTCTCGTGCAGTGACAGACACACCAGTATCAGGCATGCTTCACAAGCTCGCTCGTCCCATCCGGTCACATCGATGAAGAAATCCGTAGTGGACTCTGTGACTGTGGTGTGGTCGCCATTGATTATCGGAGGGAATGACAGGATGTCGTCGTTGGAATCGAGAATCACTGGGAATGAATCCAAACTATCCATCAGGTGTGCGTACTCGACGCCCTTGGGGTGTTCTTCCAATATCTGCTTAATTGTCATCTCCTCACTCATCATCAAAGGCACGAAGGAATGCGATTCAGGGACCGTGACGACCTTGAACGGCTCAGAGATTGTAGATAGGTCGTGCACACCTATGGAGGCGAACCTCCGCTTACGTCCCAGTGTCAGATGAAGCTTCTCCTGATGGTCCATCAGAGACTGGATGAACTCACTCTTTTCGGAGTCGGTATTTCCGGTGTTAACGCCCCTTACTATCGCTGCCATGATAATCGGCCTGACTCGTTCTAGAGATGGGTCAACTACCATCTCTACTCCGCTTTCAGAAACCTCAACAGATGGATCCTCGAAAGCCCCGCCTACGAAACTCCTGGCGGCCCGAGCCAGCGATTCGTGGCTGAGCAGGTCGGGACGGTCGGGAAAGACTTCAACCTCGATGATTTTGTCATCATTACCCTCTACTGGGCACCCCATGGCTGGAAGCCAGTCTGACCAGCCTCCGCCTGAGTGCTCAACTCCGTTGATATGTTGAATGTACTGTAAGAGGGAGTGCTGAAGGTTTAGAGTAGGCATTTCCCACCTCAATTACCAAGCCACATGGGCAGCGGACGATCGTAACCAATCAGCCTCAGGCCACTGATGGAGGCTGTGTCGTAATCAAGGGCCCTGAGGTTCCTTCTACTGAGTTTCTCCAGCCCGTCAAGGCCCAACTCGCGCATCCAACCTCGAACAGTTGAGTCGAGCCAGACCAAGGTCTCTTCGAGACTGTCCTCAGGAGGTGGCGCTACTAAGATTGGACATCCTGCCGCGACTGCAATCAACATGTCCTCTGCACTCGGTGCCTCATCCATCTCGATAAGTAGATGGCGCCCTTGCTCAGTCAGATTCATTGCCCGAGCAGCGAGGCCTATCCGGGGGAGCGCAGACGCCGCGCGACTGCCACCAGGGGCTGCCGCGTCGATTACAGCGCCGTCTAAATCAAGATCCACAACCAGTCTGAACAGGTGATCGGCCCTATCGACACGATCACGCAGGAGAATCATTGATTCATCGTTCATCTTGCAGGTGATGGAAACCAGAATGGCCTCAATCTCAGCATCGTTGAGCGGTGGCATGTCAGCCAAATCAAGTACTACTCCTGCACAACTCCCAAGCCAGTCCGCACAGTCGACGAGATTACTCTCGCCTACGAGAATCAAATCACACTCTCTGGGTGAAGTCCTAACTAGGGCCGGCTGAGTCGAAGCCATTCCCTGCCAGGTATCGGTGGAGTCGGATTCGACCAACCAAGGGATTGGGAATAGTAGGCCGCCCTCTTTGGAGCCAAGCGGCATCAGGAGAGTGTACGGGTCGAGAGGAGAGTGCTCAGGAAGTCTGTCCGAGGTCGAGGGCACCAGTGCGATGCTCTCAAAACCCTCTGCTACGGATGAATCGGGCACCTCTGTGGCTCCCGAAGATGAGTCAGATGGCACTAGGACTAACGCATCTTCTTCCAGAGTCAGTCCTAGCGGTTCCAGATACTCAGCCAACTGGATTATCTCTGCGGTTTCTATCCCTCTCATCGTCGCGCCTTCTCCTGGGGGAGGGCAACTACCGGCTATGACCACGCGCCCCCCTGTCATACCGACTCCGGGCTCGGAGCCAACTGAGCCAAGGACAACAACAGTCCCGTCACTCATGCCGGCCCCACACCTCTTCCCGGCATGACCCCGGACGATTACCGTGCCACCCGACATGCAGGCACCAACTTCGTCTCCGGCAGAACCCTGCACCGTGATGAAACCTCCAGTCATCCGACGTCCGAGACGGTCTCCGACGTCCTTCTCAACGACTATCCTACCGTCTCTCTGAAAAGCCCCTAGCATCGATGTACTGGAGCCTTGTAGTGTGAAGGTGCCTCCGTTGTTCATAATCCCGGCGCACTCACCGAGATCGCCAAGCAGCAGAACTCTTGATTTTGAGGGCAGATGAGAAATGGCCCCAATCTCTCCACTCTTGGGCTTCTCATCGCCTCCACGACCCCACCCTATCCTGACCAACAGGTCCCTCTCTAGGGCCTCAGACAGCATTCCATCAAGGTCTCGACCAAGTTTCATGCTCTTCGCAGTGACCTCGCGCATGGCTCTCCCTGTGCGGACATGACGCTAGTGGTCTTCATTCTGACGGGCAGCACGCCCTCAAGTCGCTGCTATTGAGGGGAAATTCAAGGTGCGAAGGGAAGGGTATGTTGATAGAGGGCTGGCAAGGGCATCAAAACGCCCTCAAGGGGTCATGTGAGGTCAAGGCGTGATCAGGGTCGCCATCAACGGCTACGGAACAATCGGCAAGAGAGTTGCCGATGCAGTCGACGCTCAGGATGACATGGAAGTCGTGGGAGTGACCAAGACAGGACCCAGTTTCGGGTGCGAACTAGCAGCGAAGAAGGGCTATCCTCTGTACTGCACCACCGACGATCCAGAGCGCATAGCTTCCTTCTCATCCGGAGGATACGAGTGCCAGGGAGGGCTCTCAGAACTTCTGGATTCAGCTGACGTGGTGGTCGACTGCGCCCCTGGTAAGATGGGGGTGGCAAACCTCGCCAAGTACGAGGCAGCTGGTATCAAGCATATGTTCCAAGGCGGCGAGAAGCACGAACTCACTGGCCTGTCTTACAGTTCTAGCGCTAACCACGCCGCAAATCTGAATGCCGATGGCACGAGAGTTGTCTCCTGCAACACCACTGGATTATCACGCACTCTCGTGCCGCTGTACGAACTCGGCGACTCCCTCAAGGTCGAATGCACCATGATTCGTAGGGCAGCCGACCCAGGTGACTCAAAGAAGGGACCCATCAATGCCATCAAACCCGTGTTGAAGGTCCCCAGCCACCATGGCCCAGACGTCATGACGGTAAAGCCGGAAATTGAAATTAACTCACTGGCCGTGGCAGTCCCAACCACTCTAATGCATGTTCACGCCATCATAGCAGATCTCCCTCCTGGACACGGTCAGACGACTGAATCGATTCTAGACATATGGAGGCAGACTCCAAGGGTCATTGTGATGCATGGAGAGGGGAATCGGCTGACAACCACCGCTGAAGTCATGGAGATGGCGCGTGACTTAGGTCGTAAGTGGGGGGACCTACACGAGATATTCGTTTGGGAGGACGGAGTGAAGTTGATGGGCGACAGGCTGTACTACTTCCAAGCGATACACCAGGAGAGCGACGTAATTCCTGAAAACATAGATTGCATTCGCGCTCTGATGGGGACTGAACCTGATTGGCGTGCTTCTGTGGCTAAAACTGACAGTGCAATTTCGGATTACTACGGGCTATGAAAGCACCTTCATGTTGGCGAACTCCGTGGTACACCTAGTATGAACGGTCAAAAAGCCCCCTCTGGTCGGCTGTTGCATGCTCAGGGCTCGCTCTGTCATACTAGTCCTCGCAACACTGCTCTTGTCTACGTGGACTGGAGTGCTTGCGAGCACTTCAGAAGACCTCTCTACAAATAGTGATGAAGGAGAGAGTACGTCTGCGACTCCAAACTCACAATGGTCACAGATTGATGCCTCAATAACCCCCTATCCACTGCGTGAGGCATCGGGTCTCCTGCACTCCCCGTTCGGTTCGTTCGATCCGCTGGATGCCCCCATTCCACTGGGTCCTGAGAACCTGTACGATCCGCAGGCCCTGAGGCGCACAGGGATGCTTCTCGTTCAATCTGACAGTTCTGACATGACGGCCATGATGGATGCCTTCTCTATCATGGGAGTCGATGTCTTGGATGTGATTCCTGATGACGCCGTAGTTGTTCGCGTGGACCCGCTGAGTGATGCCGATGTAGTCGAATCAATCAACAGGCTGCCAAGCGTTAGATGGACTGGTGCACTGCCAGTGGCATGGCGAGTAGCTTCCGAGTTGATTCATCTCTCGGGGAGGAATGGAGTACTAGTCGATTTGGATGTTTCACCGGCTCCGGATCTCGATTTCTTTGAATTGGCAGAGCTCTCGTTGGATTTGCAGTTGGTCTCCGGGGAAATAGGGCCCAGAGGAGTTTGCGACGCCTATCTGTGCCAGCCTCGATCTGTTGATGCGAAATGGATTCCAATTTTAGCTATGGATGGCAGGATTCTGCACATTGGCTCAGCTTCGCAGATAGTCATCCACAATACCAACGCTAGCTCAATCAGTGGCATCAACGGTGCACTAATTAGTTCAGGAGGGGCACTGAATGGGAGTGACGAGGTCCTTGCCATATCTGACACCGGCCTAGACGGTGATCACGGTGACTTCACGAATCGAATCAGAGGAATATATGATCAGTTTGGACCAGACAACTCAAACGCCGACATGAACAGTGGGCACGGTACTCATGTGGCAGCCACTCTGCTTGGAGATGGTTCTGGTGATTCGACGGCTATGGGCATGGTGCCTGCTGCTACCTTCCACTTCTATCAGCTCGAGGCTGACAGTTCTGGGGTCCTCGCCCGTTGGGGCTCGCTGTACGAAATGTTCACTCACTCGTGGCAGAACAGCGCGCGTATACAGACCAATAGTTGGGGGAACGAGAACCTTGTCGGTGAATACAGTTCTGACTCTAGATCTGCCGACTCGTTCCTAGTGGATTTCCCTCGCTTCTTAGTTCTCTTCTCGGCTGGTGATTTGGGCTCGAATGGAGCCAGCAGCGTTACGCCACCAGGGACTGCCAAGAATGTCCTTACGGTCGGAGCCTCAACTACCGGGGCATACGGCAGCACTGCTGAGGGCATGGTCCCTGGATTCTCATCTAGGGGGGTGACCCTTGACGGGCGCATCAAACCAGACCTAGTCGCTCCTGGTGTGATGATCTGCTCGGCTGTGGCCGAAGAAGCGCAGTTCGCAAGCGGCGACTCGTGTTCAAGTGCCACTCATAGTGATGGGAGCACCCCTCTATACATGACACTCAACGGCTCGTCGATGGCCACCCCCGTTGTCGCTGGCGCTGCAGCGATGGTCAGGCAGTATCTCAGGGAGTCAGAGGGCATAAGTGAGCCCCGTTCGGACCTGATTCGAGCTGTCCTGATTAATGGTGCGGAGGACCTTGGAACTCCTGACATCCCCAATCCGGCTGAGGGATGGGGGCAGGTTGACCTACAGAACAGCCTCTACCCGTCTTCAGGCGGGCAGAGTCAGTCAGTCCTGTACGATTACTCGCGCGAGTTATTGCCTGGCCACGCCTTCCTTTACACCTTTGATATCGATGCGAGCCAAGGCATGGATATCACTCTGGTATGGAATGATAGAGAAGGGTCGGCAGTAGCAGACCAGAGTGCAGCCCGGTTGGTAAATGACCTTGACTTGAGGGCGACCTCGCCTGATGGGACAGTGTACATCGCTAATCAGTTCTCTAACGGATTCAGTATCTCAGGTGGCAGTGAAGATCGGTTGAATAACGTGGAGAGGGTAAGATTGCCTTCCAGCACCTCGGGCATATGGACAGTCGAGGTCGGCCATGCAGGGGGGACGCTGCAGGATTACGCCATCGTACTCAGTGGTGTGGCCACTGAGTTGGAACAGGCGGATCTTTCTGTATTCGAAGGCTCTCTCTCAAGTTCCGTGGAGAGTCCCCTACAGGGAGACACCTTCCTAGTCGAGGCCGCTTGGAAGAATCAGGCTACGGCCGATACAGGTACCTACTCAATAGAGGTCGAAGACCTCACCGCAGGATCGATAATTCATACCTCACAGCGATCCTCTCTGGGCGGAGGCATGCTCGACTCGTTGTCATTCCCCCATTCGTTCTCGACTACTGGCTTACATGTCCTCGAACTAAGACTCGATTCGAACTCAGAGGTTGACGAACTCAATGATGAGTCCATTGGAACTGACAACAATCGTATTCTACTGCATGTCATTGTTTCCCAAATAGGAGTCCGACTCACTCCTCTTATGGAGGACGGCAGTACACCTAGTAACCCCGCTGAACTCTCTCAGGCCATGACGAGAACGTTAGACCCAAGGACAGCTAGTTGGGTCCTTTTCGAACTTGAGATGCGCAATGAAGGGACTTCAGAGATTTCAGTTGGCCTGAGTGTTTCGCCTATACAACTACTGGGTAATGACGGGGTTCTTTACGCTCCGCAGGACGAGTGGTGGAAACTAATCAACGAGTCCGGGCCGTGGACACTGGCTCCATTCGGCGAAGAGGGCGATAGAGTCGTAGTCACGCTGAACATGTCCGACATGGACACCGACTTGTCCAGTCCTTTGGATGCCGTCTACGCTCTGCCAGGGACCTTCGTCTCAGACCTAACCCTGTTCGACACCAACGCACCTACAGTTTCTCACAGTATCAGGCTGACGGCATTCGTGGAGAGGGTCGAGGGACTTTACACTATAGTCGCAGGGACAGAAGGGCTGGGGGCGGAGCCGGGCGAGTTCGCTGTCTTTTCCCTCTCCATCAAGAATACTGGCAATGGGCCGACTCAGTACACAGTCAGTTGCGAGACTACCGACCGATGGACCATACACATCGGCAACAGTCAGTCATCCGAGATAACTCTTGAACCGTTGAGCAGACTCCAGTTCCTCCCTCTTCCCATCAAAGTAAGAGTCTCCGACGCCGAAGACGGACAACCTTCCGCAGGCTTCACTCAAGACATCGAGTGTGTCACAACTTCGGTCAATGATCCGACACTGGAGACCATTGAAGAGGCAGTTATCACCGTGTTAGAGAGCCGTGACTTCTCCCCTGAACTGTTCGATTCCGAAGGTGTCGCTCTCGGACCTCTGGCGATAGCTGAACCAAGACCCGTCTTGAATAACGACGTAGTGACAACCGAACTTGTCGTCTCCAATGACGGCAATGTTCCGATGCAGTTTGTAGTACAGGCTTTCTCGTCCCTAAACACATGGCCGATTCAGATTTCAGAGGGCTCGGATGTGCAATCAGAAGAAATCGCACTCGATATTCCTGCTGGGGCATCCTCCATTGTCACTATCGTTACCATAGTTCCTCCTGCTGCGGACATGGGAGCATCCAACACCATCACCATACGCACGACCCTCGACGGTGGCCCCACTGTCACCAACGCCACACGTCTAGTGGTGCAAGAGATAGCTACATTGGACCTCTCGTGGAACCCCATCATGGCCATCGCTCTGGGAATTCCGGGGACGGCTAACATATACGCCCACAACACCGGTAATGTCGAACTCGATATCAGTCTGACAATGGGCACCCTTCCTGACGGCTGGTCTGGAGGGTTCCTATCGGGCAGAGATTTCTCAATGGAGATGAACCAAGAGGCTACTATAGCTGTCGGCATCGATCTTCCAGGTATCCTCCCTGTTGGGCCCGCAGGTCAAACGGTTTCAGTCATCATCGAAGTCACTCCTCCTTCTGGTGACGATGTATACATTTACACGGTGGAGATGGAAATCGAGGTACTGTCCTCGATATGGATCGGCGTATCTTGTGATTCACCGTCGTTTGAGGACATCGGGACCAATGGGCGGACATTCGAAGTCATAGTAACCAATCTTGGAAACTCTCCGGCCGAGGTAATCATCCGGTCTGACGACCTAGAAGGCTGGGGAGTACAAATTAGTCAGGCCCAACCAATGATTCTGGAGGCAGGCGAATCCTCTGTAGTCGCAGTTACCGCAACCCCCAGCGAAGGGACTTCAAATGGTCTAACTCACATTCAATTCACTACCAACTCGACCTACTCAGGTGGTGGGCTCCCTACTATCACGGAAGGCACTCTGGAAGTGGGTATCAGCAAGGCTAGGGATTCCAACAGAGGCGGACTTGGCGGCATAATTGACAGCCTCGGACTTCCCGATTGGACCCTAGCACTGACCTTCCTTGTCCTGTTAGGATCCATTGTAATCTCAGGAGTGAGGATGCGCAGATCCTCGACAACTTCCCTAAGCCCTGAGGAGGAACTGATTCCTGAGGGTTCGGCACTACTGGCCGGAACTCAATCCGAGCGAAAGGCAGCCGCCTTGGAGACTTCAGCCTCAGGAGAGGTTCTGACTGGTGGAGTCAGTGACGATGAGATCCAAGCTGCAATAGCCCAGTCGTCTCCGATGCTCAAACCACCTTCTAGCAATGAGGGGGCCCCACCTCTGCCCCTTGGCGGCCTACCTGATGGCTGGTCAATGGAACAATGGAATTCGTATGGTCACCTATGGTGGGAGCAGAACAAGCCTTAGTCTGCGCTTTGCTTATCACTCGGACCACTCTCGAAGTACCATGAGTGGCTCAATTGTGCTGTTCGGCCCCCCGGGTGCTGGCAAAGGTACTCAGGCCAGTAGGATTTCATCTCTCACTGGCAAGCCTCAGGTATCTACCGGAGACATGCTTCGTGCCGCTGTAGCTTCAGGTTCTGAAATGGGGTCTGAGGCCAAGAGTTACATGGAAGCCGGCCTATTGGTCCCTGATGAAGTGATTATTGGATTAATCTCGGAGAGGCTACAGGAGCCCGATGCCATGTCCGGCCTACTGTTGGACGGGTACCCAAGGACAATCGCTCAGGCCGAGGCTCTGGACAAGGTAGAAGGCGTCTCCGTCGTGATTTCTATCGAAGTTCCCGACGAAGCCATCGTCGAGCGGATAGTGGGCAGGAGAATGGACCCGGATACTGGGATGATTTACCACATCAGATTCAACCCCCCTCCTCCCGAAGTTTCCCCACGAGTCGTACAACGAAAGGACGACACCGAGGAAACGGTGCGGAACAGGCTGTCCGCTTATCATGAGCAGACTGCGCCTCTCGCGGGTTGGTATGAGAAGAGAGGGGTGCTCATAAGAATCGACGGAAACCGTTCTATTGAGGAAGTAGGGGGCGCTATCGAGGCCGCAATTACATCACGGAGGAATGGGGATGACTAACCGGCGGCGCAATAAGGACTCGAGGAGAAAGAGGAGGGCCTCAAAGGCAATCGAGGAACTATCTACAGTTTTGCTTTCCTATGATACTACGGATCCCGAGGCTGTCGACGCTGCAGCGAGAGACATACTCAGAATTGGTAAGCGACATGGCGAGCGCCCGGAATCACAAATCGCCAGACTAATCTGTAGGGGTTGTGAAGCGGCACTGATTCCTGGCCGCAACGCGAGATTCAGAATTTCAGTTAGCATGTTGATTATCACTTGCGAAGACTGTGGCAGGGTAGAACGTTCGGGACCCGATTTTCAGGGGTGATTAGGATTAGTGAAAAAACTCCTCAATCAATTCTCCGTCAGGCGAAGGATAAATCCACTCCTGTAACTATCAGGATAGGTAAGGAAGGAATCACTGACTCGGTGGTATCGGAGTTGAGTGACCAACTCAGCAAGAGAGATATAGTCAAGGCGAAGGCTAACCGAGGTTTACTAAATGGTTCCACCGAAAGAACACAGGCGTTCGAAAGTCTCGCCGATGCCACTGGCTCGAGATTAGTTCACACCAGAGGAAACACTGCGGTTTTCTGGTCTGGCAGGAGTTAGTCAGAGAAAATTATCCTCTCTAGGGATAGGTCGCAATGCTCACCTATTTAGAGGCGTCAAGGCTCGCCGCGCCATGGTGACTGAGCAACAGATAGTTCTAGCGGTTTTCATAGTATCATTCATACTCATCCTTTCTGAGTATTTACACCGGACCATCGCGGCTTGGTTTGGTGTTGTTTGTATGCTCTTCCTTGGCCTATCAACGGGCGTCTTTGAGATGTGTGAGACGGTGGCCCTCGGCCCCGATGGGGAATATGCATCCTCCATTTTCCACCATCTGGGTTTTGATTCATCCGCAACGTATGGTGAGATTTGTCACCATTCTCTAGAATCTCTAATGTTGAGTTGGATACACTTTGATGTCGTCGGTCTACTATTGGGGATGATGATTTTCGCCGCGCTACTAGAAATCTCAGGATTCTTTGAGTATGTCTCTATTAAAGCAGCAAAAATGTCGGGTGGAGACCCTTGGAAGCTGGTTGTTTATCTGGGGACATTTACAACATTAATCTCGTTAGTGATAGACAATGTTACAGCCATCATCATCATCGCTCCGGTGACATTGAGGATTTGTCAGAAATTGGAGATCAACCCAATCCCCCCACTTCTTGCTGAAGCGATTCTTTCTGATACTGGAGGAGTGGCATCCATGGTGGGCGATCCGCCTAATATCATGATTGCTAGTCAAGCCAGTGGTATGGATGAATTGGCACCTCTATTCGGATTCAATGGTTTCTTGATACGTCTGGGTATTTTGACATTCTTTGCTTGGGTTGCCACGTTAGGATATCTCCGATACTACTACCGTGATTGGCGTGAATCTAAGCCGGCCAACGTTGAAGCAATCTTGGAAGAAGATGAGTGGGATTGCATTGAACATCCATTGTTGATGAAGACAACACTATGGATTCTAGGTGCCACAGTTGTCATGTTCTCGGCAACTGAATTTTTACACCTCCATGTCGAGATTCATGCTTTGGCCCTTGCAGGTGCTGGAGTGGCTCTAGTCGCCGCCCGTCCTGAAGACCACGAAATGCGGCATGGACTCATTCACTCAATCAGTGAAAAGGTGGAATGGCATGCACTTCTGTTCTTCGCCGGCCTCTTCATGCTGGTCGGTGCAGTGGGCAATGTGGGATATCTTCAAATGCTTGCAGAATGGATTTTCGATACATTCGGCAGCGATCCAGTGATGCTTGCAGTAGCAATCATTTGGGTGTCTGCTATATCCAGTGCGATTATCGATAATATTCCGTTCACTGCGGCTATGATTCCAGTAATTGTCTTTGTCGGCGCGAAATCGGCAGAAGAAGGCAACCCAATTGATCTTGCACCATTATTCTGGGCTCTTGCTATGGGTGCTGGCTTTGGTGGAAATGCGACTCCAATCGGGTCCAGTGCCAATGTTATGGCTGTCTCAATTAGTGAGCGTGGACCCAATCCAATCACTACTAAGGAATGGATGCGTGTAGGTTTCCCTGTGATGATAATTACCTGTGTTGTTGCAACGATTTTCATGATAGTTTTCCACGGTACGCTGTATTCGTCTCTTTGACGAGTCCCATCTAGCTCTTCCGACAGCGTGAAGCGTGAAATCCCACAGCGGGTAGCGTGTACGAGTGTCCGATTTGCGGATTGGTCTCATCAGGTTCTTTGTCGTGCCCTACATGTGGTAGTGACGAAGAACCTCCTAATGAGGGTGTAGAAGAGAGTTCTCTCAAGTCCACGCAGACTAACGAAAACCTCGATCTTCCTTTCGGCCTAGAAGGCCAAGCTCCTCCTGTCCCTTCATCCGATTTGCCCTTTGGTTTGGAAGAGGTCTCCAATGAGGTTTCTGCACCCCCTCTAGCACTTGGCCTTGAGGGAATTCCAGAGGCCACTACCCCTGATCCTCTGGCATTTGGTCTAGAGCATATGCCGGATGAGTCAGAATAGTGATTCGTATGTGCCTTTCACCGCCCCCTATAGGGGGCGTGTGCACCCCGCTTAGTTCAAATACCAAAGGTAGGTCGCCCACCTGCATTTAGTGCGTCTTGGTACTATTAGGTATCAGGATAAGAGGTTGAGGCCGCCCCGCCCTGCGGGGAGACGAGGTGGCCTGAGAGACCTGAATTGATATGCCTGGACACCAGAGGACTCACAAAGGTGGGATTGTAGAAATCAAGATGCTACAACCCGACTGGGGGATGGCTCGGCTCGAGAGCCGAAGAAGGTCGTGACAAGCTGCGATAAGTTGCGGGGAGAGGCATGAATCTCTTGGATCCGCAAATTGCTGAATTGGACCTCCTGGCACTCTGTGCCATTCCTCATTGAGGAAAGGGAACCTCCTGAACTGAAGCATCTCAGTAGGGAGAGGAAAAGAAATCAAACGAGATTCCGTTAGTAGTGGCGAATGAAAGCGGAACAGGACAAACCGAATCTCCATGGGAAACCTTGGAGAGATGTGGGGTGAGGACCGTCTGTAGTCTAAGTGCAGGAAGTGGAAGTCGTCCTGGAACGGCGCACCACAGAGGGTGAAAGTCCCGTACACGTACTGCATATGGCCAAGAGACGGATCCAGAGTAGCGTGCGTTGGATATCGCGCGTGAATATGGGAGGCAGAGACTTCCAATCCTGAATACTACTCGAGACCGATAGTTGACAAGTAGCGTGAGCGAAAGCTGAAAAGTATCCTTAGCGGGATGTGAAAAGACCCTGAAACCAGTCGGGAACAAGCTGAATAGGCGTGAAAGCGAAGATATGAGCAGCGTCTATTCGT
>NTJT01000002.1 GCA_002457605.1 Marine Group II euryarchaeote MED-G34 | reverse complement strand
GTCGGGCTAGCTCAAGCACTGAAGCGACACCGGTAGCATCGTCGTACGCCCCCTCAGAGGTGCATCCGGGGTACTCTATGCCGATGATGACTTGCTGGCTGTAGCAGATCGCATCGTAATGGCCGCCAACGACTATCCAAGAGTCTGGATTCTCGCCCTCCATGGTCGCGACGTAGTTGCGGCAGTCCTCACACAGCTCCGTTGTGAAATTCTGGATCTCGACCTCGTAGTCGAGGTCCTCGAGCCTGAATTGGATGAAGTCGCCGGCGTTGGCGTGAGCTACGGTGTCGATCTTGCGGTAGCCGAAGTCCGCGAGCGTCTCGATGTCGTCGACGACCCACGTCGCTTGGGGGAGGCTGGGCGGGGGGCCTTCGGACAATTCGTTCTGGAACTCCTCCTCAGCGGCGTCGATTAAGCCTCTGACTCCTAGGAAGAATATCGCACCGCCCAGTCCAGCCATAACCACGATTCCAGCAATGATGATGGAAGCCAGTTTGAGCTGCGACATGTCCTGCGTCTGCTGGGTACTCTGCCCCTCCACGGGCGACGGAGGGGGCGACTCCGGGAAAGTGTTCTGCCGCCGTGAGGAGAAGATGGTGCAGGGGACAGGATTCGAACCTGCGAAGCACTACGCACAGCGACCTGAACGCTGCCCCTTTGACCGCTCGGGAACCCCTGCTTGGATTACTGACGAATGACATCCCGTATTTCAGAATGGCGAACATGAATTCGATGGGCGCTGCTGGACCAGATAGTGGTGCAGGGGACAGGATTTGAACCTGCGAAGCACTACGCACTGGGACCTAAACCCAGCCCCTTTGACCACTCGGGTACCCCTGCTCGTACTGGTACGGGAGTATTTCCGTCAATAAGGCAACGCCTCCGTTATCTGCTTCCCCATAGGGTCATAACGGGTATGTCGGGCCCGAAGTTCGACGAATATGGCACGGATAGGCATACTCGGACTGGGCAACTGGGGTACCGCCCTAGGATATGTCTGGTGCGAGGATGGGCACAATGTCCTCGGGTGGACCATCGAGGATGAGGTCTATGAGTCGATGATGACTGATGGTGTGAATCACAAGTACTTGCCCGGATATGAACTCCCTAAGATGCAAGTGACAATGCAGATATCCGATATCACCTCTGATTGTGAGATCCTTGTGCTCGCCCTACCTAGTGGAGTCATTCTCTCTGTGGTTGACGATCTGATTCCCCATCTCAGACCCTCTCACGTCCTGCTTGATCTGGCCAAGGGCCTTGCCCCCTCAGATGAAGGCGGTTCGGGCATGATATCCGATGCCATAGAGAGAAGGCTTGAGGAGGCTGGTAAGTCCAATCCGGTAATCGTAATGACCGGCCCCACAATCGCTCCCGAGGTCGCTCGAGGTGTGATGACGACAGCTCTGGTGGCCTGTCACGACCGCAGTGTCGCCGACCGTATCGCAGAGCGGCTATCCACCAGAAATCTGCTGCTCAAGGCCGCTGACGATCCAATGGGTGCTGAGCTCTGGGGCGCGTACAAGAATACGGTCGCACTCGCTTGTGGGTTGGTCGACGGACTGCATGCCGATGGTGGAGACAATCTCAAGGCTGCTCTGGTGCTTTCGGGTTTCAACGAGGGCATCATGCTGCTAGACGCGATGGGAGCAGAGTCCGGGACTGCTTTCGGTCCCGCAGGAATAGGCGACCTGTACGTAACCGCGACGAGTCCTCGGAGTAGAAACCGGACGCTGGGAGAGAAGCTTGGTTCCGGACTTTCCCTAGAAGAATCGCAAGGAGAGATGCATATGGTTGCTGAAGGCGTGCGTGCATGCCGGATGTTCAACAATCGAGCCCATAGACTCGGGGTAGATATTCCATTCCTAACTGCACTAGGAGGGTTGCTGGATGGCGAACTAGAGGTCAAAGAGGCCATTCGTCAAATGGTCGACTCCTATGAGGGATGAGTTCGGCAAGGATTGATTGCCCGGTTGCACTCTCGGAGGTCGAAGAAGATGTCATTCGAGGACCTTACAGAGTTCGAATTGCGGCTGCTCAAGTGGATTTCGTCCTCCGACTTCATCGAGGTTCCATGGTCAACAAAGAGAGCATCGGACGCCTTCGGAGTCTCAGAGAAAGAGGTGTATGAGGCCTTGGCTGCACTGACTCTGAAGGTTCGAGATAACATCCACATCTCGTACGATGATGGAGCCATCAGAATAGTGGCTGACGACACCGTCTAATCATCTGAGGACTCTGCCCAAGGAACTATTGTTCCTCGCCACTTAGGCCTCTGAATATGCTCGTCATCTTCGATGAACTGACTGCGTACTCGCAGAGATATCTGATCAATGATTATGACTACTAGATACATTACAATAACCAGAGCGAGTACTCTATCGTAGAGTTTGAAAGGCTCCAGGTAATACTGCATGTACCAACCTATTCCTCCCGCCCCTACAAGGCCAACTACTGAGCCGTGCCTCACATTATACTCAAACATGAAAAGCATCTGACTGATTAACGAGTTGGCCGCCTCAGGAATCGCAAAGAAGCGCGCAATCTGCCACCGTGGTAATCCCATTGCTCGGGCCACCTCAAGCGGCTCCCTGCTAACTCCTTCGAGTGCCTCATATTGCAATTTACCAAGATACCCCACTGTGTACATTGTCATTGCCAGTACTCCGGCCAGAGGTCCAATACCGACCAAGATTACGAAAATAAGAGCCCAGATTAGAGAAGGTAGTACCCGAAGTGCTGCGAGGACCTGTCTGACAATCTGGGCCAATAACGGTGGTGAGAGATTGGTGGCTGCGGCTGCAGCTAAGGGTAGCGACATCGCCATTCCGAATATTGTGGCTAGGAATGCTATCTCCAGAGTCTGGGTCATTCCTAGAACAGCGGGGCTACACATCCAGTCAGTTTGCATCTCGCACGGAGGATATGCCCATGCTGCTCTATCGGTCAGTACTGAGAAGTCAGGAGGCCAAGCTTCCCCTGCTATTATCACCAGATTTGATGCTGCATCTCCTAAACGAGATAGAGTAATCTCCAGATGGAGTACAGCAAGAACTGCCATTATGCCCAATACTATGGCTGTGCGCAGGATGGGCCTTCTAAGCACGAACTGGGATAAACGCTGAATCTCTCCCATCATTCATCCCCCCTATACTGCGGAAGTCCTGTCGCCTCATCCTGTTCTTCCTCACTCAGTGGGATGATTGTGCGACCACGCAATTGCAAAACCCTGTCACAGAATGTGCGGGCGCGTACTGGATTGTGATCGACAATTAGGATTGATGTGCTATGGTCCTCTACAAGGGCCTTCAACAGACCGATGATATCGCGAGCGGTGTCGGCATCCAACTCGCCGAGACATTCGTCTGCCAAGAGAAGTTGTGGATTCTGCACCATAGATCTGGCGATAGCCACCCTGCGTTGCTGACCACCCGAGAGAAGGTTTACCGAGGTCAGAGTCTTGTCTTCTAGGCCCACGGCAGCGATTGCTTTTCTGGTCGAGTCACGCATTTCAGCCGAAGGGAGAGAAAGAATTGATTGGAGCCCAGTTGAATTCGGTAGGGCGCCCATCAAAACATTGTATCCAACCGTTTGATGCTGAATCAGACCCAGTCGTTGCGGAATCAACCCTATGGTTCCTCTTGCCGAGTGTGAGATATTTGCTCCAGCGAAAAGCACGTCTCCAGATAATGGCCGGATTAGCCCTGCAATTGTTCGAATCAGCGTGGTCTTACCAATGCCTGAGCGACCGATTAATCCTACTATTTCTCCCGGCCCAATTTCTAGATTACAGTCCTCGAGGAGCGGTCTTGAATCCTCAAATCCAATTTCAGCGGATTGAATCGAGAGAATTGGTTCTGAGTTCATCGCGGACCCTGCTAGTTTGCGTACTTGCCCTCGAAGTATGCTGCAATACCGGGTATACTGCTGATTGCTTCGCTATAGGAGCCTAGGTGCTCCTCGGTATTCACTTGTGATATTCCAGGGGTGTTCAATACAGATTCAAGGATATAGTGACCCTCCAAATCGGAATTGAGTGCTAGAAATGCGTTTGTGATTGCATCGGCCTTCTCATCGTCAATCATCTCACGATTGACCATTATCGGATGGCTTGGAACCTTGCCAAATGCCGGCTGCAACATCCTGTAATCAGAGCGGTCGAGGCACCAATCATTCCCCTCGCAGTGATCCTCGAAGGATGTTGTCTTGGCAAAGGCCACATCCCCCATGCCCTCAGTCATACAACGGAACGCTCCGCTGTATCCATAATACGGATCGCCGCTAGATGGGATTGATGCATTGCCAAAGTGATTCTCAATAGTCGTTCGGAGACTGTTGATATCCTCTTCGTCACCAGAGACCTCAACCATACCTTGGCCAATCATGTAACCCATCGGCATGAGCATACCGGCGGACTTGAGCCAGCCAGTGTGGCAGGAGTCCATCCCCTCTAAATCATCCAAAGACTGGATGTCACTGTCTTCAAGCACCCATGCCGATGCTAAGTAGTAAGTTGAGCCGTCTGACTTCTGATCAGCCAGTATGGCATCGAAGCCGTGCTGTTGCCAAGCCATCCAAGCAGCACCTCCATCCAGAATAGCGATGTCGGCGTGTCCGAACCTGAGGGCCTCAATTGCTGCGACATCGCTAGCTATTGGATAGATTTCGACATCCATCCCAGTCTGCTGGGAGATGAAATCGGCCAGTCTCTGTGGGTTGGTGTCTGGGTCATCATAGTCATCCTGAGTCTTGAATGCAATTCTAATGACATCGTCATCATCTCCACTCAGACATCCAGTAAGTGTTGTACAAATCAATAATCCAATTATCAGGCTTGCAATGGTCTTGTTCGCATTCATTTTAGGTCACCCTAAAAATTACGAAATAGAATATGGTTATCAAGTTTAGGTTGCCCTAAACTCAACTTACAGGCCGGCGATAGAATCATGATGCGCGCTTTCGCTTGCCAGTGTATGGACAGGGGTGCCATAGCCAGCGTACTCACTTTCCTAATGATTCTCTCAATGCTGGCGCCCCCAGACCAAGGAAGAGGGGATTTCGATCACTTAGAAGATGAACCTGTACGCATGGATCAACTAGGAGGAGGGGGTTCACTTGAGGATCAATGCGGCTCAATCACCTTTGAGAACCTGTTTGAGTACACTCACGCGACCTTCGATATCGTAGTGAATGAGGACTGGGGGTCGGCAGATGTTCGAGCAGTTGCTTGGGTCAACGAAACGCTGGCGGACGACCTTCGCGTATCGATGGACGAATTCATGGCTGAAGTTGATCCAAACGATGGCGGTGACAGTTGGATCTCAACCGATGAGAGGGAGTTCTTTCGCGCACTTGCGAGTGAGTGCATAGAACACACACTAACCAGAATAGGCATCCGGGACGGTCCATCTCACAGAGGTGGGGGCGGAGTGGACTGGAAGAACACCTCTTGGGAAGAGGATGGGGTAGATATCCAGGAGTTCAATATTGTTCCAATTAGGCACTCTCAAATTCGTGAATGTACCTCTGCCTTTGGCAACGACTGTGAGGAGGTTCCGGTGATTCCCGATGAAAACCGCGACTGTGACACTGATATCGCGGCTTCCCAGGGCATGGATGAATGTCGCATCAAACTATGGCTGAATGCGACGGCGGACATCCATGGGTTCTTTGACAGCAGCAACTTCACACTGGTGCTCAATGCCTCTAATATGTCTGGTGCGAAGCTCGATTTTACATTCCCGGTTACCCAAGACCTGCGTCTCGACTTGTGGGATGAATGTGAAGGCAGAGATGTCGGACTGGATGAGGAAACCGCAGGGGGTCAGGCGCCACTTCGAGGCAGTTGTATAGGCGACGGTTCCTCAACGTACTCAATCACCGAGAATGCTGACGGCAGTCTGACATACAGCCTCAGTCCCGACTCCCCTCGCGTCGATTGGCCACTTGGCGAAGACCTATTCGCGGACTTTACTACAGCCCCTGTTCCTGTCGATGACCCCCCTGAGTGGACCGATGTTGCGCCTCCAGAGGGCGCGTGGTTCCCATCTCCTAACGGAGGGCAGCACGTCTGGGCGTATTGGGAAGATGTCTCACAATGGTTCTCTGACGAGGAGAGTGTCTCTAAGTTGGATGTCCGCTGCACCGGAGCACCTTCCCTACAGCTGTCGGAGGGCGGCGACCGATCGTGGTGGGCTGAGATTCCTCGCGGCAATACTGCAGAAGTGAGTTGCGAGGCTGTCGACTCAGCAGGACAAAGCACAGGCAGTAGGACATGGAACCTAGGCGTGCCGTTCTCTCTTTCGACATCCACGCAGACTCTGAGCGACCCTCATCCGATTACAATCAGCCCAACTTCAGACTGGCCCGATTTAGAAATCGAGATTGGGCTGATTCAGGACGGGCAGTCTTCACCCACTTCCACGATTACATTCACCGGAGAAGTCACAGTAGATCTTTCTTCATCCAACTCACTGCCCGGCCCAGTGGGGGTCTGGGTCAGCGTCGTTGACACCGCCGAGGTATATTCTCTCGAGCACGTGTATGATATCGGTTTGAGCAAGGAGTCTGCACCACCCGTGTTAACGATAATGAATACTGAGTGGGATGGGTCGCAGTGGTCAATGCAAGGACAGTACAGTGATCCGGACGGAGAATCTGTGGTATTCTCAATGTCCATAGATGGTTCGCAGACAGGTTCAGTGAGCTCCACCGGGAATACGTGGTCCACTCCGAATATCAACTTCGAACTGTGGAGCGAAGGGGAGCACGGCATCACAATCGAAGGGTGTGATACCTCAGGTAAGTGCTCAGAAGTCTTTCAGATAGTGAACAACTCGCATCTCTTCGATGAGCCTGAGCCAGAACCCCTGACTCCTTCCGAAGAAGAGGATGAAGGTGGTCTGCTACCTGCAGTAGGCCTCCCTATTGTGACCATGGCGGCAGTCGCAGCCCTCATGTATGGTAGGCGCCGCGGCTGAGCCATGAGCTTCTCCGGCAGAGTGTCCAGAGAGTCGCACGAAGGTGGGCTCTTGGTCTCCTTTGATGGGCGCGCACCTAGGTTGGGAGCCGGTATTCGAGTCGTCGGAGGGAAGACGCTTGGAAGAGTGGAAACTGTGTTAGGCCCATCCAACGAACCTCTGGTTCACGTACATCCTCTGAACGAAGGTGTAGAGGGATCTAGCGCAATAGGGTCGCCAGTTGAGATTGCTCCTAGCGGGAGGGCCAACCGAAGTCGACACAATAGTCGTACGGGCGAAAGTAAATTCAGAAGGGGGCGCGATAGTCGTCCAGGCAGTAGACAAGGTAACGATCAAAGGGGCCGGGACCGCAAGTTCGGAGGAGACAGGGGCTCAAGTATGAAGCCAGGAGACTGGAGCTGCCCGAAGTGCAAAAATCACAATTATGCAAACAAGAAAGTTTGCAATCGCAATGGTTGTGAAGAGCCAAAACCGAGAGGTGGTGGTGGAAGAGGTGGGAATTCTCGCGGATATCGATCAAATAACTCAGGCGGCTTCAATAACTCAAATATGAAGCCAGGAGACTGGAGCTGCCCGAAGTGCAAAAATCATAATTTCTCAAACAAGAAAGTTTGCAATCGCACCGGTTGTGAAGAGCCAAAACCGAGAGGTGGTGGTGGAAGAGGTGGAAATTCTCGCGGATATCGATCAAATAACTCAGGCGGCTTCAATAACTCAAATATGAAGCCAGGAGACTGGAATTGCCCTAAGTGCAAAAATCACAATTACGCCTCGAGGACTATGTGCAACCGCTGTGACACTCGGAAGCCGGTCGAAGGTAAAGGATCGAGGAAGACACAGGGGAGGCGACGTAGGCCGAATCCCAGAGACAACTGGAAGGGCGGGGGCCGTCCAAGTAGCAGACACAAGGGCAGAGGCCGTTGATTGTCAATCCACACCCCAGCCTTCATGCATCACGCGCCCCAGCAAGGGTCATGGCCAAGAGCGCCGAGATGACATGGCTCGATGCGGTAGAGGCAGAGCAGTCAGGCGACAGAGTCAGTTCCCTCGAGGCAGCCAGAAAAACTGTGGCCATCGATCCTACTCACGTCGACGGGTGGATGGGAGTGGCCCGCTGGTCACTACCTACTGAGTCCAGAGGTAAACAGGTGCAACCTGACCTCGAGCAGTCAGCGAAGGCGATGACGGCACTGCGTAAAGTCGTGCAGATAGACCCAGAGAACTTTGAGGCTTGGAGACTTGGAGGAGTCCTCCTAGTTGACCACCTAGGGATGCTAGAAGATGGTCTCAGGTGGTGGCAGGACAGGCGTGAAATCGCTCCTTACGAAGTCGCTCCGTTAATCGAACAGATAGCTATTCTAGTCAGAATGGGGCACTATGAGGAGTGTGCTGAACTTCTTGAAGATCTTTTCGATGAGGGCATGGAAGCCACCAGCAGCAACCAACTTGCTCGTATGGAATCAGTGAGCCGGATGGTATCCAGAGCCGCTAAAATGGAAGAGGATGAAATCTTCAGACCTCAGAACCCCAAACATCCACGCTGGGCGGTTATCGAGAGGATGAAGAAACGCAAGCCAATCTCTCCCACTTTCTTCCTGATTACCTTCATCGCGCCCATAGTATTCCTACTCGGGACTATTTCGATGACGCTCGTCGGAGATTCAACATGGGGATTTCTCATGGTATTCATCTTCATATTGATTTGTTTCATGGCGATATCACGTGTCACCTCAGGATTACTACACAAACTGAATCGGCATGCCCTAGACCTCGACCGTGCGATAGATTTCGAGACCAGTAGCGGGAGGATCTGCATACCGGAAACCATCAGATACAGCAAGTTGTACGCCGCCATGATTGGACAGAGGATGCCAGCTCTGGGCGAGAGACTCGAACTAGTAGTGCAGTCTGGAGACAAACTGCCGATAAGGTGGAATCCTGACATTCCCGAATTCTCGATTATCGAGGAGGATTGGTTTACCGAGACTCAAGAGAAAATCGAAGCAGATGAGTTAGAGGCATTGGAGGACTAGGTCCCAGCGCTGAAGTCGTCGAGGTAGGCAGTCTGCTCGGGCGTCAACTCGTCGATGCTGATTCCTGCTGTCTTGAGTTTTAGTGCGGCCAACTCGGTATCTTGCTCAGGACTGATGTCGTAGACTTTGTTGTCATAGTCACTGCCCTCAGAGGCTAGACGACACAATGCTAGGAACTGATTGGCGAACGACATGTCCATCACCTCGCTGGGATGACCTTCGGCGGCGGCGAGGTTCACCAAACGGCCCCTCGCTAGGAGATGTATTGTACGACCATTCTCCATTTGGAAGGCTTCATTATTCTCCCTGATTGTGCGGTAGCCAGTGGACCTATCCTCGAGATCGGGTATGCTAATCTCGCAGTCATAGTGCCCGGTATTGCAGACTATGGCGCCGTCTTTCATTGACTCGAAATGCCTACCTACAATCACGTCCTTCATCCCGGTGGCAGTGCAGAAAATATCCCCTAGAGAAGAGGCGTCATCCATCTTCATTACTCTGAAACCATCCATTACCGCACTCAAAGCTGGCAATGGATCTACTTCGGTCACGATGACGTTTGCGCCCATCCCTCTAGCACGCATGGCTAGTCCCTTGCCGCAGTGGCCGTAGCCTGCGACAACGAAATCCTTGCCGGCCAAGAGAACGCTGGTGGCTCTGATGATGCCATCCAGAGTCGATTGACCGGTGCCATGCACGTTGTCGAAGTCCCACTTGGTAGCCGCATCATTCACTGCGATAACCGGATACAGTAACTCCCCCGCATCGGCCATCGCCCGTAGGCGGTGAACTCCTGTGGTCGTCTCCTCGGTGCCTCCGATGATGCCTTCTGCTAACTCAGAAAAGCTACTGTGAACCCGATAGATTAGATCGGCGCCGTCATCGAGAGTCAGTGTCGGGCCAAAGTCGAGGGTTCGGTCGATACACCGGTAGAAATCCTCGGTCCCCTGGCCGTACCAAGCGTGGATGCTGTAGCCTTCCCTTGCCAGCCATGCCGCCACGTCATCCTGAGTCGAGAGCGGATTGCAGCCGGACCACGAAACCTCGGCCCCAGCCGCCCTCAGTGTCTCAATTAGGACTGCAGTCTCCTTAGTGACGTGTAGACAACCGGCGATGCGTTGACCAGCGAGTGGTTTTTCGCTCTCTGTAGCGGCTCGCAAGGCTGCCAACGCCGGCATCCTGCTCCGGGCCCACGAGATTCTGGCCTCGCCAACATCGGCGAGAGAAATGTCGGCTACAGTATGTGGTCCGGATGTGTCCACATCCAGCGCTGTCACCACCTCGTCTTCAAGGTGCGTCTAGAGCAGTCACTTGGCGGCTAGCGTCAGCTTCCACCCTTGCGTTGCTGTTCATAGTACTGGGCATAGTAATCTTGAGCGTACTTCCGGGCAGTCTGTTCGTCATACCCTGAGGCAACCATCTGCTGGACATAAGCCTCTACTGGATCCATCTCCTCAACACCTCCGAACTGCTCGACTGTGTCCTCATCAGAGTCCTTGCCTCGTCCGCGCATCATCATCGTGACTACTACTACGAGCAGTAGGACGAATACCCCGATGCCACCAATCAATAGCATGTCCATACCGTCGTTTTCATCGGTGGTCACGACCTCCTCAATATGAGGAACTAGTGTGATTCCAATCTGCTGGTAGAGGGTGTGTCTCTCACCGTCGCCCTCTTTGATCTTCACGTAGATAGTGGCAGCAACGCCTGTTTCTTGATAGAGATCAGATATGTCCAATGTCATCGTGAACTGTTGATTATCAGAGAGCAGTTCCGTGACGTTGTACTTACCAATTGATTTCTGGGTGATTTTCTGAGTTGGAGTGTAATCCAGTACAGCCTCAGTCAGAGCGACTTCGATGATGACGTCACTATTCTCAGCGCCTGAAATCAAGGTACCAGTAATTGTCACCAGGTCAGCGTTCTGGTTCTCGTTGGGGCCCGGGTTGGTGAACTGCACTATCGGCTCATCATCTCCGAAGTCTTCTCCAACGACTACGAAGTACATCCTGTGCTTCTCACTCTGCTTACCTGCCTTATCGTAGACTATCAGTTCGATTCGGATTTCGTTCTCGAGATTTCCATCCGGACTAGCAGTCAGGTTCCTGAATACATAGGACCAATCATCTCCTCCGGCGGCCGCTGGAATTTGGAAGACGTGTCCCTCTAGTGTTGGCTCGGAACTGTCCCATGGATAATCGAAGAAGACCTTCCACTCGTAAAGCTCGATGCCTTTCTCGCCCTCAGGGGCATCGGGATCGTAGCTCTCGCTGGCGTCAAACGAGACGCTGAGGTCGCCTGTGTCGGACAGTCTGGCTCTGTAGATTGGCCATTCCACGCCAGCGACGGTCTTGGTGCCGTCAAGGCTGATGTACTCATCGGTAGTGGTGTCTTCGACCATGATTGCGCTTGCCAACGGCCTGAACTCGTCGGCCAGAGTATCATCTGTGACCAGTCGAACATAGGTCATACGAGTGTGTCCGGCTTCGTCATGCAGGTACAGAGTGAGCAGCCACTCGGCACCGATTCGGCAACCTGTTGTCGAAGAGGAGTCGCCAACGCAGAAGGAGCCGAGAGTTGGGATGCTTGGGCTAATCTGCTGAGTGTGGCTATACTCGTCGGCATCTATCACCAAGCCATCCCATCCTGTCACTGAATCGTTGTTTCCAGACTCTAGTGTCCAGTCCGCTACTACTCCCTCAACTGACGTAACGTAACTGAAATCAAGATCAGAATTGCTCTTGATGTACATGGTCGCGTAGGCTCCTGTGACGGAGTCTATCGAAGGCGCGACTCCGTTGATAGTAAGATCAAAGCTTTCCTCAACGATACCGAAGTCATTCGGATAGGGGGTCATGTGGTACGCCAGCATGTTAGAGAGCAGTGGTATACTTGATCCTCCAAACTCCTCAGACACGCTCGGGTTCTCGACATCTATTGTGGTGACTATCAGGCCTCCAGCACCTCGATTACATAGTGATAAAAGAGACTGGGTTTCATATTCAGTGTCACGCATCAAAGTGTGGAAGGTCCCTGTAGGATCACTGATGCGACCGCCGCATACCTGCGGAATTTGAGTGGATTGCACTTGTGCTGCATCGAGTCCGGCCAGAGCGACGTGCGATCCGCCATTGATTCCACTGAACGCAATCGGGTCGACGTTGCTGAGTATCGGATGGTACTGATCCACAATGGTCAGATTGCTATAGTGGACTCTGTTGTCAACGGTGAAGTTGACCTGGTTCCTCATCGCGATGTCCATGCCAAACGGTAGTCTGTTCGGCTGGTACTCGTTGCGGTAAGGACCGAGGTGCATCTGCACCGTACCTCCCCCACTCATGTAATCCTCGAGAGTCTCAGTTAGGCTGAGTCCGTCACTTTCGCGGGTCTCAGCCAGTGCCTCATAGTACTCGCCGTAGTAGACATTGTAATCGGTCTGCCATGGCAGCAGCACCTTGTTGAAGTGCTCAACCCAGTCAGGTGTCCCATAGGTATCCCAGTTTTCCATGCGCAGCTGAGTGTACGTCTTACCCATCGCCTCTAGATCCTTCTTGACGCTCTGCAGACGGTTCTGGTCTGTAGGGTTGGACAGGATTGCGACATCGATGTTGTCATAGAACTGAATCTCAAAGTAGCGGTCGTTACCTGAGGACTCGAGGGTCCCGTTCTCTTGGAACAAGTCAGCGTAGAAACTGATGTTGTAGGTGTGTGTGTCATACCACGAATTGTATGGATTTGTCCAGTTGGCCTGACCCCTCTCATGAGGAGCAAGGTCGAACGGCCCGTTGTCGCTTGATTCTTCGTAAACGGTCTGTCCCGTTTCCAAATCAACGACCTTCATTGTAACCTGGTACTCGCCCGCGATGACCCCATTAAGAAGCGGCACAGCGAAACTGTGGGCCGATGCATCATCGATTGGGTAGACGCATTCGTAAGTTATGTCGGCCACGCACTCCAACACGTCAGGCTGAAGCAAGGTAATGTCCGCACTAGCGATGCTGAAGATAATCGACGAGTAGTTGTTGGCGGTGTTAACCTCAGTCTCGTTGTACCATGCAGTCATCGGATCGGTGTTGTCGAAGATAGTGGTCACGTCAATCTTGTATATGCCACTCTGGAAGTCGTGTGTAGCCATGTTGACTATCTGATGCTCAGAGGCATCAAGCCCAGTCACGTCGACTGTGTAGGTCCCATCATCCTCGAAGGTGAACTCCTCTACACGGATGTTGTCAACACCGAAGCCGGACAGTCCGGCGTTGCCGTTAACTCCATCGTCATTCGACTGGAACCTCCAGGTCAGGGAGACATCGGAGCCAGAAAGAGATGTGCACTCGTCGCGCCAATCTCCGGTATCGGCACTGGTGCGGTTCAGGATGACAATATGTGTCAAGTCAACGGTAACTGACTTGAGGATGTTCTCGGAGTCAAACCAGACCACTGAGTTGATGTTGTCTGAATGGTCACCGAAATACTCGACCTCATCGTAGCCGTTGAGATCGAAATCCTCGCAGCGGTGGAAGTTAGGATCCTCTGGATTTGTATTCTGGATGCCATTCTCATTAAGGTCGGTCCAAGTTCCATAGACAACTCCCTCGAAGACCTCTCCCTGCTTGGTCCAAGTAATCTCTAAGTTGGCTGCATCCCTAATAGCTAGGATGTTGCCGTTGTTGTCCTTGAGATAGTCACCCTCAGCGTAGTAGTCGAAGGTCAGGTAGGTGAAGTCGGCCCCTGTTGCCGCGACGGGGATTGGGTCCAATGTCACGGTTTCATTCCAGTTGTCGCCATAACCATCGCTCGGGTGACCCAGCCAATATGCGTGGCTGTTGAATACACCGACATTCTGTGGGAGCATGTCATTCGAGCCGGTAGAGTCGTCAAGTCTGCTACCATTCTCGTTGCCATCATCTGACCACATTGGCTCGATGCCTGAGAAATCCTCGATTGCGACGAGGTCGGGTTCGGCGTTCTGAATGAATGCCTCTAACTGGAAGTCAGTCAGAGTGTTGCCACAATTACGGGCCTTTACACGGATGTCACGCTCGCCTGAAGCGTACCTCACTCCATTCTCCAAATCGACCCAGTGCTCCTCAGCAAGGCACGGATCGAACAAATTGTTCACTGTCAACTGGAATCTGATATCGTCATTGAGTTCGTCCATGTTGGTGAAACCCGTGGGGTTGGTCAGTTCGGTCTTCACGTAGTATGTTCTGTTGTCGATGAAGTCAGCAGTGAGGCTTACTTCTTCTGATGCACCAGCTGCGAAGTTGTTGAAGTTCAACTGCTGACTCACGGTCTCAGTGGTACCGAATGTTATGTCCGTCTTCCTGATGGTGATGTTGTCAAAGGCGAATCCGTCATAGCCGGTATCCTGTGATGACCCAGCGGGGCCAACGGAGCCCATCAGACCGCTACGGAAGCGGAATCGGATGTCAACCACTTGACCCGCGTATCGCGTTAAATCGATAGATTCCCTCTCGTCGGGGTTGGGGGAGGTTCCGCCTCCTTCTGTGTAGTTCAACCATCCAGTGGCTGTTTCATAGTAGAAATTGTTGTTGTAGGTGTTGTATTCCGGGTCAACTCCTTGGTATAATATACGGAAGTAGCGCTCATTATCCCAGCCACCGTTGAAGAAGACAGATTCCCATCCGTTGCCGTCAGTCCAGACCTCGATTCCACACGAGTCTTCGTACAACCATCGCTCTACGACCGAGTATTGCTCAGCCAAATAGAGTTCAAAGAACGCAGTCGTACACATCACTGAGAGATCCATGTACGCAGCATCCGCACCGGTCAGGTCAACGTTCTCTAGAATCAGTGCCTCGTCCATGTTGTTGTAGTAACCCGAATCGGTCTCGTTGTCGCCATTGTAGTCCACACCCGCCCAGTAGTAGTCAGTTGGGTTGCTGTCAGCTTCGTACCATGAGACGTTCTGAGTGGAGGCAGTGGAGTTGGTCTCTATGTGCCAAGATGAAGCTCCGGTCCCGTACATCCCGGTGTAGGAGTGCTTCGCGAAGGCACAGTTGGCGCAGTTAGTGGTATCCTCGTTACCCTCAAAGTCATTTGAATAAACCACGGTGTCGGTCCCACCAAGGACCTCCTTGACCTCAAGGTCGACATCTACAGATCCAGTCAGAGGATTGAGTCCTGTGTTCTTGACGGTCACGTTAACCCACCTAGTACCCTCGCCGATTTCGGCCTCTCCGGTAGCAGGATTGTATGACGCGGGAGCGATAGTTACCCCTGTGATACCTACGTCCTCATTGTCCAGAGTTAGTACTGAGAGGAAATCGCCTGCCCCGGCCCAGCCTTGAGTATCAAGCCACATGGCTCCATCTGAGAACCGGTAGGAGTAGTCGCGCTGGCCAATGATAATCTCGTAGGCGCTGTTGTCGCCCCCTTGGAGTTGACCAGGGATGGCCATAGTGGGTCGACGTCCGACATCGAATGAAAGAGAGGATAGGTATCCTGGGCCACTGGGATTGGCGAGGATAATCTCGACGGAGTTAATCTCACGGAGGTTCTCCAGCAGCAAGTAAGTCTGGTTCTGCGCTGATGAATCCTGTAAACGAGTTAGAGTTACCTCAGTAGGTACGAAGAAGTCAACCTCGCCGTCCTGATTCACATCCACGATGGTAATCGAGGCACCGAGGTAGTCTCCGAGGTAGACGTAGTTCTGGGTGTTCCAACTACTGCCTGACCTAGTGGCATAGGAGATGTTTCCAGTGATTCCGTCAACTGCCGCGATGAGATCTATCTCGTTGTCTCCATCAGTGTCGGCGATGTCGAGGCCGTATAGTGGGTAGTTGTGCTCAGCATCGAGTTTGAACTCGTGGATTCCTTGAGCGGTTGCATCCAGAGGGTTTGGGTACTGGCTGGTTATGCAGTCGTACTCGAGTACGGTCATGTTGTCATAGTGCCCGACAGAGGTCCCCACGCCAGTATTGTATGGAGGTGTCCTGAGGAGCCAGAGGTCAAGATCTTCGCAGTCGCCCACAGGCACTCCGATACCACCTCCTTGGACGGTCTCTCCCCAATGGCCCAAATGAGTCTCGACATACATGCCGTTGGTCAGCGGGACAGGGATTGACTGCTGGTTGGTCAAAAGGGAAGGATCTGGTCCACGGTAGATCTGGATGTACTGGTTAGTGGCTGTGGCATCACTTGTCAGCAGAACAATATCGGCATTGTCATCCCCATCGATGTCGCCAACCTCCATCCCGAGGTGATACGGGTTAGAGACTGTAATCTCGGTGTCTTCCCACTGATTTACCCTCTCGGTGCATTCTCCCCACATTGTTGTCAGGTTACCAGGTCTGACGAAACTCTCTCCGACGAAGCGTATGTTCTCCTGATAATAGACGATATCATTCACACCATCGCCATCGATATCAGCAATCTCGGCGTCGACGGAGTTGGCGGTATCTACGAAACCTGCACGCTGCGAAGCGTTGTTCGAGATGAACACGTCCTGCCTGTCTGCGAAGTTACCTTGTCCGTCATTGTACAGAGCTGTGATGTAGTGCCCCATCACGCTAACCGAGAGGATGTCGTTGTGGCCGTCACAGTTCAGATCGCCCACTGAGAGGTGAGCTGGATCACGTTGCACCGCGTATTGAGTGATGTGTGAAGCACTCACGGCTGGTACTAACGAAACCATCAGTGAGGTCAGCATCAATAACACCATGAAGACGGCCTTGCGACCCTCCTTGGTTCGATTTCGGGTAGACTCAAGCGTATGCAGCATGCTCAACCGGAGTTTCACTCATCACTTATGCCTTCGCCCCAAATGAGTTTGGCAACTCCATAGGAGTTGGTGGTTTCAACAAAGTATTACCGCAACTCCAACCAACTGGGATTAGGTGCATACTGGACCTCTGCCCCGCCATGAATCCTCTCCAACCTTCCCATCATCCACAGGCGGTCGAGGAAGATTTCTAGATCCACTCCTTGTCGATTCGTCCTGTCTCCCACGGCCTGCTCTATCGAGCTCAGTGGCAACGAAGTGTAACCGTGCTCACGGACCACGAGGGTGAGTAGCAGTTGAATCCAAGCTTCAGTCAGTGGTTCTCCCGACAAGTTGTCAGACAACGGCTCCACCTCGTCCGCGAGCTCATCAAGGATTTCTATGATGGTCATGATATCCGGTTCGCTCCTCTCGCCGCCGCCAAGTTCAGCGACTTCAGAGTCCACATCAAGGCTGCCGATGATGCGGACCACTGAGGGAATCCTTGAGGGGTCTGGTGGAGGGCCTGGTAGGACTGCATCCTCTGGAGGAGGTGTTTCTTCGTATATTTCGGCCCCCTCACCCATGGCTGATTCTGGATCGGGCTCGCCGGGCTCGGCCATACGAGCAGCTAGAGGCTGTATTACGCCAACTTCTCCCGAGAGATCCAATTCCTCACGGACCTTGGTGACCCATACGGCATCGCCCTCGAGCAGCACATCGACATCGTGCTCAGGGGAGCGGAATCGGAATCTTACAGTTCCCCTTAGTTCCATGGTCAATGCTCCTAGAATCAGTTCCTCGGTCTCCGGGCTGCGATGACGGCTTTCATGCTTCGGCCAGATTCCTCAGCACGGTCGGCAGAATGCCTCCGTTCCTGTAGTATTCAACCTCAACCGGTGTGTCCAGTCTTACGACGGCTTCGAACTCGACTGTGCTACCGTTAGATTTAGTGGCTGTAACTGATATCGACGACATAGGCTGCAAATCAGCCCTCGCTGGGATGTTGAATAGCTCGGAGCCATCTAGACCGAGACTGACAGCATCTTCGCCCTCACGGAAGGTCAGAGGGAGGACTCCCATTCCCACCAAGTTGGAGCGGTGGATCCTCTCAAATGAGGTAGCTATTACGGCCCTCACACCTAGCAGCAGGGTTCCTTTGGCAGCCCAGTCTCTGCTACTGCCGGTTCCATACTGAGAGCCAGCGAGAACAACCAGAGGAGTATTGTCCTCGCGGTATCTGTTGCTGGCCTCGTATATCGAGGTGACTTCCCCCGTTGGAAAGTGAGTAGTGAAGCCGCCTTCTGTGCCGGGCGCTATCTGATTGCGCATCCGGATATTGGCGAAGGTACCACGCACCATCACCTCGTGATTGCCTCGACGGCTTCCGAACGAGTTGAAGTCACGGGGTTGGACTCCGTTACCTATCAGGTACCGACCAGCAGGGCCGTGATGAGGAAACGCGCCGGCCGGACTGATGTGGTCGGTGGTCACCGAGTCACCGACCTTTACCAGAACCCTAGCACCTTGAATCGGCTCTATAGGAGCTGGTTCGGGCTGGATTCCCTCGAGGAAGGAAGGAAGGCGGATGTAAGTCGAAGAGTCGTCCCATGAGTACAGAGATCCAGACTTACTGGGAATCGCGTCCCAACGTGGCTCTCTGAGGATGTCCTCGTATCGAAGTTTGAACATTTCAGGTCCGATTACCTCGTCGATGGTCGAACGGATTTCATCGTCACTGGGCCAGATATTCGCGAGCATAACTGGTTCACCAGACTTAGTGTGGCCAAGGGGGTCGCTCGAGAAATCGATATCGAGAGTACCAGCCAGGGCGTAGGCCACCACGAGAGGGGGACTTGCGAGATAGTTCGCCTTGACTTTCTGGTGAATCCTACCCTCGAAGTTTCGGTTTCCCGAGAGGACACTGCCGACGACCAGTTTTGCCTCGTCTACGGCGACCTCTATTTCCTCATCGAGAGGTCCTGAGTTGCCAATGCAGGTGGTGCAGCCGTAACCAACAACGCTGAATCCAAGGGCATCAAGATCTTCTGTCAAGCCGGCGGCATCATAGTACTCAGTTACAACCCTGCTACCAGGAGCAAGGCTAGGTTTTACCCATGGCTTGATTGACAACCCTTTGACACGGGCATTTCGGGCGAGTAATCCTGCCGCTATCATCACGCTGGGGTTGCTAGTGTTAGTGCAACTCGTGATAGCGGCAATTACGACATCACCGTGCCCTAATTCTGTATCACGCCCGGCGATTGCGGCACTGGCATCGTTTTGTGAGGGGTCGATACCATGACCCTGATGGCCGATTGGAGCATTCAGGCTCTTCCTCCAGTGTGACTTCATCTCGGACAGCGGCACCCTATCCTGAGGTCTCTTGGGCCCAGCCAGCGAGGGTTCGACGGTCGAAAGATCGAGTGATAGAGAGGAGGTGAACAAAGGAGATGGTGTTGAGTCAGTGTAAAACAAGCCCTGTGCAGACAAATAGCGCTTGACATCCTCGACATGGGAAGGTTCGCGCCCCGACAGTAGCATGTAGTCGAGAGTAGCCTGATCCACGGGGAAAAAGCCGCATGTGGCGCCATACTCTGGAGCCATATTGGCGATTGTGGCTCGGTCGGGGAGGCTGAGCCCAGCAAGACCAGGGCCATGGAATTCGACGAACTTGCCCACGCAGTCGTGCTCTCTCAGCATCTCCACCACCCTTAGGGTCATGTCGGTCGCAGTTACACCTGGCTGGAGTGAGCCTTTGAGTTCGAATCCGACTACCTCCGGCAGCAGCATGTAAATCGGTTGGCCCAACATTACCGCCTCGGCCTCGATACCGCCTACTCCCCAGCCTAAGACACCGAGACCGTTGATCATCGTGGTATGGGAATCCGTACCCACTAGAGTGTCGGGAATCCATATTCCCTCTTCCTCCCGAGCCACACTCGCTATCCACTCCAGATTTACTTGATGGACGATGCCCCGGCCGGGAGGGACAGCACGGAAGTTGTCGAGACTCTGCTGACCCCACTTCAGGAACTTATAGCGTTCGAGATTGCGTTCGTATTCAATCTCAAGATTGCGCTCGCGCGCGTTTGGGAACAAACCGGAAATGTCGACTTGGACCGAGTGATCTACGACCAAATCAACCGGCACCTGCGGGTTTACTCTCTCTGGGTCGCCTCCCATCGCCACCATAGCATCACGCAGTGCAGCGATGTCGACGACTGCAGGCACCCCTGTGAAATCCTGCAGGATAACTCTGCTGGGGCTGAAGGGAATCTCTGCGGGGGTCATCTCCGGGGACCATGTGGCTATCCTTAGAACGTCTTCTTGGGTAATCAGGAAGCCGTCACACTTGCGAAGAGCTGCCTCTAGTAGAATACGAATCGAAGCGGGTATCTCGGCTAGATTGCATATTCCCGAACGCTCCAGTGCCCCTATGTCGACGAAGGGGGCTTGTGAGCCGTCGCTCGTATCGAAGTGAGATTGCGCATCGAAGGGATCGGCCTCGCTCACGTCATCACCTACGGTGATGTCGGCAGGGATGGGCTCCATGAAGTTGACCCATTACTAAATTGCGTTAGATGCTCAATCATTCACGGTGACATGCATCAAGCGGACCTCGTTCAGAGGACTGTCTCCCCCACTTGATCCACTTGTCTGGACCTCACTGATAGCTGTGACATGGTCCAAGCCGCTGATTACCTGACCGTAGACTGTATGGCAGGATTGAGCCGCGCAATCCTTTCCAGGTTCCCAATCGAGCCAGGAAGGGGTGCTATCTCCTGGAACGATGTAGAACTGGCTGCCATCCGTGTTGAGTCCTGCGTGGGCCGCAGCTAGTGCACCTGGGATGTGCTTGAGGCCGTTAGTGTGCTCCCCTGGAAGAGACCAGTCTACTTGGTTACATGAATCGGAACTGTGTCTATTTCCTGAGTGGTCAAACTCGTCACCGTTGCAGTAACCGTACCACTTCGCGGTATGTCCTCCAGAACCGAAGTCGCCTCCTTGAATCATGAAATCATCGATGATTCTGTGGAACTCTGTGAAGTCGTACCTAAATTCTTCAGCGAGGAGGAGGAAGTTTTCGACGTGAAGCGGTGCATCTTCTGGATAGAGTTCAATCTCGACTAACGCTGTGACCCTCTCGTTGCTTCCAGATGGCATGTACGATATCTCAAGGGTGACCACAGGGTTTTCCTCGGGTGTGTCAAAGAAATCTGGAATCACCTTGAACGAGACCAGCACCAGCATGAAGGCCACTAAGAATGCAACCATCCCCACTGGAGTCGGGTTTCCTTCGTCGAAGATTTGCAAGCCAAGACCCAAGGAGACTGCCTGCTCATCCATCATCGAAGCGAGTTTGTTCATGCGCCGCCTAGTCTCCTTGTCCTTAGGGTCGAAGTTTAGCGCCTTGCGGTAGTTCTTGTGGGCACGCTGCCAATGGCGCTTCTGGTTGGCAGTATCTTGTTCTCCGAGGGCCGTACCTGCATCAGCTGCGAAGCGCAGGGTCCTCGCCTTCTGAGCACCGTTCTGACATGCATCCCAAGCTACGGATCGCAGCAGTTCCAAGGCTTTCTCCGGCTCTCCGGATTCGGTCAGGGCGGTGGCCTCGGACCATGCAATCTGTAGCGCCTCGGGGATGGGCATATGGCGGCGGAAAGCGAACTCATTCAAAATGCCAACGGACACGCAATCGTCCCGAATCCTGTGAGTTGGTAACGGTAACGGCTAATACCGGATTATTACCGGGTCATCTTGCGCGAACCCCTAGGTGGTGCCGAGCCGAACCATGGAGAAGCAGGAAACGATGGAGCGTATCTGCAACGACTTCACTATCAATATAGCAACAGCGAATGGGACAGGTTCCCAGTCCGCTAACCTGATTGTGCTCAATTCGATGTTCCAGATGGGCGTTCCAGTTAGTGGGAAGAATCTCTTCCCAAGCAATATCTCAGGACTTCCAACTTGGTTCATTATCCGCGCGAGTGATCGAGGCTATCAGGCACCAGGTGACAAGGCGCACATCCAGGTCTTGATGAACAAGGACACGTGGCACAAGGACCTCGCGCTTATTGAGCCCGGAACTATCGTGATTTACAACGAGGATGCCAAACTCCCTGTAGACAGGGATGACTGTCCCTCATACGGTATGCCGATGACTAAGATGGCTAGGGGAATCAATCCAAAACTAGCTCGCTTGATGTGCAATATGTACTATGTCGGAGCACTCGCCCATCTGCTGGAAATCGATGCAACTGCAATCGACGAGTCCCTGAAAAACCAGTTCAAGGGCAAGGAGAAAGCCATCGAATTGAATCAGAGGGCCATTAGCGAGGGTCGCGCCTATGCCGCAGAGAACTGGGAAGGCCCCATACCATATTGCGTCGAGGCTCGCGACAAGAATCCAGATACATTCCTAGTGGAAGGCAATGAGGCTGTAGCACTGGGTTCAATTTTTGGCGGAGTGAATATGCTCTCATGGTATCCAATCACTCCCTCTTCATCCCTGGCTGAGAGTATCATTGATTGGTTGCCAAAACTCAGAGAAGGTGATGATGGTGGTGCGACATGCGCCGTAATTCAGGCCGAGGACGAGTTAGCCGCCGCTGGCATGGTAATCGGCGCCGGTTGGGCGGGCGGCCGTGGGATGACCTGCACTAGTGGCCCGGGTATTTCACTGATGTCCGAGTTCATCGGGCTGGCCTACTTCGCAGAGGTGCCCGGTGTTATCTGGGATGTCAACAGGGTCGGCCCTTCTACCGGCCTTCCGACTCGCACCCAGCAAGGTGATCTGTCGATGCTTTACGAAGCCAGTCATGGAGATACCCAGCACATCGTGTTGATTCCTGGTACCGTCGACGAGTGCTTCGAATACGGCTGGAAAGTCTTTGACTACGCTGAGAGGTTTCAGACCATTGTTTTCGGTTTCAGCGATCTCGATCTCGGAATGAATAACTGGTCCACAGCGGGATTTCAGTACCCAGATTCTCCGATGGATCGAGGCAAGGTACTGCGTACCCAAGAAGAAGTCGAAGCAATAGTGAACTACGGTCGCTACAGAGACGTTGATGGAGACGGTATTCCATACAGAACTCTACCTGGCAGCGGCCTTGATCCCATTCTCTATCGAGGAACAGGGCACGACGAGGATGGCATCTACTCAGAGGATCCGGATGTCTACTATGCTACCATCACGCGCTTGCGCAAGAAGATTGACGGCGCTCGTGACCTGCTTCCTGTCCCGATTATCAGAGAAGAGGAAGAGCAGCAAATCGGAATAGTCTACTACGGCTCAATGGAGAACTCCATCACTGAGATTGATGACATGCTGGAATCGACCGGTCTGTCAGTCAGTACCTGCCGTGTCAGGGCCCTACCCTACCACTCAGAGGTCGAGGGCTTCATCGAGAGGCATGACAAAGTCATCATCCTCGAGATAAATCGAGATGGGCAACTCTACGGTATTTTGCGCAAGGAGCTGCCGGTACATCTTCTCTCTCGCCTTCATAGTGTGGCCTATACTGATGGCATCCCTCCTCGCGCACGTGTCTACGCCGACAAGATTCTTGAAACGTTGGAGGTTACTGTATGAGCAACATAAAACTCAACGTAATCGACTTAGAGAAGTCGGAATACACTGGAGGCAAGTCGTCACTGTGTCCCGGATGCGGCCATGACCAGATTTCCAATGTCATCATCCAGGCAGCGTGGGAGAACGGGATTCCTCCCGAGGGCATCGCCAAGATGAGTGGAATCGGTTGCTCTTCCAAAACTCCAGCCTACTTTCTCGGTAAGAGTCATGGTTTCAACACCGTACACGGTAGGATGCCCTCTGTCACGACCGGTGCCAGTATGGTCAACAAGAGTCTGGCCTTCATCGCTGTCTCGGGCGACGGAGATACTGCCAGTATCGGTATCGGACAGTTCGTCCACGCGATTAGGCGCAACCTCGACATGGTCTACATCATTGAGAATAACGGAGTATACGGTCTGACCAAAGGGCAATACAGTGCCACTGTAGAGAAGGGATCCAAGAAGAAGAAAGGGACGACCAACGTGCAGCCTCCGATTGACCTGTGCGCGATGGCCATCAACCTCGGATGCAGTTTCGTCGCGCGTTCATTCTCAGGTAGCAAGAAGCAACTGACTTCCCTAATTCGTGCGGCGATGGGTCACCGAGGAATGGCGGTCATTGACATCATCTCACCGTGCGTCACCTTCGCCAACAACGATGAATCATACAAGTCCTACAATTACGTCAAGGAGAATGACGAGGTCCTACACATGCTAGATTACATCCCTCACTTCACCCCTCTGGAGGAGGTCGACATTCCAGAGGGCGAATATGATGACATCGAGATGTTTGACGGTTCTACTCTGCGACTGGAGACATTAGACGAGAATCATGACCCGTCAGACGCTGTCTCTGCGCTATCAGCGATTCACAAAGCGGAAGGTGAGAATAAACACGTGACCGGTCTGCTGTACTACGATGACAGCATGGAGACCGCCGACGAGGGGCTCGGACTTACCGAGACTCCACTTTCAGCCCTGAGTGAATCCGAGATGCGCCCCAGCGAGGCCGAGCTTGCAAGCATCAACGCGGCCTTCCGTGGGGCCTGAGTGACTTCTTTCAGATGTCGGATTCGTTGAAATAGCGAATCCGACTCCGTCACCCAATAGTCCCTTAGTGTAGTGGTCCATCATGTGGGGTTCTGGATCCCACGACCCTGGTTCGAATCCGGGAGGGACTACCATTACCGCATCACAGAGAGCGGTAAAGAATGTCAGAGACCCAACTCACCATGATGATTATCATGAACCACCCTAATGCGGTCTTAACCCATTTGCTGGGCACTTTCTCAGGAGGGAATGGATCGATTCCTGCCTCGATAGCCTCGGCGATAATCGCGAGTTCTTCCTCGATTGTCTCTGGGGGCTTCATGGCCTCACGGCTCCGAAGTAGGATCCCATCCCGAAACATATGACTCCTCAAGAGCAGCAAACTCCTCCTCGGTTCCCGAAAGGTCGAACTCCAGAGAATCCAGATTCTCAGAGATTCTGTTTGGCTTACTAGACTTTGGAATAGTGATTGCGCCGACATCAAAGCACCACTTGATGGCGGCTTGCGCTGGCGTGCAACCCAGAGAAACTGCAATCCCGGATATCCCCGGATCTGTCAACTTGTGACCACGAGCGAGTGGAGAATAGGCCATTACCTTCGCTCCTATGCCTTCTGTAGCTGCTCGTAGTGCTGGCCGCTGCAGCCACGGGTTGATCTCTATCTGGTTGACAGAAGGCATCACCGTGGCATACGAAATCATCGCATCCAGGTGATGTGCCCCGTAGTTACTAACTCCAATTGAGCGAGTCCATCCCTTGGACAGGCACTCCTCCATACCTTGCCAGACTGGGGCCCTTGCATTGAGATCCTTAGGTGGTGCGTGGACCAAATATAGGTCCATGTATTCTAGACCGAGGTTCTCAAGGCTCTGCTGGCATCTCTGGAGTGTCTCTTCATGACTGTTGGCGTGAGGTTGTCGTAACTTCGTCACTACGAAGATGTCCTCCCTGGGGACTCCTGACTCTCTGATGGCTTGGCCTACCTCATCCTCGTTGCCGTATGCCATCGCGGTGTCGATTAGCCTGTAGCCCTGCTCAAGCGCGTATAGCACGGACGACTTGCATTCTCCTGGCTCACCCATCAAGTAGACACCCAAGCCGAACCTTGGCATCTCGGCCTGATGCAATCTCTCACCTGTGCTAGTGCTGGTGTTCGCGATGGTAAACGAGTCCATGCTCTGCGAAGGTTAGATTATGTATTCAATCGTTATTGTAGCGAGGTTGAAGCGTCACACCTCGTCGAATGGATATGGGAGAGTTGCCAGAGGGCATGGATATGCCTGAATCCGAGATTACAACCCCTCATCCGTCAGCCTCCGTAATCCTCAGCAGAGAGTGTGTCGACGGTCACGAGATACTGCTGGGGCACCGCGTCTCCGAGCTTCCCGCCTTCCCGGACGTCTGGGCCTTCCCGGGAGGCGGAATCAGCAGAGTTGACAAGGCTGCAGCCCAATCTCATCCAGAGTGGCTCTCAGATAGGGGGGCCGATCGGGTCTCCACATTCGCACTACTAAGGGAGATAGTTGAGGAGTTGGGTGTCGCGCCTGACGGCAGCGGCGGTTTCTATGAGGTCAGCGCCGAAGTCAGGAAACTGGTCTGTAGTGACAAGTCAGGCTGGCTGGAGTCGATGGAGTCGGGCGAGCTGACTACTGACGGGTTCCACTGCGAGATGATTACCGAGAGAATTACTCCTCCTCAGGCGCCAGCGAGATTCCACAATCTGTTCTTCCACGTGCCCACCGGGAACCCCGGTGTCACTCCGACCTTTCCTCCCGGCCGCTCCGAGTTCGACGAGTTCCGTTGGTGGAGGCCCGCTGACCTGATTGCTTCCTGGGAGAGCAACGAGATTCGTTTGCCTCCACCCCTCGTCACACTGGCGCGCGACCTAGTGGAGGCCATCGAGAATGAGGGTGATTTGCAGTCCGCTTGCGACGCTCTGGCAGCTGACCCGCCCTCCGGCAGGCATCGCTTCGAGTACGGCCCGGGGGTAGAGTGCGTACTGATCCCCACGGACACGCTCCCTCCCGCCACCCACACCAACTGCTTCATCTTGGGAGAGAGGGGAGGAGAGCGCGTCATTGTTGATCCCGCATCTAGGGACGAGGAGGGGCTCGAGGAATTGGCCCTCAAGGTGCAGGAGATACATGATGACGGGAGTTCCATCACGGCCACTATCTTCACCCACAGGCACCCCGACCACGTGGGGGATTTGGCTCGCATCTCGGAAATCTACCAAGCCCCGATATGGGCCAGTCAGGAGACCCTAGCGTCAATTGCCCCCTGTGAAACTGACCGCGTGCTCAGCGAGGGTAACTCGTTCGTGCTTGAGGGACCGAGTGGAGGTGCCCGCTGGGAGGTCATAGAGAGTCCTGGACACTGCCCTGGCCAGATCTGCCTAGTCGGGGAGTCCGGAGTGGTGTCAGGAGACAACTGCACCTTGGTGGGCACCATCCTAGTTCCCTCAGGCGAGGGTGACATGGGCGCTTACATCTCCGGCCTCGAGAGGATACGTGATCTGAAGCCCAAGGTGCTCTTCCCTGGTCACGGCCCTCTAGTCGCCAACCCGGAGAGAGTGCTGACGGAGTACATCGAGCACCGCAAGGCGAGGCACCAGAAGGTCCTCGAGGCGGTACGAGCGGGTAACTCGGACATCCTCAGCATCGCCAGCGCGGCATACTCGGACAGCCCGGGGGCGCATCCCCTGCTGGCGCAGGACCAAGCGCTGTCCCATCTGAAGGAGTTGCAGAAGACCGGTGACGTCGAAAACGATGGTAGCGGCTACACTGCGGCCTAATCCGGGTCAAGATTGAAACACGCCTAGCAGTAGCGCACAACGAAACTGAGGTCTTGCGATGGCTGAAGATAAACGGTGGTGGAAGAGGGACAAGGATTCTGACACCTCCAAGGAAGATGTCGAGGATTTACTGAATGAGGCTGAGGCCAAGCGCCTCCAACGCGAGGAGGAATTGGCAGAGGCCGAGCACCGAGAAAAGATGGCGGAATTTACGGATCCCGCGCCCAGCACTATGAAAGAGTCAGAATCCGGTGATGGTTTCCCGGTGGAATACATCGGACAGAGGCTCATACTGAAGCCCGATGCCAATGGGTGCTTCTACGTCAAGGGGAGTATTGGAAATATCGGGAACCTAGATTTCCTGGTGGACACCGGGGCGAGTTACTGCTCGGTCCCGGAAAAGCTTGGTGTCATCGATACGGTGAAGACATTCAACCTGAGGCGAGGAGAAACAATCGAGACCACGACAGCAGCTGGCCCGGGGATGGGATACAGGACTACTTTGCCTGACATAACAATTGGTCAGATGGCGATAAAAAACGTTGACGCGCTAATCAACCCCCTAAGGACGGGGGATTCTGAATACTGTATTCTCGGAATGAGTTTTCTCGAGCACATTGAGTGGAAACACGAGAATGGGATGCTAATTCTGAACCCGGATGGGGAGTCAGATGGAACCAAGGTATACGGCGGAGGTTCCGATCACTGGCTTCTGGAGGATCCTGGTTACACTGTAGCAGCAATTGTCCTCGCTCTCGGCCTCATTGCAACCGCATTCATGGGAGTAGCTGCTGCGGGAGCGGAGGATGAATGGGCGGAAACTGAAGCTGAAGTCCTTGAGAAATATCCGGGATACGACTGGGTGGAGCATAAAGACTGCTACACGGATGATTGGGGAGATGAATACTGTGACTACTGGTACGAACTGGATTGTTGGGCCGACTTAGACGTTTCATACTCCGTTGACAATACCAGCTACTCCGCCGAGGTGGATCATTTTCCGATTAGAACTTACGACGACTACGATGGTGCGGAAGACGACTGCTTGAATTACGTCGATAATACTATGCCAATAGGGAGTTTTGTTACACTGCACTACAATATTGAGGATCCTAGCGAAGTTCGAATTGATAGTGGGGATTCTTTCTTTCCTTTCTTTTTCTGTGGAGTGATTCAGTTCATCCTCTTGATTGTGGTCCTTGTACTGGCCTATCTCGATGTAGGAGGGAATAGCGTGAATTTCTCGTTGGGCGGTGGTAGGTACTACGACAACCCGGGTTACTACGATCGGCCTTGGCACAGGAGACCATGGTTCCACCGCAGACGCCATCACCACCGTCATAGACGCCACAGAAGAAGTTCTAGCAGAGTCACTAGGAGCTCTGGTGGCCGCAGGTCAGGTGGCGGCGGTAGGTCCGGTGGCGGCAGTTCCGGTGGCGGCGGTAGGTCCGGTGGCGGCGGTCGTGGCAGATGATTGCTCGACCCAAGGATGAAATCCACCTATCTCTCTAGGTCAATTTGATGGAAGAAATGTGGAGCGGTGCGCCTCATCTCCCCGGGGCCAATGCTGAGGAGCTTTTTGTTGAAGTCGCTCCGAGTATTTCGGTAAGGGTACTACGGTGGGTTCCTACTGATTCATCTGCAGCCTCTTTGGATCCTGCTGTGGTCGTCCCTGGCTGGGGCTCTGTCTTCGAGGGTTGGCGACCGCTTCTGACCGAGTGGGTTTCTCGCCGTCCTATTGTCTACATCGAGACGCGCGAGAAGAAGAGTTCCCGGATTACTAGGAAGGTGAGGCGCGAGGACTTCGAGATGCGGCATCACGGTCACGATGTCGCCGCGGTTCTAGACAAACTTGGTATCGATTCGAATGAGGTTGACTGGTTCTCGTCGTCCCTAGGGGCGACTTTGCTAATCGAAGCATACCAAGGAGGGGTGCTTGGCGGTCGCTCTTCGATACTGCTCGCCCCAAATCCGGACTTCGAGTTCCCTCTCTGGGCAAGAATCCTGCTCAAAATGCCAATCCCTAGGTTCGTTCACCCCTCTCTGATGCGATTCACAGTTTGGCTGGTAGACCGTAGGACCAAAGAGGAGGGTCAGCGAATCAGATATCGCAGGGCTCTGCTCGCACAGGACCTGCAGAGGATGCTCCTCAGTGCGAGGGCAAACATCCGCTACCGACTCCCCGATGACCTATCGGCTATCCGCGTTCCTTGCGCTGTGATGACTGCTTCCTCAGATACCCTACACGACATTGACAAGGTTCTCGGGATAGTAGAAAGAATACCAGATGCTGTACTGGTAGAGGTCCCAAGTAACCAATATGCACACGATGCTGGAGTCCTAGTTGAGATAGAAGAATTCCAGTCATCTATCGGGAATTAGACCGATTTGACCAAGCGATTGCCTGATGAAGGGCAGTTGAGCCGGGCGGGTTGAGCAGCATGCGCGAGCAGTCCTCATCCTTCGATGTCGCACGCATCGTGCGTGAGCTTTCCGAACTGATAGGAGCTCGTGCACGCAAGGCATACCAACCGCACTATGAGCAGGTTGTCGTGCGTCTGAATCGGAAAGGGGTGCCATCGACTGATCTAGTAATCGTCAGAGGACGTCGTGTCTACACATCTCAGCGCGACCGCCCGATGCCTTCGAAGCCTTCTCAGTTCGCCATGGTTCTGCGCAAGCATCTCAACAATTCACGTCTGATAGCAGTCGAGCAGTTTGGCTTTGACAGGGTCATCGAGTTGACCTTTGAGCATGGTGGTGGACGACTTAAGCTCGTCATCGAGTTGTTCCGCGATGGCAACGTGATATTGCTCGATGACAATGGAGTCATCATACAACCGCTCACTCATGCCAAGTATGCCAGTCGCTCGCTGAAGAAGGGGGTTGCCTACGCTCCTCCTCCTGAGACTGTCGATCCACGCAATATGGATAGGTCAGCGCTTGATAATCTGCTAGATGGCAGTAATCACGACCTAATCCGTACCCTAGCTGCCCGAGCAAATTTCGGTAGAATCTACGGTAGCACGGCATGCTCTATTGCTGGACTTGATGAGAAAATGGGTGCAAACTCGCTCGACTCAGAGCAGCGTGACGCTCTGGAGGAAGCCATACAGTCAATGCTAGTTGAATTGTCAGAAGGAGATGGGGCGATGATGTGGATGATTGATTCCGAGGCCAGACAGACATGGGAGGCTGCCGATAATGAGGCCGACCGAGACACTGCCTCATCCGGGATTACTGAGATTGCCCCAATCGACCTGTCATATACGGACGGCAGTACAATGGTGAGGGCCGCATCGCTATCCTTGGCTTACGACGCTGTATTCGGCTCACACGACGCTGCCGCTTTCATACGTCGGGAAGAGGAGCGTTTAGTTGAATCCGGAGAAGACGCGGGGGAAAAGCAAGCGAAGTTGGGTCGGCGGGCAGCGCAACAGAGCGCGGCCATAGACAGGTTCCACGAACGCGCTGCGATTACTCAGGAGTTGGGTAAGGCGATTCAAGGCAATTGGGAACACGTGGATTCGCTGCTGACCCAATTCAACGACGCTGTCGACTCGGATGGCTGGCAGAGCGTCGGAGACAGAATCTATGACGTGCCCTGGATAGACAGCGCAGACCCAGCGAAACAGACCATAGTGGCCTATCTGCCAGACGAGGAAGGAGACCCCGGTGCTAGCATCACCCTCTATGTCTCCAAGACTGTGCACCAGAATGCCCAGCGCTACTTCGAGGAGGCCAGTACCCAGAAAAGCAAGGCCAAGGGCGCTCAAACGGCTCTAGCCAATACCAAGCAAGCTCACGAGAAGGCCGAGAAACGTGCTGCCAAGGACGCTGCTGCGGGCAGACTTAGGTCGAGGCAGCGTAGCAAGCGCTTCTGGTTTGAAAAGCATCGCTGGGCGATGCTTTCAGGCGGTCACCTGCTCATCGGTGGGAAAGATGCGAAAGGGAACGATGTCGTAGTTCGAAAGCATCTATCTTCCAATGATCTCTATTTCCACGCCGATCTACATGGAGCGCCATCGTGCTCACTCAAGCTCAATGACGGCTTCGCACCCAACCAGAACCCGTCAGAGACCATCCCAGAAGGTGTGGCTTCGTTGCAGATAGTCCAGAATCTGGCTGAAGGCATAGAAGACGCAAGAGAATTGCCGGAATCGATGCATTTGGAGGCTGCTCAAGTCGCGGTCTGCTGGTCGAGGGCCTGGGGAAGCGGTGGCGCTGCGGCCACCGCCTTCCATGCTAGGCCGAGCCAGGTCTCAAAGACCACTGAAACTGGTGAGTCATTAGCTAGGGGTTCCTTCGTCGTAAGAGGGCAGCGCAACTGGCACCGCAACCTACCTCTGGAGTTAGCTATCGGCATGGCAGTGGTGAATGGGGTCCCGATGCCGGTGTCAGGCACTCCTGCGACAATCTCAGAAAACTTCGAGAGATGGGGCAAGGTGATTCCCGGGAGAGAGAAGAAGGAAAGTGTGGCCAATCGTATCTCCAAGGCAACCGGACTAACTCAGGATGATCTACTGTCCTGTCTACCTCCCGGTAACTGCTCAATAGAGGACCACGGCTTGATTCAGTCTTGATCTCGAGACTGCCATTCGGGCGCGGTGATAGCGTATAGGGCAGAGTCGACATAGTGGTCATACAGCCACTCCCTATCCTTGGTGATGCCTTCGAGTCGCATCCCTAATCGCTCAGCGATAGCGCGGCTGGCGAAGTTTCCGGTGGCTGCTTCGAGGACAAAGCGATGGAGTCCGAGGTCGTCGAAGCAGTGCTCCATTAGACGAACGCAACTACGCGTGGCTATGCCATGTCTAGTGTGCTCTTTAGACAACCAATATCCCACTCCACATCCTCTATTATCGTAATCTATCCAATTTAGTCCGATACATCCAATGAATTCTCCATTCTTCCTGATGGAATAAATCACTCCTTCTCCCTTGCCATATTCCTCTAGAGCACCATTGATGAACGAAGTCTCGTCTTCTACGGTTTTAGTGGAGTCCAACCAAGGAAGCCACTCCCTAAGATGGTCCCTATTAGCATCCACAACGGTGAGAATCTCCTCAGACTCTTCAGGCAACGTCTGGTGAAGTTCGAGGCCGTCCTCAACCAAAAGTGCCGTTGCAGGTAGAGAATGATTGGTGGTGGACCTAGGGCCTCCACATCTTCCAGACATGGAATTACGGCGTTGTTCGGGCGTTTAGAAGATTCGGGTTCTGCGACAATGCTTCAAGCAGCGGCCATCAGGCAGGAGCATGGGAGAGGGAGGCTCGGGCAACTGGAGCTATGCCGATTACCTGCAATTACATGAATTGCTGGAGTTGCAGGGGGATGATCGGAGCATCAACTCAGACGAGATGCACTTCATCATCGTACACCAAACCTTCGAGCTTTGGTTCAAGCAGGTGATTCGTGAGTTGTCTGAGGCCCGAAACATCCTCGGCGGTGACCATGTCCCAGAAGATGACATTCCTCGAGCTGTTGACCATCTCGGCAGGACCACCGAAATCTTCCGGTTGATGGCGAACCAGTGGACTGTACTCGAGACGCTTACACCGCAAGGCTTCCTCGCCTTCCGCGACGGTCTTGGATCGGCCTCAGGGTTCGAGTCGTTTCAGATGCGCGAGTTCGAAATTCTCCTCGGCCTCGATAACGAAGACAGAATAGGTGGGATGGACCCACTTTCCAGCTTCAGGAGAATGGCGGAGGGAGACGAGCGCAGTGCGGCTATGCTCGCACGACTAGAGGATGCGTTGTCACAGCCATCTCTCTACGAGTCGATGATGAACTGGGTGGAACGAACCCCAATCATGGGCTCTTCATACGGTAGCGAGGGCGATGCGGAGAATGTTAGAGCATACATTGAGACACATCTGGAGGCCCACAGAGCTGTCTGTGAAGAGGCCGCCGAGAGGTCAGCAGGCTGGGGTGCAGGTGACCCGAGCAAGATGGTGGCTAGGATGGCTGCCGCCCATGATGGGGCGGTTTCCTTCCTGATGCCAGAGGGCGAGATCAGTCGAGCCCGTGCTGGTCTGCTGTTCATCGAGTCCTATCGCGAGCTTCCGTTACTGACTTGGCCTCGTACTCTGATTGACGCAATCGTAGAACTAGAGGAGTCGATGGTGAAGTGGAGGCATTCCCACGCACGCATGGTTGAGCGTATCATGGGGAGGAGAATAGGCACAGGAGGAACCAGTGGAGTTGACTACCTCGATGCGACCTCGCAGTATCGCATTTTCAAAGACCTGTGGGGAGTCAGAACGATACTAGTCAAGCCAGAGAAGAGACCTGTCCTAAAGAATGCAGAGTTCTATGGCTACACTGCTGATTCGTAATCGTCGGCACGACTCGTCAATCGGACCATTGAAGGCTTGCTCGCCTCTCGAGCGTGTCATGCCGCAAGCGGTCATCTGCGCCTATGCCCGGACCCCCGTGGGCAAGCACCGTGGTGCTCTGTCCGGTTTCAGTGCCACCGAACTCGGCACGTTGGCTGTGAAGGAGCTGTTGCAACGAGTCGGCATCGATCCATCGAGTGGTCTCATCGACCAGGTCTACATGGGTCACGTCCTACAAACCGGTGCCGGACAAGCTCCTGCTAGACAGGTGGCAGTCAATGCAGGCTTGCCAGTCAGCACTCCCTGTACAACCATCAACAAAGTCTGCGGTTCAAGTCTCAAAGCTGTTATGATAGCAGCTACAGAAATCAGCGCTGGCGTCTCAAGCCTCGTAGTGGCTGGAGGGATGGAGTCAATGAGCAACGCCCCTCACTTCATCAGAGGGGCTAGGCGCGGCGACGACATCTCCTATGCCTCGCTGGAATCAGTGCTTGTGCACGACGGTCTGAAGGACGCATACACAGGGGAGTCAATGGGGAACACAGGTGAGACTATTGCTGATGAAAATGGTATCACACGAGAGCAATCCGATGCTTTTGCCGTGCGTTCACACGCTCTGGCCAACAAGGCTTGGGTAGAAGGCTGGTTGGACAAAGAGGTGTTTGCCGTCGGTGGGCTAGAGCGTGACGAGGGTATTCGCAGCGGCTCGACTATGGAGTCCCTGGGTGGCCTATCAGCCGTTTTCACAGAAGGTGGACAGGTTACAGCGGGAAACTCCAGTCAGGTCTCGGACGGAGCCTCGGCAGTGTTGATTGCATCCGAGGAGGCTGCTAATCAGCATGGTCTGCCCATACTGGCGCGTATTGTCGGCTATGCTACCTCGGGCGTCGAGTCGCACCGAGTGATGTCAGCCCCCATCCCAACTGTTCACAAACTCCTCGAGCAAACCGGGATGAGCATGGAGGACATCGACATCCTAGAGCACAACGAAGCCTTCGCAGCGGCCTCATGCGCCATTCAGATGACTCTTGGTGCTTCAGAGAGCCGTTTCAATCCACATGGAGGAGCGGTGGCGATAGGTCATCCGCTAGGAGCCACCGGTACGCGCTGCCTGATGACTTTGGTGAACGCCCTCGAGCGCACCGGGGGGCGCCGTGGTATCGTGACAATATGCCTCGGCGGGGGCAACGCCGTTGCCATGATGGTAGAGTGCAATTGAGAGGATTACACGCCCCCTGTGGGGGCGACTAGTTTGTCATAGGCCTTATTTGGGGGTCGCTGGTCGCCCGGCCGATGGTAGAGCCCGCAAGACCCCACACACGCTTCGAGAAGGCGAGGATTATCGGTGCGAGAGCGCTTCAGATTAGCATGGGAGCCCCTCTCTTCGTAACCGAGGACGAACTACGTCAACACTTCAGCGACGAGTTGATTCAGCTGTATGGTGTCGAAGAGGCACAGTGGAGAGTAGTTCTAGACCCCAACAAGATAGCGATGCTGGAGTACGAGCAGCACCGTATACCGATTGACGTAGACCCTCACGCAGAGTGAGTTAGCATCGGTTCGGTCAAGTCTATTTGTTTGAACACCGAGGCTCTCTCAGAGGGGAGATTTTAGTTGCTCGACAAGATTCAGGCCAAGCGATTGACTGGGGCTTTGGTGATAGTCACCTTCCTTGTCATCGCCCTTGGCGGCGTGATTCGAATCTACGATGCAGGAGAATCATGTCCAGACTGGCCGACCTGCTTTGGCACGATTGGCTTTGATGTCTCGGAGGCCGAGCAAGGAGCATGGTACGAGGCACATCCTGACGAGGTTGACTCAAGGGGGAGTGATCATCGTTACACAACTTTTCAGATCTTTACAGAGTGGGCACACCGACTGCTCGCAGGAGCCGTTTTAGGGCCTCTGGTTCTCCTCAATTGGCTGATTGTCAGGCGTGAAGAGGGACTCGGTTCCGAGGTTTATCTAGCCTCCAGCGTTACTGTGGCCCTGATAGTATGGCAGGGAGCTGTGGGGTGGCTGACAGTCAGTATGGACAACGAACACTGGAGTGTCGCTCTGCATCTGGGCTCGGCTCTAGCATTCATGCTCAGCCTAATCTGGCTCTGGCTAGCGATATCAAGGGACCATAGCAAACTGCCTGATTGGGCAAACTTCGGGCCGACTTCAAAGAAGTGGAGGAGTTGGTTGTTCTGGCTTTCTACAGGAATCCTGTTCACGCTGTTCTCAGGCGCTTTCGTTTCAACCACCCACGGAGCGAATACCTCTTGCGGGGTCAATGGTTTGTTTGAATCGTGGCCATTGTGCCACGGAGAGTTGATTTCATCGGTTCACGACTGGGTGCTGCAGTCCCAGATTATCCACAGATGGATTGTAGCTGGAGTCGCAGTCAGTCTACTGGGGGCATCGTGGTTGGCCTGGAAGGAATTCGAATCAGACAGTGTGTTGTGTAAGTGGTTCTGGGTGTCTACCGTACTGTATCTGGTAAACATCAGCATCGGAGCCTTATACATCCTGTCATGGAACATCAGCGACGGTTACACCGAGTATCTATCGCTAATCCATCTGCTTGTAGCCTCACTCTCTTTCATCGTCCTATCTACCGCTTGGATGGGGACGACGATGGCACTTGTAGCGGAGGCCGGCGATGAGTAATCTGAGACCATACTTCACCCTGACAAAGCCACGGGTGGTCGTGCTTCTGCAGATTACTGCGTTGTGCTCCGTGCTTGTGCACGACCAACTCGGTGGCGGATTAGATGCAAACACAGTGCGGACAATGCTGGTAGTATTCGTTGGAGGATACCTGAGCGCTGGAGGCGCCAACGCGATCAACATGTGGTATGACAGGGACATCGATCCGCTGATGACGCGTACAAAGAGTCGTCCCGTGCCTGCGGGTGAGGTCTCGGCCAACGCCGCTCTGGGATTCGGGGTCGGCCTGTCACTTCTCGGAGTAGTGTGGTTTGAGATACTGGCTAACTCAGTGGCAGCATTCTGGTCGGCTTTCAGTATCTTGTTCTACGTCTTCATCTACAGTATATGGCTGAAGCGTACGACCCCGCAGAACATAGTCATCGGCGGTATCGCCGGTTCGACTCCGCCCGTAATAGGCTGGGCAGCGGCCGAGGGCGAACTCACGGTAGCTACTGACTCAGCCCGGGCTATGCTGGAGTCAATCCTCGATCTAGGCAGTCTGATGCCGTGGTTCATGTTTCTGCTAATCTTCCTATGGACTCCGCCTCACTTCTGGGCGCTAGCACTGTACCGTTCCGAAGAGTATGGGAATGTGGGAATCCCGATGATGCCGAACGTCAAGGGAGCAGAGAGGACGATTAGCGAGATGAAAGCATACGCTGTGCTTCTAGTGATTTTATCGGCAGCTGCACCAATGAGTTACGGTGGCATAAATGAGAGCGATACTATCTATCAAGTCCTCGGCTTGACGACAATTGGACTGAGTATCTGGTACTCGAGCACGGTCTGGAGAGTGGATCTCAGCGAGCAACGCGACCCCACTGGAAGGATACCGACGGCCGCTCGCTCCTTCTTCGTCTCCATGCTTTACCTAGCCCTGATGTTCATAGTTCTAGTCGCAGCCAGTTTCGGGCTACTGGGCGCCGGAATAGGTGCTATTCTATCTGTGGCTGCAATGGTTCGCAGCGAGCGTCGGGCGAAGTCCTGAGAGCCCGATGGCTTCAAACACCGAGTGCACCATCGCGCTGCGTCGTAAAGCGAGGTGAGGCAATGGATGAGCAGGACCTGATTTACGATTGGAACAAGATAGATTACAAGATTGAGCGCAATGAGTCGAACCATCCGCATGAATTGTGGTTCGACGATGAGACCTTGCGTGATGGCCTGCAGAGCCCGAGTGCTCGCAACCCGACCATCGAACAGAAGATTGAGCTGATTGACTTCATGGAAACTCTCGGAATCCAGAAAGCGGATCTCGGGCTTCCTGGTGCTGGTCCATTCCACGTCGGTCACATCGACGCAATGCTCACTCACATGGGCGAGAACGACTACGCGCTGCGCCCTGGATGCGCTGTTCGCACGGTGGTGAGTGATATCGAACCGCTGGTAGATCTGCAGGCAAAGCACGAGCGGCAGATACAGGCTAGCGCCTTCCTAGGAACTAGTCCAATTCGCCAGTATGCTGAGGACTGGACGATGGAGAAGATTATCTCAACGGCCGAGAAGGCTGTATCATTCGCCATTGACAACGACATCCCAGTGATGTTTGTCACCGAGGACACCACGCGCAGTAAACCAGAGGAGATCAAGGCCGTATACACTAGGGCACTGGAGCTCGGTGCTGATCGAATCTGCGTGTGCGACACATGCGGGCACGTTACTCCCAACGGAGTTCACAAGTTGCTCTCTTTCATTCAGGACGAAGTGATACCCGATGCAGGGGTGAAGCGACGTGACATCGAGGTCAACTGGCACGGGCATCAGGACCGTGGACTTGGAGTTGCTAACAATCTCGCTGCCTATGAGGCTGGGGCCGATGTCATCCACGGCACTGCCCTCGGAGTGGGCGAGAGGGCCGGAAACGCCCCTCTCGATCAGACGCTTGTAAATCTCAGTCTTATGGGTGTAATCAGCAATGATCTGACTGCCCTAAACAATTACATGCGTAAGGCGCACGAATACGTCGAAGTTGCTCTACCTCGCAACTACCCTGTATTCGGTGAGGATGCCTTCGAGACCGGGACAGGTGTGCACGCATCCGCAGTGGTCAAGGCGATGAAGAAGGGCGACCACTGGCTCGCAGACCGCGTTTACTCTGGGGTACCTGCTGCAGACTATGGGTTGCAGCAGGTAATCCGAATAGGTCACATGAGTGGTCGCTCCAACATAATCTGGTGGCTACAGCAGAACGGCTACGTAGCGACTGACGAACTGGTATCAAACTTGTTTGAGGTGGCCAAGGGACAGCGTAGAATGATGACTGATGAAGAGGTTCATGCAGTCATCTCGGGGTTCCCTTAGTCGTGAAGCAGGTGCTTCACGCTACAGACGAATGGCTAAATGTCGAATGCGTTCGAGTTCGGTCATGCGCACGGCGCTGGCGGTACTCATCATCCTCTTATTCGCCCCCTTCGGGGGCGTAATTACTGGTAGTGCGGAGCAGCCAGTAGGCCTTGGAATAGAGGGCGACGAGATACTGCCGACATACTCACGGGCCGTGCAATTGGCCTTTGAAAGGGTCGGGGACATGAGTGTCTACTCAGAGGATGATCTCGAAGAAGTGCACGAGTGGCTTGTCGTCACAAGAGTTCCCATTGAAAAGCACCAATTGACTAAGGCAGCGCCTGAATCGAGCGAACCGGCTCCGATTCTCCGGGGAGCTTACATCTGGATTTTCGACTACCCACTCAAGTCGATGGTTCTGCTCCAGCAGTCTCTTGAAGCGGGCGAAATTGAATCATTCTCACCACTGCTGGATAAGAAGCAGGAGCCGCGACTCTCACCGAACGACACAGAGTTCTCAGCGCAGTGGCACCTTGAGAACACCGGCCAGACCAACGGCTTATCGGGAGAGGATGTCAACGTCACCAGCACTTGGGACACCTACACCGGATCTGGAGTAGTAATCAGTGTGGTCGATGACGGGCTCGATCATGCCCACAGCGACCTCAGTCCTCACTACTCATCGCTACTCTCGTATGACTGGTGTGATGATGATGGTGACCCCAGTCCTTCCAGCTGGAACGGTCACGGTACGGCCGTGGCTGGAGTGGCCGCTGCAGTCGGAAACAACGCACTGGACGTAACCGGAGTCGCATTCAACGCGACCATTGCGGGATCGACGTTGATTGCGTGCTGGGCTGGTGATGCGACCGAAGCTGATGCGCTGAGTTACGAGAGTGACGATATCGACATCTACACCAATTCTTGGGGCCCTGCTGATGATGGTCAGACTCTCGAGGCGCCTGGACCGCTAACTCTGGCGGCCTTCGAAAGTGATGCCTACAACGGACGAGAGGGATTGGGTAACCTAATCACATGGGCTGCAGGCAACGGCCTTGGGTCGGACGATAACTCAAACTACGACGGTTACGCCAACAGTCGCTTCACCATCGCCGTCACCGCAATTGACCACGACGGTGACCAATCTTACTACGCCGAGCCGGGGGCGAACATACTCGTCGCAGCGCACTCCAATGGTGACGGCGAAGGCATCACCACGACCGATATCTCCGGCACAGGCGGATACAACAGCAGCGGCAACGTGACTCATACCTTCGGCGGCACTTCTAGCGCCACCCCGTTGGCTGCTGGGGTCATTGCGCTGATACTCGACGCAAACGAAAATCTAACTTGGAGAGATGTGCAACACGTTCTAGTCAACAGTGCGCGTATGAATGATGCCAGTGACTGGTCGTGGGACGTAAATGGCGCCGGGCATGACGTATCGCATAAGTACGGTTTCGGAGTGGTCGATGCCGGCGCCGCCGTCTCTGTAGCTGAAAACTGGATTAACGTAGGAGATGAGTTGAATTCCACCTACGGGCCCTATACTCCTTCAACAGACATTCCTGACGATACACCTGATTGGACCGAATTTACGACTATGGTTCCAGAAGATTACTCACTAGAGAGTGTAGATGTGGCGGTCGACATAACTCACACTACGAGAGGAGATCTCGATATCGTACTAGTCTCCCCTTCCGGAACTGAGTCTTGGTTGGCTGAGTCACGCAACGACAATGGAAACCACTACTCTAACTGGATGTTTAGCACTGTAAGACACTGGGATGAGTCTTCATTGGGAAATTGGACACTGAAGGTACGTGACACATCTCCAGGCGCAACCGGCACACTAAATTCATGGGAGTTATTATTGCACGGAGTAGACATAGACTACGACCACGATGACGACGGACTGAGCGACGAGAATGAGACGTTGGTATACGGTACTGACCCCTATGACTCCGACACTGACGATGATGGATTAAGTGACTTCGATGAAGTGATGGTACATGGAACAGACCCATTGGCTATTGATACCGACCTTGACGGGCTAAGCGACTGGTCTGAAGTAACTACCACTGGTACCGACCCTCTCGATTCCGACACTGATGATGACGGGCTGAGCGATGGTGCTGAAATTAACTTCTGGCAGAGCGATCCTCTTTGGTATGATCCTGATGCCGACTCCGATTTATTTTATCACTTCAATGACTGTAATGATGCAGACCCAAATGTCAATCCAGGCCGGCCGGAGCTACTGAACGATATCGATGACAACTGCGACGGCTTTGTCGATGAGGGTTACAACTTCACTGACAGAGATAACGACGGACTCAAGGACTGGAACGAGTACCACGTCCACGGCACTGACTACATGGACTCCGACACCGACGACGATGGATTAGATGACGGTGAAGAGGTAAACACCTACGCCGCCCTTGGCTCAGACCCGTTGGTGTATGACCCCGACTCAGATTCAGACTTGTGGTACTGGTTTGAGGACTGTGACGACGAAGATGGTGATCGATCCCCAGGTCACGTCGAACTGCTCGATGACTTCGACAACGACTGCGACTTCCTAATCGACGAGGATTACTGGGACCGCGATACAGACAATGATGGGTTGACCGACTACGACGAGTATCACAATATCACCACCGACCACCTTGATGGAGACACTGACGACGACGGTCTACCCGACGGACTAGAGTACAACGAGTACTCTTCGATGGGGGCTGATCCACTGGTCCACGACGATGATGCTGATTCCGACGGCTGGTACTGGTTCCAAGACTGTGAGGATGATGACTTCGATAGAGCGCCACTCAAGCCCGAGGTCCTTGATGGCAAGGACAACGATTGCGATGAAGTCGTTGACGAGGACTTCTTCGAACTCGATAGCGACGACGACGGATTAACTGACTTTGACGAGTTTCACAACTTTACCACTAACCCAGAACTGGCGGACAGTGACGCAGATGGGATGTCGGACGGTCACGAGGTGATGGTCAGTGGTTCAGACCCCAAGCAATTCAACTTCGATCGCGACGAGGATGGATTCTACGATTTTGAGGACTGTGATGACCTTGTCGGCACCATCAACCCCGCAGGAGTCGAGACTTGGAACGGCCGAGATGACGACTGCAACGATGCAGTCGATGATGGACTGAGTAGGAAGAACTTGGTCACAACTATCCCTGACTTCCGACAAGTACACTTGTGGGACGCGGTCAATGAGAGTCTTGTTCTCAACATAGGTTCAATACCAGAAAATGTCGTCGTCTCGCTGTCATGGCAGTTTGGTGATTACACATTGACAGAAAATGTCAGCTTCGACGGAAGGGGGGTCGTCATCGAGTCTATCGACTGCGAGGCCGGGGACACTACCCTAACCATCTACCTGTGCGACCAAGGTAGCGGACCACAGCAGATTACTGCTACCCTAGTCGACTCGGGTCAGACTACTGTCTTCATCTGGGACATAGACATGGATGTATGGATACCGCCGGAGACACTCTCAGAGAAGTTACTCTCCTACGTCACTTCTCCTACCGGACTCGCTGCGACCCTCGTGGTGCTACTGTCCCTGATAGGTGGCTGCGTCTATGCAGTGGGAAGACTGTCACACAAGCGCAAACTCAAAGACGCTTACAATGCGTATAATCTGAAGCCAGATAAGTTCGCACTCTCGTCAGAGTTTCAGGACTACGATCTACCCTCGGCACCTGATTTGAATGCGCTCATGGGGCAGCAGAATACTCCTGTTGAACTGCCATCCGTACCGGTATTTGAAGACGAGGACGAGATCCCTCGAGCCCCTAAACTGGACTGACTAAGCCCAGTTTGGATCGGCCTCACCAGCTTCTTCGTCTGCTGGATCCTCCTCGTTGCGACCCCATTCCGCGTCGGGTGAGCCGCCGGACCATTCCCCTGCTACGGAGATGTCCTCGACGTCCTCATCCTCTCTCCAAGGAGGTTCGCCGTCTGAGCCGCTGGTGACTAGGCATCCCTCTGGATCCAGTCGCTTGCGCAGAGTTTTGATGCCGCGAGTAACCGGAAGAAGATGGCCAATTGGTGTGCCAGCGTTGACGAACGGGTGGGTAGCGGTCGAAATCAGTAGGCCTCTGGTCGGAGAGAGAATGTCGTAACTCTCGCCAGGCCTCTCTGGGTCTGTCACCGTGGCAACCGTCTCACCGTCCTCGACAAAACTGCCTGCGGGAGTCAATACATCGAGTAAGCCGCCTTGATCAGAGCGAATCCATACCGACCCGGAAGCTAGTATTCTGAATCTTGGTCGGCTCGGATAGCCGGGCAGAACCTTGAGGCTTCGGAGTACATTGAGCACCCCATAGATAGCAACCTGAACGGATTCAGGGTCAGCCTCGTTCGAACCACCACCCTCGTAGGTTATGGCACCAATTCCATCATCATTGGCAGTCCTGCGCAGAGAGCCCTTCGGGCCAACATTGTCTAGTATCGTCTCAATGCCGAACGACCTAGCAATCCGATTGCTGAGACGATCTGCCAAGTTAGCGCGAATCTGGGGCATGTTAGTTCGGCCAGCAGCAGCAGTATGGAGGTCGATTACATGATCGCTGCCTGAGATAATTTCGTGCCACAACCGGTGTGCCACTCTTGAAGTGGTGTTACTATCGGGCTTTCCAGGGAAGCTCCTGTTCAAATCTCTGCCATCCGCCATGTACCTACTCTGTCGCCGATATCCAGGTAAATTGACCACGGGGACTATTCGAAGCGTTCCGGCCATAACAGAGGGGTCGATTGCCTTGTCCTCACCGAGGAAATTTGGCCCGCATAGATAGGTCAGAGCTAGCGGTCCAACGAGCTCGTTTCCATGAAGGGCCCCGAGCACGGTGACCACAGGTCCGGGCCTAGCACCATGGACCACGGTGATGGGAATTGGCCATGACTCTCCGATATCAACATCCAGTAAATCAAATTCAATCTGTCTCACGGTGCCTGGACTTATTCTCTTCTTGAGGAATCTGTGATACTTCGGACCGTTCTTCCTCGACCACCTCTTCGGAGTGCCTTGAGTATCTTCGAGGGCTTTCTCTATCTCCTTGCGTCGACTCTGTGGAATTTGATTGGCGACCTTCAACGGTTGCGACCGTCTTCGCTTGGGTCTCGGAGCCGCTGCCTCAGCAGGTCCATCATCCTGTGAACTCGAATCCGCGTCTGTCACCGGTTCACGGAAAAGGTCTCTCGATTAAGAGCATGCGTCAGCCAGACTCTAGGAATTTTCAATTCCTAGTGCGCCTTCGCTAGTCGTATGAGGCACAGGGGACCATCAGTACAAGAAGAGCATGCCCCGAAAAGTATCTGCTTCGGCTGTGGACCGGCCAATCAGAACGGCTTGAAAATCCGCTCATTCCGTAGTGAGCACGGGTTGGAGATGGAATTCTCTCCCAAGGCTGAACATCAGGCATTTCCAGGCATGATAAATGGTGGGATAATCGGGACACTTCTGGACTGCCACGGCAACTGGACAGCAGCGATGGCCCTGATGGACCAATCCAATGAATCCGAGCCGCCCTGCACCGTAACCGCGTCTTACTCGATTAAACTCAGAAGACCCACTCCATACGGGGTTGCTCTACAAGTCAGCTCGGAGATCAAAGAAATCGAAGAGGGGCGAGTGAAGGTGAGGATGGCCTTGAGAGCAGATGGCGAGGTCTGTGCCAATGGAGAGGGGCTCTTTGTGGCCGTAAAGGAGGGCCATCCCGCCTTCCATCGCTGGAATTAGTCCCCACTACTCGGCATCCTTTAGAACGGCCGAATCGAAGACGTGTCGTGACCCGATCAACAGGGCCTCCCTCGCGCGGGCTTGAAGGCCTCGGTCTAGACAAAAGAATCGTGTCGATGCTGCGCGAGAAATGGGGTATTGAGGAGCTGTTTCCTCCTCAGGCAGAGGCTTTGCCGCATGCCCTATCAGGTCGTAACGTGATGCTCACCATCCCGACTGCCAGCGGCAAGTCTCTGGTAGCTTATTTGGCCATTGTTCACCGGTTGATCAGTGACCTAGAAGGTGCTCGCGCCCTGTATGTGGTGCCGCTGAAGGCTCTGGCCAATGAGAAGGTGGCTGAGTTAAGGGAAATTGCCTCTGCAGTCGGACTTCGCGTCGGGCTCGCCATCGGCGATAGAGGAGGGGAAACCGGGATGATAGAGGAGGCAGATATTCTCGTGTGTACCAGCGAGAAATTGGATTCGCTCCTACGGACTCGTACTGAGATGATGGACAGAGTCGGTATCGTCGTCAGCGACGAGTTTCATCTGCTGCATGACCCGGGGCGTGGCCCAACTCTTGAGGTCTTGCTATCGCGAATCCGACACAGGAAACCTGAAGCCCAGATTATCGCACTTTCCGCCACTGTAGGAAACGCCACAGAGATGGCAGAGTGGCTTGACTCCGAACTGATTGTATCTGACTGGCGCCCCGTCACTCTACGCTACGGCACATTGACAGGATTGGATGCTAGAGTGCACCGAGTAGATGGGTCTGGAGAAGAGGTAATGCCTGAGACACGTGAGTTAGAGGGCAAGACCACCCGGCCGTTGCAGGCAGTCCTGCAAGACACTATCCAAAACGGTGGACAACTCCTCATCTTCGTGTCCTCGCGCGCTTCTGCCCAGAAGGAAGCACGTGAGCTCTCCAAACACATCCAGCGGATGCTGATTGAGGGCAGCCATGACTTCGATAAGGGAATATCCGAGAGGTGGGAAGATATCGCCGACAGACTCGTCGGGAGCGGTGACTCCTCTGCCATGGTGGGCTCGCTCGAATCTTCGCTCAGAGGTGGTGTTGCCTTCCATCACGCAGGACTGACCAGTAAACACCGCAATATTGTCGAAGACTCGTTTAGAAGCGGTGATTTATTCTGCGTGGTTGCCACACCGACGCTCGCGCAGGGAGTCAATCTGCCTGCGCGAACGGTAGTAGTCAGGGACTACAGGAGGTGGAGTGCGGCTGCGGGTATGACAATGCCCCTTCCAGTACTCGAAATCTTGCAAATGATGGGCAGGGCAGGCCGACCAAAATACGACGACGTCGGTGAGGCGTGGTTACTTGCCAAGAGTCGCGACGAGGAGTCTCATCTGGTCGATCTGTACCTACACGGTGAACCCGAGGAAGTGACTTCAAAACTCGCCAATCCAAACGCCTTGAGAGCCGAGGAGGATCCTGCTTTACTCACTCATGTCCTATCTATGGTGGCTACTGGAGGCACTGCTGACAGGGACGCCCTTGGGAAATTCTTCTCCAAAACATTCCTCGCAACCCAGTTAGATTCGGAGTCCCTGGCTGCTAGAATAGACGACGTAGTCAGTTGGCTCGCATCAAACGGGATGATTGACAGACTCGGAGAATCTGACGAGGTGCGGGCGAGAATCCTCGAAGAGCCTCCTGTCGAGCAACCTGAAGATTGGGAGGACGATCTTCCATCGTGGGTCGGCTCCGCCTCCAAAGTGACAGGACTAGATGTCGCATCTGAGCCGAATAGGGGGCATGGTGAGAAGCCTCGTCGCGGCCCCCCTATCTTTGGTTTCCGAAAAGCCAGTGTGCATGACTCGTACGAGGTCGACCCTCCTGAGTCGTCTTCGATGGTCTACAACGCCACACCTCTAGGAGAGAGGGTCGCGCAGTTGTATCTCAATCCAATATCTGGGCGCATCATACGCGATGGTTTAGGCAGGGCCATGGCCATCCTCACGGGGGAAGACGATTACGGACAGGTCTCTCCTCTGAGCCTCTTGCATCTGGTCTCTTGCACCCCAGACTTCCTGCCACTGTGGCCGAGGAAGGGTGACTACGATGCCATTCAAGCCGCTCTTCATGGTCATGAGAGGGAGTTTCTCGCCGAGGCAGTTGATCTTGACGAGGAGCGTCGGATGAAAGGTGTCCTCGTACTCCAATCGTGGACTGAAGAGATTCGTGTAGAGCAGGTGGAGAAGGACTGGGGAGTACAGCCAGGGGACCTGCGAGGACGCGTCGAGTTGGCCGAGTGGCTACTCTACGCGACTAGAAGGATTCTGGTCGAGGACGAGGAGTTATCTTCGATGGACAGGGATGCTCATCGCACCCTAGTGAAGGCAGTCGACGAGATTCACCGCAGGGTGCGGTACGGATGCAAGTCAGATCTCCTAGGCCTAGTGGCCCTCCGAGGAGTCGGTAGATCCAGAGCAAGGCAGATGGTTGACCTGCTGGGCGTCTCCAACGCCGCAGACGTGGCCATTCTGACCGAACGAGACATGCAGAAATTGTCTGATCTACGTGGATGGAGTCCTCAACTGGTGGACGGAGTGGTCGCAACGGCTGGTCGCGCTATTAGGCAGGGTTCGCGATAGAGACCCTTCTTCAACGGGAGGCCATCACGGCGCATGGACCAATCCTCGTCAATACCATGGTTCCCGGCTTGGGGCATCGGCTTCGAAGAAGCGATGATTGAGCCGAGTGAAGTGGTTGCGCTGTTCAGAGAATGGAGACCGAGTGAGAGATGGCTGCTTCTGGCCTACGACGCCGCTTGTAGCGAGTTTCGACTATGGACGGCTTGGGCAGCCCTCAGGAGACTGGAGGAGTCCGGTCGCATGGTGGCAAGGACCTGTGATGCAGAGTTCCTAAGGCTCATCTCAGGCACGCATCAACTCAGTTCCGCCTTCGAGCGTGCCGGCATCAGCAGTGGCGACCAGTCAGCTTGGATAATCCACTTGCCAGAAACAGTGGTCGGAGAGGAGTTCGGTCAGACGAAGATTTCACGCACTAGTTATCTAGACGACGAGATTGAAGCGACTAGGCTGATAGAGCACCTTGGGGCGAGGCTGCTCGCCCGCAGACCTGTTCCAAGCGAAGCCGGCTTACTGAGACTGGGTGTCATCGAGATTGGGCACTCAATAGAAGAGGCGAGGAGGGAGGATGCTTTCATTCTCCACACCGCTCTCGCTGATATGTAGACGATTGACCCCTCTGGGGTCAAACTCATAGGCGAGATGCCCGAGGGTTCCTTGGGGAAAATGGCGAAATTTCACGGATTCAGGCACTGCATCACCTGCAAGGTGAACTGTACTCCGGGCAACTTCGTGGACTTTGAGAGCAAGAGGTACTGCACAGCTTGCTGGATTGAGGATAACAATCCTGAGCATCCAGAACTTGAGCAAATCAGGCAGCAGGTCATCGACTCGGCAGAAGAGTGGAAGTGTGCCAAGTGGAGCCGCCAAGAAGGACCTCTGCCAGATGGCCCAAGACCGGCTCGCAAGTGAGGTGGTAGTTTGGGTTCTGGATTCATCACTGAGGATTTCGATGCTACTCAGTGGGAGAACATTGAGCCCTATGCCCACGACATCTTGAATCGCGAGTTGAGCTGCTCGGGCTGTCTCGAAACTCTGATCAAAGACTGTTCGACCCTTGCTGAGCACATCTCTGAGGCGGGAACACTTCTGAGCATTGCTATGACATGCGACACCGAAAGCGAGGCCAAGCGTCAGGCCTACCTAGACTTCATTGAGAATGCCCAGCCCAAGTTGTCGGAATTCGGCGACGCCTTCAACCGCAGGCTTGCTGGTCACTCCGCAGTCAGCGACTTGCCGCCTCGCTATGACTTGATGATTAAGTGTATCCGGACCGATATCGAGACCTTTCGAGAGGAGAACATCGCTCTACAGATTGAGGAGGCTAAACTGGAGACGGAACACAGCACTATCACCGGAGCCATGACCGTGGAGTTTGAGGGCGAGGAGAAGACATTTCCACAGATGGCCCTTTACTTCGAGAGTACAGATCGCGGTATCAGAGAGGCTGCTTGGAGGGCGGTCGTGGAAAGGATGAGTAGTGACGCGGAGAGGCTGTCAGAGATTTACGACAAACTGATTCGAATCCGGCATCGGATTGCAGTAAACGCTGGTTTCAATGACTACCGCTCCTACATCTTCGAAGCCAAGCATCGCTACGACTATTCTATAGAAGACTGTCTTGAGTTTCATGACTCAATCGAACGCGTTTGCGTGCCAATGATGCATGAAATCCAAGAACGTAGGCGTGAGGCTCTCGGGGTTACCACATTGCGACCATGGGACGTCAGCGAGAAGAGTGGTGGTGGAGTGGACATCCACGGAAGGCCGCCACTGAGGCCCTTCGAGGATGTCGAGGGGTTGATCAAAGGCTGCTCGAATGTCTTCCATGACATGTCGCCCGAGCTAGGAGGCATGTTCGACATGCTAAGAGAGAAGGAATCACTCGACCTTGAGAGCAGGAAGGGGAAGGCACCGGGCGGCTATCAGGCCAATCTAGAGAAGACTCGGATACCGTTCATCTTCATGAACGCGGCTGGCACTCACGACAACCTTTCTACGATGTTGCACGAGGCTGGGCACGCGTTCCACTCGTGCTACAGTTCCGACTTAGATCTCATAGGAGAGCGTAACCCTCCTCTTGAGTTCGCAGAGGTAGCCTCGATGTCTATGGAGTTGATGAGTCAACCCCAATGGAGTGTATTCTACAGTGACGAGGAAGCTCGTAGAGCAAAGCTCGATGATCTTGAGAAAATTGTCTGCTTCTTACCGTGGATGGCTACTATAGATGCCTTCCAGCACTGGGTATACGCCAATCCCGAACATACACATGAAGAGCGATCTGAACACTGGATGGAGTTGAGGCAAAGGTTTGGTCCGAGGACTGATTGGAGTGGTTTTGAAGGGTTGAAAGAGACTTCCTGGCAGGGCCAACTTCATCTGTTCCAAGTGCCTTTCTACTATATCGAGTACGGAATAGCGCAACTCGGTGCGCTGCAAATGTGGCAGTACCACAGAAGAGACACCGAGGACGGTCTCGCCCGTTACGCACGGGCCATGAGACTGGGCAACACCAAGCCGCTCCCGGAACTTTTTGGAGCTGCTGGACTCAATCTTGGTTTTGACGAGGAGCATGTTGCATCGCTAATTGACGAGTTGAGCGAGGCGATGGCAGAGATTCGGGCCTGACCGGCAGTATATTGCCTCCCACGGCTTAGCGGTTTAGAGGTGGAAGGATGGAAGGTGCGTCAGAGGTAGGCTACTTAGGACGACTAAGGCAATTCAGCCGTAATGCCCGGTTGTACCTGCTGCACGTCATTGGGATGGACCTTATTCATGGGGCCTGGGAAGTCCTGTTCAACCTCTACCTGCTGGCCATAGGGTTCGATGTCAAGTTCGTCGGCATCAGAATAGCCGTTCTGGGTATAGCAGGTTCGCTGGCCTCAATTCCAGCAGGCAAGTTGGCTGATCGCATAGACCGCAAATGGGGATTCATCATCGGTGATGGAGGAGGGGCCGTGTGTGCACTGATACTCATTATGTCCACCAATGCGAATACGATTCTAGCGTTCTCGGCCATCTCAGCCTGTTTCAGCGCGCTGCACCATGTCACTGAGTCACCGTTCATGGCGGAAAATTCCGAGCCAGATGAGAGAATCCACCTATTCAGCGTCGAGCAGGGATTGGCCACTCTCGCAGCGATGTTAGGGGCACTAATCGCGGGGTTCCTGCCCCAGTACCTCATCGCCTCAGAGGGAATGTCTCTTGTCGAGGCTTACAGGTGGGCGGTCCACATTGGAATAGCGTGGTGGTTCCTATCTCTGATACCAGCTATCATGCTCAAGCGTCATGTCTCAGAAGAGGTGGCCAAAGCGAGAGCGGAAGTCGCGCAAGATGAGCGTAGCGGCTGGCTCTCGGCTCTCCAGACTCCGAAAACGGTGTACCGATTCGTGGCTATAGGGACTCTGCTATCTCTAGGAGGGGGTTTCGTTCTCAGGCTCGCAAACGTATTCTTCCACTACGATTTGCACGCTCACGAGCACCAAATTGGGATGGTCTTTGCAGCTGGTTCATTCTTCCTCGCCATAGGCGCGTTCGCTGTCCCTCTGGTAGTAGAGAGACTAGGAGAGGTCGCTACCATCGTGTGGACGAGGTTCGCAGCGATTCCTTTCATTCTCCTCATCGGCTTCGCGCCGGAGTTGGCCGCACCCGAAACAGTGGTTTCCTTAGCTGGTCTCGCATGGGTCTTGAGGACAACCCTGTTCAATATGTCAGGCCCAGCATTCGAAGCATTCAGTATGGGTCAGCTGCACCCAACAGAACGGGCCACTTACATTGGTATATCGCGCTTGTTTGGAAGTGCGATGGCCGCAGTGGGTGGATATCTAGGGGCGGTCCTGATGAGCGGGGGTGACTTCCGCACCCCATTCATTGTGATGGCAGTGCTGTACGCGTTATCCACTGCCCTGTTTATGCAGTGGTTCAGGGGCACATCTGGTCTTTCGGACCCGAGAAGCCTACGAGAATCAATCCCGTAGGCCCTCGGATGTCACGGTAAAGACCGCTTCGCCCTCAGGTAAGTTAGGACTGTCGACGAGTCGGGCTATGCGTCGGCCCCCCTTCGACTTCCTGAGGTACAAGCGGAATGTGCTGGCGTGAGCTACGATGTGCCCTCCAATGGCTCTCGTCGGATCTCCCCACATCGAATCGGGCTTCGACATGACTTGGTTGGTCACCAGAACCAGAGCATTCTGGACGTCTGCAACTTGTTTGAGTTCCTTCATGTGGCGATTCAGCTTCTGCTGTCTAGGAGCCAGCATGCCGCGCCCGATGTACTCGGCGCGGAAATGACTGGTCAACGAGTCGACGATGATTAGCTTGACATCGATGTTCTTTGACATCCTCTTGATCTCATCCACTAGGAGTATCTGGTGGGCTGAGTTGTAAGCCCGGGCGACATGAATCCTGTCAAGGGCATCCTGTGGATCTATGCCGACAGCTTCAGCCATCTGCGTTATCCGCTCGGGCCTAAAAGTGTCCTCAGTATCGATATAGAAGACCTCGCCGTCGAATCCACCCTGATCTAGAGGTAGGATTGTATTGACTGCGAGCTGGTGTCCGATCTGCGTCTTACCACTGCCGAACTCACCGTAAACCTCTACGATAGCCTGGGTCTCGAATCCACCACCGAGTAGCTCATCCAATGACGAGGTTCCCGATGTAAGCTTCTGCACCTGTCGGCGGCGGTCTAGAAGTGCTGTGCCACTGACGAATCCGCCTATGTTAGCCATCTTCTTTGCGCCGGAGATGATTTTGGCCGCTACGGCCTCGCCCAGTTCGGCCTGCTCAGCCAGCTCATTCGGACTCATCACCGCTATGGAGAGTAATTCTTCGAAGCCTGCCTCACGCAGTTTCTCCGCCGTCGCAGGTCCGACCCCCGGGAGGTCCTCTACGGTGCTCTCGGGCTCGTCCACGTCAATCACTATCTTCTCTTCCTCAACCTTCTCACTTGCTGTCTTCTTGGTCATGTCTCTCACCTTGTTATGGCCTCTATCGGGCTTCGATAGTACTTTAACAAATGATTGACCCCTGCTGGCGGTTGAAAGTGCTTCACCCCGTTGTTTGCTCTCAGTACGACGAATTTCACTTTCAGTTATGTTTCATCTATGGTAGCGGGTGGTAGATTTGAACTACCGGTCTCCGGGTTATGAGCCCGACGAGATAACCTGGCTACTCCAACCCGCTATGTCCTTGGGTCTACGGTTGGTTATATGAACAGCACCTTAGACGGAAAGAAAGCATGAATGCGCACGCGAACAGTCATGAGACTTCTCGCACCGCAGTCCTTCAGGTGAGAGTGTGGTTGGCGGCCTTCTGATTCAAAATTCGGCAATGGTCATCGGCGGTGACATCGTTCAAGGAGACCTACGGGTAGTTGCTGGGAAGATTGCCTCGGTCGCTCCGGGAGGAGGTCTAGAGCCGCTTGATGGCGAGCCCCTGATTGATGGTGAGGGGTTGCACCTGCTCCCGGGTGCAATCGATCCTCAGGTGCATTTCCGTGAGCCCGGCCAGCCCGATAAGGAAGACATTGGTAGCGGCAGCAGGGCTGCGGCTGCCGGTGGAGTCACTGCCTTCCTAGACATGCCGAACAATGTCCCTGCTGCTACTACCATGGAGGCTATGCAAGCCAAGCTAGACTCGGCGGCACGCAACGCGGTGACTCATCACGGCTTCTTCATCGGTGCCACTCCAAACAACGTTGCCGACCTACAGCAGGCAGTAGGCACTCCCGACGCTCCATCACCCACAACTGGAATCTGTGGCATCAAGGTGTTCATGGGCAGCAGCACGGGAGATCTGTTGGTGCACCAGCAGCAGCACCTTGAGGATATTTTCGCGGGCACCGCTGGCATCATCGCAGTTCACGCTGAAGACGAAGATAGGTTGAACGCGCGCAAACCCGAATTCGCCCACAGGACTGATGTCGCCGCCCACGCCGAGTGGAGGGACAGCGAGACTGCTCTAATCGCTACCCAGAGAGCAGTCACGCTGGCGGAGTCACACGAACACAGGCTGCATGTCCTGCACCTGACCAGTGCCCTAGAAGCCGACTGGTTGGCCAGCAACAAAAGCACCCTAATCACCACGGAAGTCTGTCCGCAGCACCTCACTTTCGACGACAGTGATGTGGCTGAGCGAAACACCAGACTGGTGATGAATCCACCAATCAGGTACGCAGAGGACCGCGAGACGCTGTGGCGCCGTTTGAAGGACGGCACCATCGACTGCATCGCCACCGATCACGCTCCGCACACGCTTGAGAACAAGATGCTAGGATTCCCTCAAGCGCACTCGGGTATGCCCGGTGTAGAGACCTCTCTGCCGCTAATGTTGACCCATGCAGCCGCCGGAAGGTGCAGCGTGCCGGACGTGGTCGGCTGGATGTGCGAAGGGCCTGCCCAGGTCTACGGCATGACCGGTAAGGGCAAGCTGGCCGAGGGCATGGACGCTGACCTCGTCCTCGTCGACATGGAATCTCACAGGGAGTTCCGCGACACCGACACATGGACTCGGGTCGGTTGGACGGCACTCGACAGGATGTCACTGACAGGATGGCCGATGCTTACTATCGTCGACGGAGTAGTGGTGCACTCGCGCGATTCGAGTGGAGAATTGCGTGGAAACGCTGTAGCTGCCCCGGGTTCAACCGGACGAGCTCTGGAGTTCTCTTGATTAGCCCTCGACAGTCGCAGAGTCTTCGTCTTCCTTTCGATCATCTTCGTTGGATCCCTCTGATACATCTGGGTCGGTGGCCTCACCCTCATCGTCGTAGTAGTAGACCTCTGGCTCGTCGTACCCGGGAATCTCTATCTCAACCATTAGTTCGAGATCGTCGGTGCTGTGGACTGAGGCGCCAGCAGTGGAGAAGGCGTAGACGTAGTCGCCCATGAAAATCGAACGGCGTATGCTGGTCGAACCTCCCCACCAGCCCGACAGGCCGTCCTCGTTGTAGAACTCGGAGTGGTCGACCATTCCGTGAGTGCTGAGTGTGCCGCTCTCGACATCGACGTCGATGAGCTCGAGAGTGGAGACGAACTCGTAGCCGGAGTAGGTGTAGGTGCGCCCGTCGATGGTGACCTCATCGTAGGTGTAGCGATAAGTGGACAGGGGCACAGCGAGCAGCTGCTCGGGAGCCCAGTAAGTGAATGCTTTGTGTTCGTAGGTAGCCTCTGAGTACGACCACGACCAACCACAGCCCCACTCATCACAGCCATCGTCTTCGTAGGCCGGGGACAGTGGCAGCGAGTCAGCGAGCACCGGGTTGGTGGGGTCGCTGACATCGAACAGGGAGACTTGTGTGACTGACCAGTCGAGTCCTAAGCCGTCGGGCCCGGGTCCGATGCCGATGGTCAGCAGTGTGTTAGCATCGACTGGATGGATGTAGGTCGAGACGCCCGGGACCTCAAGCTCGCCAAGAATCTCCGGATCGGTTGGATCAGTCAGGTCGATGACCCACAGTGGGTCGATGTTGCGGAAGGTGACTAGGTAGGCACGGTCGCCCACGAAACGGGCGCTCCAGATGCGCTCCCCTTCGGCAATGTCGCCGACGTGGCCGATTTGTACCAGCTCGGTGGAGTCTTCCTCGCATCCCTCAGGAATCATGCACTCCGTGGCTACGAGGGTGAACACGTTGTTTGTCGGCCCGGTCCATTCTCCGGTCTCTAGCCACCAGCGGCCCCATGCGTCCTCGGTGGTGGCGACGCGGATGATGCCGTTGTGCTCAGAGAGGGAGAACTGGTCCTGCACGGTGCCGTCGACCCTGCCTGAAGCCACGTAAGTGGTCTCGGAGGGATCGCTGATGTCGAAGACGTGAATGTTAGTAGCATCATCCCAGCCAAAGTTACGCCAGAACCACCACCAGTCGTTGGCTGGCTCAGCGAGCACCATGACGTCCTGAGATGCGTACACGTGTGCCCACGAGGATGTGATATGGTCGACTTCCAAATCAGAGTCATCACTTAGCATCTGGATTGTCATGATGGTCGAAAATCCTCGGCCGGCGCTGTCAGCGCTAGCCGAGTACTCGCTGCAGTCGCCCGAGCTTATCGGGTGCTGGAACAAGCCGTCATCTCCAACCTCGTAGATGTGCGGAGCGAAGTCGTCTAGAGTCAGGTCATCAATGATGGCCCGATTGGCGGCAACTGTCTCCTCCATACTCTGGTTCCAGATATCCATCCTCTCCTCGTCAGAATCAGCCTCCCAGTAGGTATCAGGCAGGTAGACCCATGTGCGCATGCCCTCGATGTAGGTCCACAGGTGAGTCACCGAGCGCATGGTGCCGTCGACCAGCCTCGCAGTGTGGTAGTTGCCCTCAATGTAGATCTCGCGCTCGACCTCTGGAGCGGACCTGTTGGATATGTCGACGACGGTGTACTTCACTAGATTCTGAACGCGTGTGTAGGTGTAGGAGTACTCCTCTTCTCCAGGATAGTTAACAGTGACCTCTTCTGACATCAGTTCCCTGAGCGGGTCATCAACTTGAAGATTCCAGTAGTTTATCGATGAGGCGATGACAAGTCTGTCGTTATCTAGCATCATCTGCATCGGATAGCCCTGCACACTCATGTTGGACTCGAGTGTGAGTTCGCCGAATTCGGGGACACCCATAATCACCAGCAAGTTACCGTTGAGCATGTAGATGTGGTAACCGTCGGTCTTCAGGAAGTCAGCCTCATCGACGCCTTCCTCTTGGTTGTTGGTCTCGGAGTACTCGCCCTCGCGGCTAGTGTCGTCGGTGTTTGACCCGAAATCAGCCGATTCACCTTCGGCAGCTAGGGGTGCACCGTCCATCTCCACCATCACATCATCTTCCATGAAGCCGCCGCGCCAGACGGGCCCGGCCCAGTGCCAGTACGCCTGCTGATCCAGCGCGACCAGCATCTCGTTGTAGATTGAGTCCTGAAGGTCCGTTAGCAGAATCTCGCACTCGTTGTATATGTCGAGCGTTGGAGAGGTGCGCTCACGAGTAGGTAGATCCAGCCGAGGGTACTCTCCCTCAAGCCAGTCGAGAATCGGATCGAGTACATCATCATCGATATCATCGAGGTCATCTATAGCTCCCAGACAACCTGAGCTCAGCATCATTAGTAGTACCAGAATTGCAGTCCGTGGACTTCGGTTCATGTTGAGGGCCAACGGCTTGAGGGATATCAAGCGGTTGGTTAGATGGTTGGACATTTCCTGCTCAGACTGTCGGCCCTATGGGTCGGAATGGCGGGAACGAGGTGTTACGCGGCCTCGGGGCGGGGATCGTTTCCTCGGTATCCTCCTCCTCTAGGGTAAGGGCGTTCGTCGTTCCTACGTCTCCTTCCTCGGAACCGGAGACTAGGGCTTGCGTGCCGCTCATGAAAATCAGGGCGGCGATTTGTAGGTCCAGGTTTCGGTCCATCAAGCAGTAATCATCAGCATATCCATGATAAGCGACTTGGGTCCTTGAGTCACCTCTGCATCAGGCCCACTGAAAACCCAATGAATCAAAGAATAACGTCTAGTTCGGCAATAAGAGATGACAGTGCCGCTTCGATGGATTCACAAGTGCTAGTTATGGTGCATTGTCGTGACAGAGGTCTCCGTTGAACAGAAACCGCCTTCGGGGGTGCAGAAGGTTCTGGTTCCCGAAAGGGTAGTTAACGGCCTCCCAACGATGTATTGCTTCGAGACCTGTCCGTTCTGCTTCAAGGTCAAGGCGCTCTTAGGATCTAGGGATATCGAGTACTCAAAGGTCGAGGTCGACCCTACCTTCAAGACGCAACTGAAGTGGTCTGACTGGGGCATGGTTCCAGTCTTCGTCGACGTCGATGGCACTCAGGTGAATGACTCGAACTACATCCTCCACTACATCGACTCCAATGACTCGGACTCGTTCCCGAGAATAGGCGAGGACCCCGATCAGGACCGGTGGATGGACTTTTCCAACAAGATCCTAGGGAAGTCTATCGTCGCAGTAATCTACACCTCGTACAGGACCTCTCTCCAGGCCCTCGATTACGTGACCAAGGTTGACAACTTCTCGTTTGGCAGCCGCCTGATTAACAAGTGGCTAGGGGCCTTCATCATGCGCATGGTTGGCAAGAGCAGAGCGAAGATGTTCGAGCTCCCGCCTCGTGAGAATCTCCAGTACCAACTAGACGAGATGTCCAAGGCGATCGAGGGGGACTTCTTCGGAAAGAAAGAGCCTAATGGAGCGGACTATGCTAACTTCGGGATACTTCGATCGATGCAGGGGCTGAATGGGTTCGACATAGTCGAGAGTCATCAAGTCGTGTCCGGTTGGTATGGAAGGATGCAGCAGCACTCTGGCGTGTACTGACTAGTACTGGTCCATCTTATCGAAGACAGTAAGTTGAGTACCCTAGATTCGTTACTCTGGGCCCCAGGGCGTGACTTGACGAGTTAGCCCTAGCCTATGGGTGAAGAGGAATCGTAGGTTGAGCAAACCATCTCCCCAAGTGTTGATTTCCGCCTCGCCGACACGTGGACGGTAAGGGACACTAACCTCAGCTGTATTCTTCTTACCCAGATACCGACGTGCCCTGATTTTGAACTCCTGAGAAAGTGGCATACCATCGTGCTTGGGGCGCACACGCTCGTCCTCAAATATCGACTTGTGGAACACCCACATACCACTTTGTGAATCGTGCACACCATACCAGTAGAGTAGACTTGCAGTTGTACTCAGAACCCAATTACCAAAGCCGTGGATTCCAGGCATCGCTCCTTCCTCAGCCCGCCGCAACCTGTCGCAAGTAATCCACTGCAGATCATCATTGAGTAGCTTCTGCACCAGTCCAGGAACCTCTTCCCCGGGATATGTACAGTCCGCATCCATAGTCACAATGACATCCCCTGGAGCCATTGAGAATCCTGTCTTGTACGCTCTACCATATCCTTTCCTAGGTTCGACGTACACAGTCGCTCCCTCGCCCTCGGCGAGCTCCCTAGTGCGGTCGGTCGAGTTGCCGTCGATAATGAGGAAGTCTAGTTTCTCGCACCAACCATCATTCGGAATGGAGCGAATTGTGTCCACGATGGCGGCTTCTTCATTGCGCGTTGGTATCACCACAGTGACGTGAACTGGTAGGGAGTCGGCCATGCTATCGAAGGCGACGACCAAAGACCTCGTTTTGAACAATGCGAAGCGCTGCCCAGAGGTCGCGCTCTTGAAATGCGGGTGCTGAGCCCCGAATAAGGGGGAACCATGCACATAGCCATGCTGTCAGCCGAATATCCGCCTCGCTGGGGCGGGATGGGTTCTACGGTGTACCACCTATCTGCCGCTCTGGCCGCTAGAGGACACCGAATCACCATTATCACCCGATCGGGAGGAGGTGTGGCGCCAAGAGTCGAAGGTGTCGAGGTGCTGAGTGTAGGGTGGACCCCCATCCCAATGGCATTCACACGCTCTTACGGTCGCAGTGCGATGCGTGCGTTGAAGCGCCTGCACGCTAACGACCGAGTAGATGTCGTCCACCTACACTGCCCGATGATATCGTGGAATGTCAAGCAGTTCGAGAGTTGTCGGGAAAACATTGCTCCGGTGGTCTGCTCGCTGCACGGCTCATGGCTAGGCGAGAGGGATGGTTTGGTTGCCGCCTCAAAGCAGAAGGAGGCGGCAGTCTGGGCCAACCCAAATGACCTCGCGATACTCTTGACAGCCAAGCACTACGCCGGTTATGAGAAGGCTGCAATCCATGGCTCCAGTGTGTGTGTGGCCAACTCCGAGGCTACTAAGCACGACTTTGAGGCGCGCTACTCGCCACCGTCCGACTGGGACTGTGAAGTGGTACACTGGGGTGTTGATACCAGCATGTTCGTGCCACTACATCGTGATGATGAGGATTCTATTGCGGTCCACGAAGAGATTCGATCTAGGTATGGTGGCTCACGTCTGCTGTTGGCAGTGGGGCGTCTCGCGGCAAGGAAGGGTTACGGCCTGCTACTCCGGGCCTTCGCCAATGTCCATTCATCGGACCCTCAGACCCGTCTAGTAATTGTCGGACGGGGGCATCTACGCTCACGTTTGCAGAGGCAGGCTCGAGCACTCGGTGTGGCTGACGCGGTAACAATTGAGTCTGGGATGCCTTTCGAAGAATTGGCGGCACTATTCCGCTCCGCCGACCTCGTGGTCTATCCATCTTACTACGAGGGCCAGGGCCTTATTCCACTAGAGGCCATGGCTTCGGGTACTCCCGTTGTAACAGTCGACCACGGGCCGCTGCCAGAGATGGTGGACGAGAGCGTGGGCAGGCTGTTCGTGATGGGGGATCCGGACTCCATGGCGGGTGCCATCATGGCCGAGCTGGCCAATCCAGAAAAGTTGCAAGAGAAGGGAGAGACTGGTCGACACAGGGTGCTTGAAAAATTCACCTTCGAGCACGATGCGGAGTGCTTTGAAGCCATATACGAAAGGGCGGAGTGAAAATCCCCTCCGGGGAATTATTCATGCGCTGGTCGCACTGGCGTGGATAGGGGAGAGCATGGGAGAGACTCAGAGCCTGCGGGATTTACCTTCAGGTACAGTAGCCAATATTGCTATCATCCTGATGGTCTCGGTGCTAGCGATAATCCAACTCAAAGCGGTGATACAGCCCCTAGTGATTGCAACTCTTCTCTTCCTGCTCATCCGGCCCGCTGCACAGTGGTTGGAGGAGCGTCCGATAATGCTGAAGTACGCTCACCCACTGATGCCATACGGCGTCCTCGTAGCGATTCTTTTCCTAGTGATGTGGATGGCATCGCAGTTACTCTACTCCAACCTGACTGCGTTCACTGATGAGATACCTGGGCTGACTGATAAGCTCAACATCAAGCTGACCTGGTTGGAAGGGCTGGAGCTTTGGGGATACTCCTTCGACGTCAGCGGTCTGACGGCGCTCTTGAGTTTGGATACCATCAACGACTATCTGACTGGATTCGTTGGTTCATTGGCGAGTTTTACCGCCAGCGCAGTGACTGTTCTCATCTTCTTGCTCTTCATCATCCTTGAGGCCGAAACTCTGCCTCGCCGATTGAAGGCAGCTTACCCAGAGGATGCCGAGAGGGTGCAGGCTGTAGCGAGCTCCTCTGGAGAGGGAATCAACACCTATGTCGTTACCAGAGCTACCGTAGCCTTCGGCCAGGCTGTAATCGCAGGGATTGTCCTCTGGTACCTCGACATCCCTGGTTGGTTTATGTGGGCATCAATCACCTTCATGATGGACTTCATTCCTTATGTGGGAGCGTTGATTTCACTAATCCCTCCGATATTCCTCGGCTTCATCGTACTGAGCCCGACTTGGGTTGTCATACTCATTCTGGTGCTGGTCCTCAACCAGCAGGCATGGGGGGCTGTGGTCGAGCCACAACTGGCCGGACAAAGGCTTGACATGTCTCCCATCGTGCTACTTCTCCTAGTGGCCTTCTGGGGATGGGCGTGGGGAGTCATGGGGATGGTCCTTGGAGTTCCTCTGGCTGTAATCATGAAAATTGCTCTAGAGTCCGATCCGAGGACGCGTCCAATCGCCTTCCTGCTCTCCCGCGATCCCAAGCAACACGCTGTGGAAGAGGAATGATTAGTTCTGCGGGACTATCACTACTAAGACTCCGTCCGCCTTGATGCGCACTGACTCTCCCGAGGCGACATTGTGGAGTCCTTCCGTGGACAGGGTCATCGGCGCACCGTGCATCTCCCACCGGGCGCCGTGCAGGTGCACGCTACGGCAAGGAGTTAGTGCAAACACTGAGAATTCGCCTCCGGAGCGCACCGCGAACTCGCGCTCGCCTTCCTGCGGATGTACCCGATGGGTCACCGAGTCTTCGTGGTGGAGTCGTATGGCTGCCCCAGAGGGCGCCTCGCATAACGCCGCCCAACTACCGAGGAAGTGACTTGTGGCGCCTCCATCCGAGCCGACGACGTCGATCTCATCGTAACCGCGTTCAATGAGTAGTGAAAGGGACTTGGCCAGATCGCTGCTCGATTGGTCGACTAATTCGTAGGTCCGACCGCGCCACCTGTCGGAATCGATAGAATCGAGATCTCCGAGGACCTGTTCGACATCATAACCTGCCTCAGCAGCCCTATCAGCCCCTCCATCAACCCCGAAGCAAACAGCGCCCTCGAGTAGGCCTTGGACAACTGTTTCTGGGGGCTGCTGCCCATTGCACCAGAGTAGTGCGCGCAATTCATCACCTCTTGCGGGCGGTAATCTTGCCGTCGACCACAAGGTCGACGTCGTTCAGTTCGATTGTTGGTTTCAGCATGACTCCTCGCATGTGAATGCCTACGCTTGCCGAGCCACCGAGAGCAGAGTTGTCACCAATTCCGAAGTAAGCGGAGCCGCGCACCACTTGATCCTCAAGCCTGTTTCCGGTCATTCTCGCCCTCGAGTTCATCCCGAAACCGAACTCAGCCACAGTTTTGACCAGCCCGGCCCTAGACGGGCGCAGGCCGACCTTAGCCTCGTCGAGCACCGACTCAACACTCTCTGCCAGTTCGCCACCGGAAATGCTGACCACCATGCCTTCCTCGACTAGGAAAGTGAGAGTTTCGTCTAGCAGGATGCCTTCCCATGAGCCATCGATGACGATTTTACCGCTCAGGGTCTGCTCCTTAGGCAGAACGAAGACCTTTCCGGCCGGCAGGTTGGTCACCTGCCCAGGCCGGTTGCATATGCCGTTGTCTTCGAGCACCCAGCGGGCCCCGGTCCTGAAGGTCACATCTGTACCCGCCGGTGTCGTCACTCTGACATCACGCCTACGCCGCAGCATTGGGTTCAGCCCCGATATCTCCTTCTGCAGGGCGTTGTAATCGGCGGTCATCCCACCCATCGCCATCATTTCCTCGTCGATTCCTGGCATCGAAGCGATTCTAGCTCCCTCTCGCGATGCAGTCAGTCGTGCACGGGTGTGAGTCAAGGAGTGGCGAGTGGCGAGCAGTACGACATTCTGACGACGCATCAGATCACCGACTGAGGCCGGTGGCTCGTTACCCTGTCTGTGCCTGCGAGGCATCATCATCATGAGGATGCGGTCAGTAACCTCCGAGGCGGCCTCATACAGTGAGCGCCCTACCTCAGAAGTAGACGGATCGGTTACTACCAGCACGTGCTCGTGCGGTCGCACCTGCATGCACGTCCTCACTACTGAGCGGGCCGCGGTCAGCATCGCCTCCTCGCGCTCGGTGTCATCACCAATGGAAACATCAGACTCCTCCGCCATCGCTCCTCGACTCGTGATGAGAGTTCTGTTATTCAACACCACTACGTAATGTCAAACCAATTCACCACGGCAGTCATAGGTGAAGATGGGTTGCGCAGAGTGATGGAAGGCGTCCGTACGGTCCGTCTCGTAGCCGCTCTTGCGGTAGCTGCTATGCTCGCAGGTGGCTGGATGATGAATACGCCGTTTGACGAAATCATAGATGACGACGGTACCGTGAACGCCGAGGGCTTTGCAGCCGCTGACGCCGAGGAAGACTCTGAGGAAGCACAGCCTGTCCTTGAACGGGGAGAGAAAGAAGAAGATTCAGATTCTACCCTGCCACAGAGGCTTCTGGTTGGAGGAGCGGGTGCCCTAGGATCACTCATTCTTGGATCGTTCGTACTTGAGTTTGTGAAAGTGACAGTGTTAGTGGCCCTGATATCTCCTATGCTCGCGAGGATGAAGGGCAATCGAGAAGATATGCTCACCCGCGGCCGTCTACTCGGATATCTTGAGGCGAATGCGGGAATCCACTTCTCCGCACTGCGCGATGCTCTCGGACTCGCCAACGGGGTGACAGCTTACCACCTCCACACTCTGGAATCGACTGGTCAGATTATTTCGTGGAGGGATGGTAAACTGCGCCGTTATGCAATTTCCAGTCTGTCTGGGGAGGAAATTGGACGAATCAGGAACCCTATCGCCGGGACTCGTCTCGCCATACTCGAGGTACTGTCAGAATCAGGCAACATAGGCCTCTCAGGCACCGATATCCGAATGAAGCTAGAGATTTCAAGACAGTTGCTGAGCCACCACCTCAACGAACTGCGCAATGGTGAGATGGTCGAGGCTGCCTCACAGGCACGACGCCCTAAGTGGCGACTGTCGGACAGTGGGATGGATGCACTGGTCACCTCTAGAGAGGTGGCTCGAATTGAGTCTGTAGCCTGAATAATTCAAGGAATTAAACGTCCTTCCATTCCGCCTGCGACCTCGATGACCTGTCCCGTGATGTGCCCTGATATCTTGTCCGAAGATAGCATGACTACCGCTTTAGCCACATCCTCAGGAGTAGCGAGTTTCTTCAGTGCCATCGTCGCAGTTGCACGCTCTACTAGCTCCTCGTCGACCCCATGTTCGACCTTCTTTGGCGTGACAGTCCATCCTGGGGCGACCGCATTAACACGGACACCACCAATCTGCGAGACGTCGTTCTTTAGTGACATCAGCAGACCTGATGTGATGGCGCCCTTCGCAGCAGCGTAGTCAGCATGTCCCGATTCACCGTAGATACCTGCTGTCGAACCAATCAGAACGATTGATCCTTGGCCAATTTCTGCGGCGTAGCCAAGGAAGGCCCGAGCAGTGCTCACTGTCACCCCAAGATTGGAGTCAATGGTAGAGGCCCAACGCTCACTATCAATTTCCCAAAGTGGCTTGGACGGTGTGGGGTAGTGGCCGGCGTTAGCGATGCAAATATCGAGGGCTCCTGATTCAGAGACAATGCTTCGAACCATCGATAGTGCTTCCTTGTCATCGCGCAAATCCGCACGGATGGCAATTCCATCGATTTCCTTGGCCAACGATACGGCCGCGTCAGTCGAGGAATGATGATGCACAACCACGCGAGCACCCTCGGCAGCGAACGCTCTACAGATGGCCTGACCTATGCCACCAGCACCGCCGGTGACGAGCACGACTTTGCCATGCAATCCGGTTTCCACGCAGGACGGAAGATGTTCCGCTACTTTATGTTCTCAGACTATCTGCCTATGAAGCGAATGCGTGTAGCAATCACCAGAGGAGTTAGTCCGGCCATCGGGGTCTGCGAGTTGACCTTTCTTGAGCGCGAAGAGATTGATGTCGAAAATGCGCGAGCCCAGCACAGCCTCTACGAAGAGATTCTCGAGGAGCTCGGTTGCCGGGTCGAACACCTTGACGAGGAACTAGATTTTCCTGATTCGGTGTTCGTCGAGGACATTGCCATAGTGCTTGACGAGATCGCGATTATTACGAGGCCGGGGGCGCTTTCCCGGCGTGGCGAACGACCTTCAATCGAACAGGCGCTCGCACCGCACCGCTCGCTCAAGTACATTCAGGCACCCGCGATACTCGATGGAGGGGACGTCGTGGTCGTGGCTAAGGACATCTATGTCGGCATCTCCACTCGTAGTAATACCGAGGCCGTGCGCCAGCTGAGAGCGCTGGTTGCCGACCACGGCTACAGCGTTGAGGAGGTTGAGTTCAACGGATGTCTCCACCTGAAGTCAGCAGTGACCGTGGTCTCGGACGACACCCTTCTCATCAATCCTGAATGGGTTGATGCCGGTGCCTTTCCCAAGCATGCCTGTATCTCGGTCGACCCGTCGGAGCCGAGTGCGTCCAACGTCGTCCGCATTGGTAGTACGGTCCTTTTCGCAGCTGACTTCCCTAGGACCGGTCAGCGCCTCTCTGCCCTAGGCTATGATGCACGGCCCGTAGTCGCCTCGGAGCTGGCGAAAGCCGAAGGTGCGCTGACATGCTGCAGCCTCATCTTTGAGGTACCGCAGGAACAGTGACTATCCTACATTCTGTGACTTAATGTCAAATCCAGATATCATTGGAGGCTGTTAATTCGCCTTCTGTGCTGCCAGTATTGACGACGTCGCGAGGTTCAACGAGCATAACCTCGCATTCAGATTCGGCACAGGGTTTGTGATCAACTCCTTTTGGGACCACATACATGTCACCCTCGCTCAATTCCACGGTCTCATTCTCAAACTCGATTTTCATCTCGCCCTTGATTACGATGAATACCTCGTCGGTATCTGCATGATTATGCCAAACGAAATCGCCCTGAATTTTGACTAATTTAAATTGGTAATCATTCATCTCTGCGATTACCTTTGGTGACCAGTGTTCTGAAAACAGTGATAGTTTCTCCTTGAGATTTATTTTTCCCATTTTCTCCCTCCCTTGTTGTACAATTAATCATCAAATTCTTCATCTAACTCTCGTGGATCGAATCCAGACCACGACTCGATCATTTCAAGGTCCTTTGAGACCTGTCTCCTGCGGGTACTCGCGTAGGCTATTCCTGCCATTACAGCCAGAGTCAGGGCCATAATCAGGAACGGGAGACCTGTTCCGAGTAGCCAGTCAAACATGCTCGTGTCCTCGGGCGACTCGATGGGGATGACTTCGACTAAACCCGGGCTAACCATATCGCCGTCAAGAGCCCATACCTCCACCCTCGCGCTGCTCCCTGTCAGGGTCCAGACAGATGCGTAGGTCCAGATGCCGTCACCGGCGAACTGGTCGCCCTCCGTACCATCGTCTAGGAAATCGAGGGATTGCGATACCCCACCAGCGCGCAGCTCTCCACGCACAGAGGTAGTGGTACCGTCGGGATCTACTAGCCGCACCGTGATGAGGACCGATGTCGGCTCCTCAAGGTCGATGCTGCTCGGCGATACCTCGAGTTCGTACAACTGCGGTGAGCTTGAGCCGATTGTCAGGTTTATCGAGGCCGAAGATGAGTCGCCCCTTGAGTCCTTGACCAGCAAATCGATGCGCACGGGCCCAGGTGGGAAACTCACAGTGTGGACTATCTTGTCGCTCAGCAACGTTCCGTCGTTCAGGACCCATTGGTAGAGCACAATGTCGTCATCGTAGTCATAGGAGGCCGATGCGTTGAGTACCACGGGCTCGCCCGGTGGGATGTACTGGCCTTCCGAAAGGTCAGAGATTCCCGCTACAGGACCAGTCTCCATTACCTTGAGTGCTTGTGTATGGGTGCGCTGCATCCCATTGGAGTCTATCAGCTCAAAACGTAGCATGTGCTCTCCCGCCGGTAAGTAGTCGTTGTACCAGTAATCTGCCGTCTTTTCTTCAAGTATCGGCTCAGCCATCAGATTGGAGTATACGCTGACAGTGAAGTCGTCGCCGTCGGGGTCAAACGAGCGTCGGAAGTCGAACAGCACAGGCAGATTGGAGTAGACCTCGATATCGGGCATTGGCGAGTCGAGAACGAGAACCGGGGCCGACTCATCGACCCTGACCATAATCTCAGCCACGTCCGAGGTCCCTGAGCCGTCCTCGACAGTCAGAGTGACCTGGTGCACGCCCTCCGGCAACCTAGTTTCTAACACCCATCCGCTACCCATCGGCTCGCTCAATAGATCACTCTCCCAGAGCACGCTAACTAGGTCGGTACTGAATTCCGCAAAGGGATTGCAGACCAGCCCACTGCCGTTGTCAGGCAAATCTATGCAAGCAGCGTCCCAGTCTCCCGAACCAGTGGCATCGAAGACCAGTAGCTCGCCAGAGTCAGTCAGTATCCCGTCGGACGGATTGGCAATCAGCGCCACGGGCGGTGAGTTGGAAACGCTGAGTTCGGCTGTGGTCGAGTCCCACATACCTGCATGGTTGGGACGATCGTCGCTCGCGTACATCGTGATGATGTGGTCTCCCTTCGACAGGGTCCCAATCCACTCGACTGCCGAGTCAGGTGTCACCCCAGAGGCGAGAAGGCCGTCGCGGTCGCTCCAGAACTCGAACTTGACTCCATCACCCTCAGGGTCGAAAGTCGCAGTTCCGTCGAGTTGCACGGTTGCCGACGATGTCATGCCTGTTCGAGTAATCTCCAGATTTGCCACTGGTATCTCGTTGTAGAGCTCGACGTTGAAGGTCCACGAGACGGGGACATTGACGCCGTCCGAGGCATACACCGTCACTGAGAACTGGTTAGGTGCGCCCGGGAATGTGTGGATGATTGTAGCAGGGCACTCTGCGTCCCCTGCAGGCGGCTGACCGGTCCCTTGCTCATAGGAGGTCTCTACCCAGCAGTTCAGTTCGTCTCCCTCTGGGTCGTACGTGCTACCTAGATGGACAGTGACGTTGGCGGTTATTCCGAGGTAGAGAGTTCCCCATGCCGAGATCTGCGGTGTTGTTCCAACCGAAAGCACTGGGGGCAGGTTGACCAGTTCAATCTCACGAACCCCCTGCACACATTGGTTCTCGCTGTCGCAGACCTCGAGGGTAATCTGGTGGACTCCATCTGAAAGACAGGCGTCGGCGGCGAGGTTGGCAGTGAATGACGAGCCGTTTCCGCCCGAGGGTGGACTGCATGCACTCAACAGGTCGCCATCGATGCTGCTGGTCCAGCTGTAACTCAGTTCGTCGAAGTCGAGGTCCCAAGACCGATTGGCGTTGAAGACCACTTGGCCACCGCTGGCATAGATTGCCTCATGCTCGGGAGAATCCCACAGAATGAATGGTGGTTGATTGGACAATTCAAGGTGGCAGAACACCGAGATATCCGCGTCGAGGTCGACTGCTGCAGTGTCGTTGTGGACACCATCGTAGTCGCAACCGGTGTGAACCGTGTTGACATCGGACCAGCCCTGCATTGGAGTCCAGCGCTCACCGATGAAGGGGCCATACGAATAGTATCCCGAGTACGGTAGAGTGCCTGTGTGCTCGGACTCGTATAGATCGAAGGTGAGGTTGAACTCGGCGTGAGGGATGTGTAACAGGTGCTGGTTGACGGAATGAACCTCAACCATCCACATCACATCGAGGATGTTGTCCTGTCCGACGTAGGTCGGTGTGTCGAGATCACCTGAGGATATCCAACGCAGATGGCTGTCGCCCAACATCTCGAAACTATCGGCGAATCCACTGGTGAACCATGAGCCGGTGAAGTTGACAAAACTAGAGGTGACACTTGCCGAAGCGCCGGAATCACAAGCCATTGCGACGTTGTGGACGAACAGTTCACTGTGGTCGACCATGTCGAAGCAGGAGCCGGTATTGCCACGGATTACGCTGTTCTCAAGGAAGGAGGTCTCCTGGCTACTGGCGTCCCACAACAGGCCGCCATTGTCGCCGTTCATGTCGAGGCCCCGGACCAGACCGTTTACCTCATCCAGCGTGACCGAGTGACTGGTCGAATTGAGGTTAATCTTGATGTCATCCATGATGACCGTGCCATCGTGGTCCATCCCACTGTTGTCGATGTCCAGTGCTGGGGCGTTGACAGAGTCTCTGATGTCAACTGAGAGTAATTGCAGGTCGATACTGTCGCGCACTACGAATCCATACTGATCCTCGATTGATGTGCACTCAAAGCAGGTCGAGTTCTTGCCGCCGCTCATGACGTCGTTAGACTCGTGGAAGTAGAAACCGGCCCCTAGTTGTGGCAGTGCCGCTCCGAGTCCATTCTGATAGGTCGTCACGTATGCCAATTCGACATTGCTGGAGTCTCTGACCGAGACACCATGACCGCCGTTACCGGTGCTGATTACTCCGGATAGGTCAGGATGGAACTCGCGGATATCAACACCGGTAGCGCCGTTGTCGGCTATCACCCAATCAGCGCCTTGAGCGCCTCCCTTCCACAACAGTACGCCCGGTCCCGTTGAGTTGCGGACCACTAGGTCGTTGATGGTAGGGGCCCAGTTGGCGCTGCGCATGAACATGCCAGCCCTGTCATTGAGAGGAGCTGTGGCGCTCGGCCTGCCATTTCTCAGCAGGTCAATCTCGTTGAGTATAGTCGAGGAACCAATCATGTAGGCCTTGAAGCCAACAGCCGCATTGTCCTCGATTAGCGCATCAGTGACCTGTACTCCGCTGGTGTTGACCTCGAATGCAGCGTAGGCTAGCCCGGGTGTCTTGGCCCCCGGTCCTCCCGTCCCCCTCACCACGAGGTCGTTGAAAACAGCGTTGTGAGGCACGTTTGAGTACTGGCTGTGGTTGTATTGCTCAACCATGATGCCATAGTACTGGCTATTCTCCACTGTCATTCCCACAAAGGTCGGCCGGGTGGTCCATCCAGAGGTGATATGGCGCACGAAGATACCATTGTCACAACGGCTCACACTGGAGTCCGATATCAGTGGTATCGAGTCCTCCACCCATATTCCAGCAGCGATAGCGAGGGTCGAGCCGCTGACATTGGATATCTCTAGGTTTGAGATTAGCCCGCCCGAGTTACCCCAGTAGTTCAGTCCACGAGTAATCAGACCATCGGCAATCATGCCGTCAATGATGGGGGCCGAGTACGCCCCAACGGAAAGTCCGATACCGTAGCGCCATGAGGTGGAGAATCCATGGACATCTTGACCACCGCCGTCTATGATGAGATCATTGATTCGTGGCGAGGCTCCGTCGAACAAGTCGATAGCAACCCTGTCAGCGTTGATGACCGTGAGGTCATTCATGGTCGGGTCGCTGTCATAGATGGTGATGCCATACTCCGCATCGGTGATTGTTAGATTCTCTATCTTTGAGCCCAGCCCACTGCTGCTCGAATTGAACACGATGCCGTCGTGATTGCCCAAGATTGCTTCGAGTAGCACAGGCGCTGTGTTCGTGCCCTGTACTGTGATTCTTCCAGCCACGAGTATATTCTCGTCATCGCCGAGCTGGATGGTGGTTCCAGATTGCACTACGAGTATTTCCCCGCTCTCAACTGTGTAGCCATCCTGAAGCACCACAGTTCCTGACCATACAGTGGTCGAGCGGGATACAGCACCAAAAGTAGCTGGGACCAGCGGGGAGACTGAAAGCAGCAGCAGGAGAATAAGTGCTACAGCACGCCTGCGAACTGCCGGAACAGATGCTTGCATGGGTAGTCCGCTCGCTGTCCGCCTGTTATCCCTTGCGCACACGTGAGTGATACCGAACTAACGTATAGCAGAGGTCATAAACAGCGACCGAGCGCGATGCCCGTCGAGGACTGAGAATGAGTACTGCCTTCGTTCTGATTAAGGTAGAACCGGGACTTGAGAGAGATGTATATCTGGCACTTCTAGAAATTGACAGCGTCACAGAGACGCATGTCTCCTATGGAGAGTACGATCTGGTGACTCGCATTGACTTCGCCGACGAAGGAGAGATGGCCAAGACCTTGATTGGTAACATGCGCTCAGTGGCTGGGATCATCAAGACTGAGACGCTGATTGCGGTGGAGGTGTGAGAATGGCTGTCGGATTCATTCTCATCACAACCGAAGTAGGCTGCGAAATTGCTGTCAGGGAGGCCGTAGGTGCCATCGAGGGAGTGGTTGGACAGTGGATTGTCTTCGGACCTCACGACTTATTCGTCAAAATCGAGGCCGATGACGAGGCCGAACTGACTCGTTGCATCGTTCAGGGAGTCAGATCGATTCCCGGAATCACTGAGACACGCACTCTCATCGGTGCTGAAATCTAAATTGCTCTCGCCATTCTGCCGATGAGCTCTGTTGCTGCTGCACTGCACTCAGCCATCCTGAATCTGCTCACCGCCTCTCTCCAATGTGACAATCTGCGTTCGGGTTCGAGGACACCGCGCCAGTACCAGCGCTGGGCGCATAGACGGCGGTGCATTGCGAGGTCCTCACGTAGCGGCATGGCGGCAACTGAGGCGTGGGCCTCAACAAGCCAGTCAGGGTGGCTGTCGGTAGCCTCGAGGGCTGCGTGTATGAGGCGAATCCTCTCGCTGAGGTCCTCACGCGACTCAATCAGTGACCTAGCTGAGTTGAGAGACTCTGCTGAGGCGCTCCCACCGGTTCGCGATGAGAGACGCGCACGCAGGTCAAGCACAGCCATGTAGGGGTGTTCGGGACCCATTGCAGATTCAAGGGCGCTGTGCGCCTTCGCGGCTGCAGAAACATCATCGATCTCGAGAGCGATGCCGTGTTTGATGAGGTTGAGGGCGAGGCTGCCGGCGCTGCGCTCTGATTCTGGTAGTGAGGACATGTTCACCGCATCTGCGACTTTCGTCAGCTCTTGCGCTAGTTGATGGTCGATACGACCAGGCAATCGGTCATCATATCGGCGCACTAGGGATGCGATGGCTGCCTTGGTGTACTCGGCGGGCGTCATTTCGGTCATCGCATCGGCCTCGATGTCTTCCGCGGACCTTGAATCGCCCCGTAGTCGAGCCAGTCGAGCGGAGCGGAGTTTTCTCCCGACACTTACACTCAGGCCTTCAATATGGGATTCGGCTATGTCTGCCTCGCCGCGCTCCAGAGCAAGATCGGCGGCTGCCTCCCTGATGGACTCGTCCTCACTTAGGCTAACAGCCTGTTCAAGCAGGACCGCTGCTGCAGCGCTGTCCTGCTCGGCTATGGCTTGGATGTGCTCTGAAACCCATTCGGCGTCGGGCTCTCCAGAGTGAACCATGTGATGGCCTTCCATCCTGCGTGCTCTGGCTCCCTGTCTAGTGGCCCATCTACCGGCCGCCTGCGCGTGCAATGCATTGGACTGCTCATCTGACCAAGAACCTCGACGAACGTTGCGAATCAGGTGATGGGGTTCGGCCATGACGCCACTCCACCTCAGTATAGCGGAATCGTCGAGTTCATTCGTACCCTCGCCTCCGAAGAGTTCGCTGACCAGTAGCGACGAAGGGGCTATGCAGAACTCGTCCAGAGTTTCCGTGCCTTCGTCGCTGAGTCTGTGCATCACCGTGGACTCGACATATTCTTGGACAGCTTCGCCGAGCTCAGGTACCTCTTCGCCGGGTAGCCACAGGCGGAGAGCAAGGGGGTGGCCACCCAGGGCCTCTGCAACGCTCCTAGCAGTGACGCTGTCGGTGTCGCTCGGGAGCAGGGAACTGGCGTGCTTGAGAGCTAGTCCCTCGAGCTTGAACTCGGAGAAGCCCTCTGGAAGTCCGAAGGGGCTCGGGGATCTTGACACCGCGAGCACAGAAGAGCTCCCTGGTGATGCCTCTTCAAGCAATTCCGCCACACCTGCAGTGTGGCGCAGATGCAGTTCCTGGGCCTCGTCGAGGACCAGTAAGGTCCTCGGGCCGTCCGAGGCGCCAATGATGGCTGAAGGAGAGGAAGGTGCATCCTCACCCAACCACATCTCACCCACTCCTGCTGCATCTGTGTCGGAGCCACAGGAGGCCCATCGCACGGTCCAGCCCATGCTTAGGACATGCTCTGCGATGGCGCGAGCGAGACTGGACTTGCCAACACCAGGCAGGCCACTCAGAAGCACGTTGGATCCGGCGAGTAGTGCGTCCGAGAGACTGGTTGCATCTTCATCCCTGCCATGAAGGGAAATCTGCTCAGGCAAGGGGCCAAAGCTGCGTCCTCTGCGGGCTGGCGATGGCTCTTCGAGTTCCGAGATGGCCTCGCGGCCAGTATCTGTAATGTGAACGACTGTACGCCGCCGCGAGCCGCCGCCAGTGACGTGAGCTGAGCGAGTCAAGACGTACCCTTCAGTTTCGAGTGAGGAGAGTGGTGCGTGCAGAGCCGATCGGACTACTCCTAGCGATTCTGCAAGGCCGGGTAGAGATAACGCCCTAGGCACGTCCCATGCGACCTCCAGCTCACCTCCAAATTGCGCGAGACGCGATAAGATTCGCGACTGCGCCTCGGAGAGCATGGCGCCCGAGCGAAGGCACGGGTTCATGGGCATTCACCTGCAGCGCATCAACCCACATGGCGCTAGACCCTACTGGTATTGACTTGCCCCGCAAGCCCGGAGTCTACCTATTCCGGCGGGCTGACGAGCGGGTCACCTATGTCGGAAAGGCCACTGACCTGCGTTCTCGCGTCAAGTCGTACTTCGTACCCAATCCCAACCGGAAGATGGTTCCCCGACTGGTCGAGGACTCAGACCGCGTTGACTTCATCGTTACCAAGAGTCCGAGCGATGCCCTGATACTCGAAAGACAGCTGATTAGGGAACACAAACCTCGCTACAACTCAATGTTGAAGGACGACAAATCGTATCCCTTCATCGCCCTGTCTGACCATGAGCATCCTCGCATCATCTACACGCGGCACCCTCCTGAGGGCTCGCTTCGATGGGGTCCTTTCGCCGATCCCGGCGCGGCCAAGCGAGTGATTCAGTTGCTGCGTCGCCACTTTGGTATCCGCGATTGTCCTGAGCTACTGCCGCAAGGTTGCCTAGCGATGCACATCGGACTGTGCCATGGACCCTGTATCGATGCGACGGGTTACGATGAGCGTATTGCGGCTGCAATCGGAGTCCTTGATGGTGACGCTGGCGTACTAATCGAGTCGCTCCAGAAGGATATGGATGCCTCCTCACTGGCACTAGAGTACGAGGCGGCGGGTAGAATTCGTGACCTAATCGGATCGGTACAAAGGACTGTCTCTCAGAGAGTAGTGCACAGCAGGTTCTACCAGGATTGCGACGCCATTGGCTTCGCCTCCAGAGGAGATAATGGAATGGTTGTGGTCCTGAACGCAAAAGACGGTATCGTCCAAGGGCAACTTGAGTATCCGTTGATTCACAGAGGCGATATTGCCGATTCGGTCGCCTGTGTCCTCGCTGAGCACTACTCGGGCACCAGGCCCCCGCGCACTGTCCTCGTCCCGGCGCCTATCGGTGAATCGATGGAGGCTTGGTTGGTCGAACGTCGCGCCGGGGCCGTCGAGGTCAGAGTGCCCAAGCGCGGCGAACTGGCTTTACTACGCGGGATGGCTGATCAGAATGCCGAAGTGCAGGTTGAACGTCACCAGAAGAGACGATCGGGCAGCCTCGAGCAGGCTGCCGCTGATGATGCTGCGAAGTTGCTCGGATTCGATTCGCTTGATCATATCGTATGCTTTGACATGGCCCAGTTGCAGGGTGACGAGCGTGTCGGAGCATCAGTTGTACTGCGCAATGGCAGACCAGCGAAGAAAGAGTATCGGACCTATCGGGTCAAGAGCGATGCCCCAGACGATCTCAGGATGATGTCTGAGGTCGTCGAGAGATGGTTGAAGCACCAAGATGGCTGGCCAGATTTGTTGCTGCTGGACGGTGGCGAGACCCACCTGTCGAGTATCCTGAGAATGCTAGATGGCCACGGCTTAACCGGGCGCTTCCCGGTGGCTGCATTGGCCAAACGCGAGGAGACGCTGCACATGGACGACCGCGAGGCGCAGATTCTAAGCAAGCACGGCAGGGTTCTCATCCATGCTCGCGATGAGGCTCACCGTTTCGTCAATCGCTACCATAGAAAGCGGCGTAGTAAGGGTGCGATAGGCGACCCTCTAGAGGAAATCGATGGCATGGGTGCGAAGAAGATCCAGGCGCTGCTACGTCACTTCGGTGGCAGACGCGGGATAGAGCACGCGAGCGTCAGGGAGCTGTGCGAGGCCCCAGGTATCGGCAAGGCGATGGCCGAGCGGATACACGAGCACTTGAACGGCTAGTCTTCCTCGAAGTACGCCTCATCTACTACCACTATCTTGTCGTCGAGTTTGCCAAACTCGGACTCCATGGCCAGCTCGGTGATTTTCTGCTCCTCCGCTGTGGACTCCTCCTGTTTCTTCTCATTACGCTCCATCTTGAGTCTCCTGCGTCTGCTAATCAGAAGCCCTAGGCCGACCAGAAGCACGAATAAGTACGGAGCGAGTTCACCTAGAACAAACATCCAACTGACCTCAACAGAGTAAGACACGATGTCCGAATTTTTGCTGCACTGCGCCCAAGTCGTCGCTTCGGGGCACACCGGTGTCCTGTACACTACCACCTGTCTGCCGTCAACCTCAGTCAACTCTCCGAGGCCCATCTGGCTCTCAAAGCTGAGCAGCCTGACCGAATGCGGCAGGTGTATCTCCATCCTCGCAGAGGTTCGGATAGTTCCGAACACGGTGTGCTCCATCAGCGGTGTCACTTCAAGGAAGAATTCTGCCCCCTCAACTTGAATCCCTGAATCAGTTAGTATCGGTGATCCAAATGCAGCGGCTATCTGGTTGGCTATGATGAAGCCGATGGCCGCGGGTTGGGCATTGATGTCTATGTCTTCGCCCCTGAGTGCGGCTGTTACGACGGTGCGCTCGATACTGAAGCCGAAGCGGAGAGGTACACTGTCGCCGACCTCAGAATTGCTCGGCATCGTGGTGTCGCCGAACCCCAATGAGGGGGACATTGGCG
>NTJT01000019.1 GCA_002457605.1 Marine Group II euryarchaeote MED-G34 | reverse complement strand
TCAAGTCCACTTCGACAGCCTGGTGAACGAATTGGACGCCTTCGGCATTCGCGCCGATGAGATAGATGAAGCAGTCGCTTGGCTACTGCAGAGAAGAGTTATCACTGAGTTGGAACAGGATTCCTTTGGTCTCGACTTGTGATTGCAGTTGAGATCCCTCAACGAGTAACCGTACCCTTCAAAGAAGGGTGTCCTGTCGCATGCCCCGTAGTACCATGGCAAGCGATGCATCGGGATGGTACGCACGCCTCGACCATGTGTGTTCGGACCGTAGCGAGCAGCTCTCAGGTTGGCTGAATTCTTGGGAAGAAGCAGTCACCCATGGAACGCCGATAGCCGCGACCATGCCCAACCACTGGCCCACACTCCCTGCTGGACTGCTCTCAGAGCCCGGGGCTGTTGCCGAGCACTTGCTCTCACGCTTCGAGGCAGTCAACGACGGTCGGTCCCCTAGAGGTGCTTATTCCACCCCCAGCAGGCTTGTCCACGCTGTCTTAGCAGACGAGTTGAAGAGTACTCGTAGCAAGATTAGCAAGAGTCCCCCAGCTACACTTTCACTAGCTGCAATGCCTCCCGGGTTCAGGGCATATGCCGAGCGCCTCAACGAGACTGTGAGGGACGGCTGCGACGAGCCCGATGACGAGGCTGTCGAAGCAGGTGAACGAACCCGTTCGGGTATTCCCCTGCCCTTCGCGGATCCTGCCGTAGGAGGTGGCGTGGTGCCCAGTCGGGCTATCAGGATTCACGTCCTCCGGAGCGAGGGTTACTCACCGAGTGAGATTCGCGCAGACACTCTTAGGCTGCTGCGTGGAATGCAAATGGTAGATTCCTCCGAAGTAGCTGTGACCTGTACCAGAAAGAGGCTGCTTCTAACCCTAGCAAGAGTCGGTCTGGTCGATCTCGTAGGTGAAGGCGATGAAGCTAGAATTGGTCGAAGTGAGGCCGAGCTGATGCTCGAGAGTTGTGTCAGATGTGCCGACTCTCTACGTGGCGATTGGCCGTGGACCGAGGCCCCCAGACTGCTAGTCAGTAGGCCACCATGGCTGCGCATCAAGGATCGTTTTCGAGGACACCCTGAGGGCAGCGAGTTGCGTAAGCGGCTATCGGGGTCACTGCGTGGTACGACCGAATCTGATGGCAGCCCAAGGTTTGCAGCACTGCGTGGCAACGTGAATCTATACAGGTTGTTCTTGGAACGTTCTATGAAATTGGTTCGTGAAGAGGGTAGAATTCGCATGATTGTTCCTGACGCCCTTCTGCGTGAAAAGAGCAGTGTAGCTCTGCGCAAACTAATGGTGGAGAGTAATCAATGGGTGTCATCGTGGTCGTTCCCAGAACCTCAGAGAGTGTTTCCGGGCGCGTCCCAAGGAATCTTAGTTATTGGATTGACCATTGGTGGTAGCACTGATATGATGACTAGTTTCGGTCCACTTGAGATCCAAGATTTGTCAACTAGCTCAGGCTTAGACAACAAGGCCCCATTCCTCGAGATGGAGCGCGGCCCGTGGTCTGTCTGGACTGATATGACTTGGGCCGTCCCTAGAATGCCACGCGATAGTTACACGAGGAATGCCGTACTCAAGGCCATAGGAGACCTCGCTGACCTGCCCCGCTTGGGTGAGGAGGGTAACTGGCTCAATCCGACTGAAAAGCCGATTCGTGTCAGGGTCGGTGAGATTGACCAGACGAATTGGTCGACTGATATCAGCAACTGGGACCTCGATACGCAAGGCGTCCCGTTCATCAGAGGTGCTCATTTTTGTCTTGAAGACGGTGAAGTAAGAATCAATCACCCCGCCTACGACATTGAAATCGAAGAGGGGTCCATCGAACGTTCTCAAGCACTGTGGAATGGCCCCATAGAGCCGCGAGGAGTCTCTAGGGTGGCGTGCCAAGCCATCGTCAACGCCCGGAAGGAGCGGCGTCTACGCTGGGTGGTTGTCGCGCCGGACTGCGTCCTGGGCAACTCAGTGAACTTTCTGCAGCTTCCCGATGCCGTCCTAGACAGTCTCGCTGTGGAACATGGTAGCGTCGATGAGGGATTGCTCTTCGTGGCCGCCCAACTCAACTCGGAAGCCCTAGATCTGTGGTCGAGGGCATGGGCGGCAAACAACAATGTGAACAATTACGAGCTCGAGAGCTTGCCGTTGCCGCCGCCCTCTACCGAGGGAGCCCTGAATTACGCTTTGAGGCAGTAAAGCGGAAGATGGACGTTAAATTGCCGGAATTAATTTTCCGTATTCCGGCATTAATGAAGTATTAACACCAAACAGACTATTATCCGAGGGTGACCTACGGTGAGCGTTCCATTGAGTAAGCAATGGTCTACGAGGAGCTAGAAATGGGCATACATCCGAAAATAGGAATCACAGGGCTGCCCCGTTCAGGGAAGTCCGCGGTCTTAGACAAGGTCGTCAGTATGGTCGTTGATGAGCACAAAGCTGATCCCCGCAGTTCTACGTCTGGACAGAAGGTGATAGGGGGTATGAGGACTGAGGCGATTATTGAGAACGGTGAGAGAGTCGGATATGCATGCATCGATATCGATACGGGGGAGAGAGGGGTGATGGCGCACCGGGAGATAGACTCACGGAATCGAATCCTAGGCTACGGCATAGACCCAAGCGAGATTGACAGAATTGGAGTGCCGGCCATCCAGAACGCCGTGGGTAACTGCGAGATACTCGTCGTTGATGAGGTCGGTAAGTTCTCGGTCGAAAGTGAGGGTTTTGTGAACGTGGTCAGAGCGGCGCTTGAGTATGACATGCCGACACTCCTGACTCTGCATAAGAAGAGTCGTCACCCGCTACTACAGGACATCAGAAGGCGCGACGATGGTAGAATTCTCGAGGTGACTCCAGTCAATCGGGCTCTGCTCCCATACAAGATTCTCAAGCTTATTCAACAATCGCCGTGAATTGGTGATGAAGTCAAGTTGATGCATGGGGAGCCGGGCTCGATGCTCAATGGATTCGGCTGCGAGTCGTGTTGAGAGAGTGCTAATCGGCTTCGCCATTCCCCTCTATCTGCTGACTGCCCTGTCATTTGCCGAAGGCAGGATAGCTTTGCTTTCAGACTCCGGCCCCAACGAGGACTCGTGGGCTATGGTGTTCGGATCGCTTGCGGTCCTTTCGACTCTACTCTATGTCTACATCCGCAGTCTTGGCTCGAAGCCGCACGGTTCCTCACCGCTCGACGGAGTTTTCAGCCGAGAGTCGGAAGAGGAGATGCTTGCCCGACTCAGAGAGGAGCAGCAAGAGGCGGATGTCTCCAGTATGGGCTCAACTTGGGCCGAGATGGAGAAAGAACACCTCGAACGCACTCTGAGTGAGGAGGAGTGAGTATCGAAACCTTCACTCTGCGAGTGCATCACGGAAGAGTCGAGAGCCATGAGTGAAGTACCCACTAATCTGCATTACACCGAGACCCATGAATGGGTGAGAATCGAAGGAAACATATTGTCTGTCGGAATTACCGACTTCGCTCAAGAAGCGTTGACCGAAGTCGTCTGGGTCGATCTCGCCGAAGTCGGCACCACAGTGCAGGGAATGGGTGCCTGTGCCAGCGTCGAATCGGTCAAGTCGGTGAGCGAAATCAATTCCCCTGTAAGTGGTGAGATTTTGAAATCGAATACTGCTCTTGAGGACAACCCTGAGATGATTAACGAGGATCCCTATGGAGACGGTTGGATTTTCACACTCAAGCCGACTGATATCTCGGATATTGGGGAGTTGTTGGACGCTGCTGCGTACACCGCCCTAATCGGAGAATGACGATGTCTGATAGAGCGCTTTACGTCTATGTGGATGGATCGTGCGAAGAGAACAGGAATGTCACCAGTAAGACTCCAGCAGGTTGGGGATTCTGCGTCATCACCGGAGACAGTGGCATCGGTAAGGGCGGCGGTGATGTCGTCTTCGAGAGGAGTGGTCCAGTCGTCACTGAGGAGTCTGAAGACGGTTTTTTGGGTGCTACAGTAGGATCCAACAACACTGCCGAACTCTCTGCGATAGCCCATGCGTTGCGATGGCTTCTGACAGAAGGAGGCAGTCGCGATATAGTGCTGCGTGGAGACTCTCAATATGCTCTAAACATCGCCTCAGGAGCGTGGAGGGCCAAAGCGAACAAGGATCTCGCTGAATCGGTGCAGGCGTTGTGGTCCGAAGTCACGTCTCTGCGCTCACTCAGTGCTGAGCACGTCCGCGCACACCGGGGGCACCGCTGGAACGAGCGAGCTGACCACCTCGCGTTCAGGGCGATGCAGGGTGATGATGCGTTGCCCCTACAGTTCTGGAAACCAGGGGCCCGCTGACTACTTGGAATCAGCCAGAGGTCCGATACTGAGTTTTACATAGATTCCATTAAGCAGCATCAGTAGTCCAATTAACGTCACAATTAGCCCTGAAGGATCTGGCATCTGCTCTTGTAGAGGGTTGCCCAGCACCCAGGCAAGAACAATGGTCGCCACACCACAGATGAGCACCTTCTTTGAGGAACCTGCTGGATCCTGCCACAAATCAAGCCATGGAATCAGTCCACGGCGCTTGAATGTTAATCGGTACCAAGCCACATAGAGCAGTGCCAAACCAGTCAGCCCTATCACTCCTAGAGAGAATGACTCTGAGTCCCATGGCCCAGCAGGGGCGTAGCCTAGAGTCAATGTGTCAAGAAGCATCAATGTCCCGACCGTAATGTGTGGCCTCCATTCCGGCGCGCCCTGCTCCGTCATGCTGCAACGAGTGGGGACTCAGGCTTGAAATCCCCGCCGATGATGTCATCAATACCTTCTCTCAGGCAGTCCCATACATGGGATACTCGGTAGACATCGAGGACGTGCAGGCAGCTGCAAAGAGGTTGAACGGAGTAGTCAAGCGCACGGCTGTGGTATCCTCTGAGGATATCAACAGTATTGCAGGCAGGGAAGTGCTGCTGAAATGCGAGAACCTGCAGCATGTCGGTGCGTTCAAGTTCCGTGGTGCCAGCAACGCCGTGATGCTACTCGGTGATGCTGCCGATAATGGAGTTTGCACGCACAGCAGTGGTAACCACGCTCAAGCACTGGCTCTGGCAGCGAAACAGCGCGGTGTGTCAGCCTACATTGTAATGCCGAAAACCGCGCCTCGAGTCAAAGTAATGGGAGTGAGAAGTCACGGTGCCGAGATAACCTTCTGCGAGCCTAACCTCGCCGCTAGAGAATCTACGGCTTCAGAGATTATGGAAAGGACTGGGGCGGCTCTGATTCACCCTTATGACAACCCGAATGTCATCGCAGGGCAGGGCACGGCCTCGATGGAGATGTTCGAGCAAGGTGGAACATTAGATGCTGTTATCGCCCCTGTAGGTGGTGGTGGGCTGATGTCCGGAACCTGTATCACCACTAGAGCGCTGTTCCCAAACACTAGGATGTTCGGGGCCGAGCCTAAGGGGGCCGATGATGCGGCTCGTTCGCTGGAAGCTGGTGAACTGCTGCCACAAACTGGTCCGGATACCATTTGCGACGGTTTACTAACAAGCATGGGCGAGCACACTTGGCCAATCATAAGAGATCATCTCGAGGAAATATTTACTGTCAGCGATGAGGAAGTTGTTGAGACAATGCGATTGATTCTCAAGCACTTGGGTATGGTGGTCGAGCCCAGTGGAGCGGCCTCTCTGGCGGCGGTTCTCGGACCAGAGTTCAGAGCTCTCGATGACATAGACAGGGTCGGGGTCATTCTCTCAGGTGGTAACGTCGACCCCGGTATCGTCGAATTCTAGAGTGGTCACTAATTGAGAAGTGGAGCACGGGCCGGGATTTGCACCCGGGTCCATGGATCTGCAGTCCATTGCATAGCTGCTCTGCCACCCGTGCAGCGACTCCCGACCCACGAGGGTCCCTTGAAGACTCTTTGCAGAAAGGGGGTGGGACTTTCGAGTACCCTAGAGGGTATGTTCATCTCCATTCAGCCTCCCGCTGAAGGTATGCCTGAGATTTCCTCTCGCTACGAGGGGCTTGGCGTCGGCTTCGCACCGTATCTACAACCTCCGGGACCAGGAGTTGTTCGCTGGACAGTAGGAGAGCCTGGTTTCGATACCCCCCGCTCAGTCATTGAAGCGGCGATTAAGGGATTGGAGGATGGCAATACGAAGTACACCAGAGGCGCGGGCTCGATGGAGCTATGCCAAGCGGTGTCCGACTACCTATCGAAGCATCACTCTGTCGAGGTCAGCGCGGATGACGTTGTCATAACTCCAGGCGCCAAGCAGGCGCTTCTGTACTCGTTCCTCATCACCACAATGCCCGGTGATGAGGCCATTTTACTGGCACCCTCTTGGGCTTCATATGAGCCAATGCTGAATCTCATCGGGGCAGTTCCAGTGAATGTACCGGTTCGTAAGGACAATTTTCATCCCGATATCGATGCAATAAGAGCCGCGGTCACCGACAAGACTCGGATGATACTGGTCAACTCTCCGTGTAATCCTACAGGAGCGGTGTTCACTCCGGAAGAGTTGCAGGCCATTGTGGACATCGCTGTAGAATATGACCTCTGGATTGTCTCAGACGAGATCTACGCTAGGTTGGTCTGGATGGACTATCCTCACGTCTCCCCCTATGCACTCCCGGGTGGCTCGGAGCGTACTCTGATTGTCAACGGTTGGTCAAAGTCGTGGGCGATGACGGGAATGAGGTTGGGTTTCTTGACTGGCCCCCCGAACGCTATGCACGCCGCGGTGAAGACTCAGGCCAACTCTGCCTCTCACGTCCCTACATTCATGATGCATGCAGCCGCGGTGGCTCTGGGCTGTGACGACTCGGTCGAGGAGTTCAACCGGGAGTACCTGAAGCGACGCGGGATAATGACTGCCGGACTCTCGGAGTTACCCGGACTTAGGATAGTTGAGCCCGAGGGGGCGTTCTACGTGTTCGTCGATATCACTGACACCGGTATGACTGATATCGAGTTCGCCGATGGCGCGCTGGAAGCAGGAGTGCAGCTCATTCCAACCTCTTTGATTACGGGTGGTGAGGGTTTCGTAAGGATCTCTTACGCCACCGACGAGGAGGCCATTCACGAGGGTCTGCATCGGCTACGGGCATGGCTTGTCGATTAGTCACCTTGAAATCGGCAAATCGCCGCAGCCTGCGCATGAGCGGCTCCACTTCGCATGGTGGGCACGTCGTGCTGGACTACACGGGCTACTATCCACCAGTCGATTACGACGGAGAGTGGATGCTTCAGGTACTGCGAGACTGTGTCCGTAAAGCCGGTATTCGAGAGGTCCATGCGCACGTCGCGCAGTTTGACGGTAGTGAGAGTCCTCCTGGCTTCGCAGCCGTCGTCCTAATCGATGAGAGTCATGTCAGCGCCCACTGCTACTCTGAGAGTGGGCTTCTGGCGATTGATATCTTCACCTGTGGTGACAGTGACCCCGGACTGCTAGCCGATGAGATTCATAACGTCGTCGTCGATGCTGTTCCCAATCTCGTACTGTCGGGTCGAGGGCATTTAGACAGGTTCCCAATCAAGCAACTTGGGGCCTTCTTCGATGAGAGGTGAGATGTTGACAGTACGCGATTTCATCGATGAAAATTATCGGCACTTCAATGCCGGCGCGCTGGCGCGATGTTCGGAATCCCTGCGAGGTTTTCTAGACAACAAAGGTCGGCTGATGGTCACGCTCGCGGGTGCCATGTCGACAGCTGAGATAGGGCGGACTCTGGCACCGGCCATCAGGGCCCAGAGGGTACACGCAATCTGCTGCACCGGAGCAAACCTAGAGGAGGATCTGTTCAGCCTAGTCGCTCGCTCGCACTACGAAAGCATCGCTGACTGGCGCGAGTTGACTGCGAGCGATGAGGTGGAACTGAGGGAGAGGGGGATGAACCGGGTCACTGACGTCGCGATTCCCGAGGAGGAGGCGATACGCATGATTGAGGGGCCGCTGATGTCGCTCTGGGAGGATGCCGAAGCGGCTGGAGACACACGGTTTCCTCATGAGTATCTGTATGACTTGCTGCTGCACGGCGGTCTCGAGTTCGATGCTGATCCAAGCGAGTCGTGGCTGATGGCCGCAGCCGACGCCAACCTGCCGATATTCACCCCTGGATGGGAGGACTCGACGCTGGGTAACATCCTAGCTGCCAAGGTTCTGGACTGCTCACTGAAGAGTCCGGACATAGTCAAGGGAGGTTTGCACGCAATGCAGGCGCTTGCCGATTGGTATCGCGAGGACGATTCACCGACCGGTCTGCTCCAGGTCGGTGGAGGAATTGCCGGCGACTTTGCGATCTCTGTGGTTCCAATGCTGCGACAGGATGCGAAGGTCGATGTTTCACTTTGGTCGTGGTTCGCACAAATCTCCGAGTCGCGCCCGTCCTACGGCGGCTACTCGGGCGCGCCGCCCAACGAGAAGATAAGTTGGGAGAAACTTGGTGCAGACACACCTAGGTTCGTCATAGAGTCGGATGCTACGATTGTGCTTCCGCTACTCTTGGCATCCTTAGAATAAGTCAGAGAATATGTCGCACTGCTCTGCAATCCTGAGTAATTGGTTGTACTTTGAGGTGCGGTCGCTTCTAGCTGGGGCTCCGGTTTTGATCTGTCCTGCGTCGATGCCGACAGCGAAATCAGCGATGATATCGTCGCTGGTCTCGCCAGAGCGGTGACTGATGACTGTAGCGAAGCCTGCAGTGCGTGCCAATTCGATGACCCTCAGTGTCTCACTGACCGTACCTATCTGATTGAGCTTGATGAGAATGGCATTGCTGGCTCCCTCCGCTATACCTTTGGCTAGCCTGGTTGGATTGGTGACATACAGGTCGTCGCCGACGATTTGCACGCGGTGACCCTCGCGAGCGGTGAACTCAGTCCATGAGGTCCAGTCATCCTCGCCAAAGGCGTCCTCAATAGAGACAATTGGATAGTTGTCGAGCCAGGATGTGTACAACGCGCCTAGTTCTGATCCAGACAGTGTCTTTCCGTCGACATAGTACCCATCTTCGTGGAAGAATTCCTGCGCTGCGCAGTCAAGTGCAATCGATACTTGTTCCCCTGGGGTGTATCCTGCTCGCTCGATTGCACCGAGTACGTGGCGAAGGCCGTCTTCATTTCGTGGTAGGTTGGGGGCAAATCCACCCTCATCACCCACACCCCCAAGCAGACCTTCTTCATTGAGCAAAGCCTTCAGTGCGTGGTAGATATCGACGCCGGCACGCAGGGCCTCCGGGAGGTTATCAAAGCCGTGTGGGACGACCATGAACTCCTGTATATCGACATTTGAAGCAGCGTGCGCCCCCCCATTGAGGATGTTCATCTGTGGTACTGGTAGACTAGTCGGGCCGTCCGCCGCGATGTGTTCCCACAGAGGTCCTTTCGATGCCGCTCTCAAACAGGCCATCGAGACACCTAGTATGGCGTTGGCCCCGAGTCTACTCTTGTTGGCAGTAGCATCGAGCGTGACCAGAGCAGTGTCGATGGCTTCCTGGTCGGACACCTCCATCCCGACGAGGGCGTCACGAATCTCGCCGTTGACGTGTGATATGGCCGATGAGACTCCTTTACCGGACCAATAGGGTCCTCCGTCGCGCAACTCAACAGCTTCGTAACTCCCTGTGCTGGCTCCCGAAGGGACCGCTGCACGGCCTCGCAATACACCATTCACGTAGCAGTCGACCTCGACTGTAGGATTGCCACGAGAATCTAGGATCATCCGGGCCGAGAGGTCGCTGACAGCGCCACTCATTAGTTCGGCGACCTGCCACCGCCCTCTCAAGGTTGCGCTGGGGGGTGATTCACGCGTTGAGCCAGCTCAACCAGCGCGCAACCCTACTCTGAACATCCGGGATTTCCATCTCGGAGCGGCAGCAACGCTCCCAGCATAGTTGCTCCTCGGTGGGAGATATTGAGAATAGTTCAGCCCTGAATAGCACTCCGTCGTGCTCATTGCAGTCACAACGGTTGTCGTCGACAAAGCAATGGAGGAGATGCTTAGGAAAATGTTGCATCTTTCCAGTCGACGGACTGCACAGCATAACGCTCCTCTCAAGGAACAGTAACGAGTCACCCGTGCACTGATCGACCTCATGTCCGAGCACCTTACTGCCCGTCAAGAGTGATGCGACATCGACATTGTACCACTCGGTCTGGGAGGAGGGGATATCCAACTCTGAGACGTCGTCGAGATACTCTTGGACACGGAGGTGGGCTACCGTCTCCTCCGCCGACATTGGACGCGAATTGTCGCCGTCCCATTTGAATACGACTTTTTCTTATCTATTGATTTACATGCAGAATCAGGAAAGAAAGGGTAGACGGATTTCACACATCAGGTAGAGAACATACAAATAGAGGTCTATTTTCGGCGAAACCCGTGGTTGAAGTAGACAGTCTAGACAGGGCCATTCTCTCAGTCCTCAGAGACTCCGGGAGAGCGCCTTTCGTGGATATCGCGAAGCAGGTTGGAGTGACTGAGAGAACTGTTCGCACCCGCATGCGCAGACTGGAGGACGATGGTGTCATCCGAGGATACACCATTCGCGAGGCGGGCATCGGACTGACTGCTTTAGTTCGCCTCAAGGTCGGCCCTGGAACTGAGATAGGATCGCTTGCCGGAGAGTTCTCCACGTGGGCCGGCGTGGAGTGCGTCTACGAGATTAGTGGCAACGCTGACCTAGTCGCGGTGGTGCACGTCGACGACACCGTGGCACTGCGCAACCTACTCGACGAGATGTGGCTAGCGGCGCCCGGAGAGATCGGTTCTACGCAGACTGAGTTAGTGCTCGAACAGTACTGACTGAGAAGTCTAAATCTTCCACTTGACCGAGCAACCGATGCTATCAGTGCGGGTCATGGCTACATTTCGTCCAGCGGCCATGTCGTCCATGGCATCTGCTAAATCAGAGGTTGAGGAATGAGATGGATCCCGAGGTGAGTCGTCGAGTCGTCCACGGTAGGTGACTGCTCCCAAGGAATCGATGAGATAGAATTCGGGCGTTCTCTCCGCCCCATACGCGCGAGCGGTGTCCTGGCTGTCGTCATGTAGGTAGGAGTAGCTCATCCCTCGACCAGCTCGCTTGACCATGTTCTCCCACGAATCGGATTCGTAGTTCACGGGGTCGTTGGAGTTGATTCCAACGAATCCAAGGCCCTCGTTACGCGCGCGGGCGGCTATTGCCTCAATGCGTGGTTCAGAGCCAACTACGTACGGGCAGTGATTGCATGTGAACACAATGATGGCTCCGTTCGAGCCAATGACATCACTCAGCGACATTGCTTCACTGCCTACGGCCGAGTTGGCATTCGGTAGATGAAAGTCGGGTGCGGCGTCGCCCGGTTCGATTCCTCGTAGTTCCTGCATGTGGTCAGTGGGGGTGATGGGAAGCAGTTCAACCCTCTGCCTGCGGATTGGGTTTCGGAGGACCTGTCCTCTCCATGCACTCCTCCAACCTGCGCCTAGCCAAACGATGCTCGGGGTCAACATCTAGGATTCTTCTCCAAGCTGCTGCGGCCCCCTTCTTGTCCTCAGACTCATGTAGCAAGGAGGCTATCCTGAGTCTGGCATCGATGTGGTGTTCATCATTCTCAGCTGCGTTCTCAAAGTCATGCATAGCATCTTCAAGGCGCCCAAAGTCGAGGTATAGGAGCCCACGCTGATACCACGCATCAGAATGAGTGGGGTCAATCTGCAGTGCGGTGTTGAGAGGTTTCTCGGCCTGTTCGGCCCTGTCCCTAGCAATCAAACAAGTCCCAAGATGGACCAGTGCCATTGTGTGCTCGGGCCTGTTCTCAAGCAGCCTGCGCAACTCAGCCTCGGCCTCATCCCAGTCCCCGTGGCTCATCAGGACCTCGGAGCGACGCAAGCGCGCCATGCCGAGTCCGGGTTGGTTGGTCACCAAATAATCAGCATCATCTAGGGCTTCGGCTAGGTCGCCCTTCAGCAATGAGGCCGAGCATCTGTTCAGTCGGGCGCGGACATGATCGGGCTCACTAGCGAGCACTTTACTGAACAGAGAAATCGCCTCGGTGAGCCTATTCTGACGAGCAGCTATCAGCCCCCTAATGAAGGGTATTGCCGAGTGGTCATTCAACTGCGTGGCGGCCTCCGCGACCAGAGTGTCGGCCTGTTCTAGACGACCAAGGTCAAGGCACAACTGTGCCTCCTCGAGAGGAATCGAAGGGTGTTCAGGGACCAGTCGTCTGGCTCGTGTCAGGGCAACCTCGGCCTCGTTGGGGGCACCCTGGTAGCGCAGGGCCCTAGCTCGACCCAACCATGCTAAACCGGACTCTCTATTGCGGTCAATAGCAGCATCGAACGCAACCAGCGCGTCGAGCAACACTAACTGGTCGTGGTGCCCGGTGTTGTCACGATGACCCTCACTGGTAAGCAGGTTGAGTCTTCCATCCATGACGTGCAACGGGGCGCTCTCCCAAGATTCGGGTGGCGCCTCGTCGAGCACTTTTCGAGACCACTCGTTTGCTCCGGCTCGCAGAAGCACCAAGCTGAGACGGGCTCTCGCCTCAGAATCATCGGGATTGGTTTCGAGTCTCTCCTCAAGCACGGCCCTCGCCGCGTCGAGTCTACCATCATTCTCGAATATCTCCGACTCGAGAATGACTCCGTACTCGCCCAGAGCAGTGGCACGACGAATGCTCTGCAGGGCCTCCTTCATTCTCTCTTTGTCGGCTGAAAGTAGTTTGGCGTGCAGCATCCATGCCTCGCCGTTGTCGGGATTGACCTCGAGAGCGTTCTCGACCGACTCGAGAGCGACATTAATCTCCCCTATCATCAACAGTTTGGCTGCGCGTTCGAGCCAACCCGAGGATGTCTCAGGCTCTGTCGCTCTCGGATCGACTTGTGTGTTGACCTCTCTCGCCCTCTCAACAATGTCAGAGAGCTCAGTGGTGGCTAGAGAGATGTCGAACTCCACACCGAGCGCTTCCAGCCTACGGTGATTGCGGGTGACCCTTTCCTCATCTTTGCCAGAGAGTAGTAGAGCTTGTTCCTTGAGTACGTCGACGTCATCCGGGTCGACCGCTAGTAATCTCTCGAGATTGCGGTCGAGCGCTTCCACATCGCCTTCCTCTCGGTGAATCGTTGCTAGGGAGCGTAGAGCGTCAGCGTCCTCGGCGCTGAGGCCGTGGGCACGTCTGTAGAAGTCCGATGCCCGGATTGTCCGATTGATGCCATGGAACAGTTCTCCGAGCCTCCTGTGCTGGCCTCCAGTCAACTCGAGATCTTCAGACTGCATCTCAGCCTCGTTGAGTATTGCATCTAGGCGCTCTACTAGGGGGAGTAGCCCCGGAACAACCTCCTTGTGACCGTCATCATCAGCTAAACCAGGGTAGTGAACGAGAATGGTCTTAGCTGCGTGGCTAGCTATCGCCACCGATTCACTGGAGCTGACGTTGACATCCTGCTCAAACAGCAGAGTCTCGGCTGACTCGAGAGATTTGTGGGCATCCAGAAGGCCCTGCATCCCAGGGGTCTCACTGAGTACGGTGTCAACACCTCTTGAAAGTAAATCGAGGCGTTGTGAGGTGTCTGAGAGGTCGCCCTGCAGGGCTCCCATCTTATCCCTCATCCGCTCTCTCTGACGCAGCACCGCCTGATGCCTGAGCCAGAGGGTCAGCAGTGCCAGTCCCAACAGAGCATACAGTGTCAGTACGCCCAAGGTTGAGTCTTCCATTCGGCTCCAGCGGACCTGCACGACTTTTGATGGCTTCTGCGGATGACAAGGCTAGCGCCGTCATTGTAGGCGGGACTATGTCCCGCCGGAGGATTCACTGTTTGAGTGAATCAGAGGTCTTCGGCCGCGTACGCTTGCACACCGGACTTACGGGTGACTTTGCCGACGGATCTGCCTAGCACGTTCTCAATACCTGCGCCGGAGGCGAGGTCAAAGATGCGGGCGGTCACTTTACCAGCGAACACCAGTCCTTGGGCGCCGGTCGAGTCAGAAAGAGCGGATTCCAGACCACGAGCGCCTATGGGCTCGGATCCAGAACCATCTTCTTGGACGATTACTGCTTGATTCTGAGGTAGTCCATCGAGCATCTCTGCCCATGCCTTGACCTCATCGGGGGCGGCGAGGGCCTCTTGGCCCCGTCCGACCGCGCGGTCGTCGTCTCTGTTGATCTCGGTCTTGATGCGGGCTACGACCTTGCCGGCTGTCTCTTTTTGGGACAGTGCCTTGGTCACGACCTTCATCTCGAGGTGCTCGACCTCTCGGCTCGTCGGTGCGAACGCGACATGGGTAAGTGACTTACCCATTTGGCCTTCTAGCTCCATGAGGAGTAGTTTGCCGCCGCGGTCGCCATCGAGGAACGCAGTCACCGTCTTTTTCGTTTTGGCGAGCTCGACTAGTTCTGGCATTATGCCTGAACCCATCGTGGCTATAGCGTTCTTGATGTCGTACTTCAGCAGGTTGCGAACATCGTTGCGGCCCTCGACGATGATTATCGCCTCAGACTTAGTCACGTTCGGACCAGCTGTCATTCCTTTGTAGTCGGCTTCCTTCCCCAGATTCAGGACTGAACGGACCTCGTCGAGGATATTCTTCGACTCGTCAGCACCGGAGTTCACGATATCGAGTAGAAGCTCCTTGGCTCTGTCAATTACCGTGTCCTTCTTGACCGAGGTGATATTCTCGATCTTCTTGACCTTGATTACCGCCTTGCACGGGCCGATCCTGTCGATCGTCTCGAGTGCAGCGCCAATCACGGCAGTACTGACTTGGTCAATAGACGAAGAGAGTTGTATCTCTCCGTTCACCTTGCCCTTGTTCTGGTGAAGGATAACGTCGACGTGTCCAATGCGCCCGGTCCGCTGCAGCTTTCTAAGCTGTAGTTCCTCGCCGAGGAGGCCTTCGGTCTGTCCGAAAATCGCTCCCACGACGTCCTTGCGCGCAACCGTTCCGTCAGTGCGGATGGTCGCGTGTATCACGTATTTTCCTTCTTTTGTCATTTTCATTTCTCCTTAGGCTCTCGGCCCCACTTTCGGGGCCTCGCTCCCGGTTTTCGCCAATTGGCGGTTCGGTGGATGGGCATAAAGCGCCCGCGAGTGTGGCAGAGTACCTGCAATCCGTCCGACCCACAGACCCTTCATGAACGCTCCTATAGGTGGCGTGGGTGATTATCGGTTGAATGGTCTGCGCGAGCCATTAAGGGACACGCCTCCAATCGTAGCCCATGGAAGCGGGGGTTCATGACTGCAGGGCGGTTTTCCATGGGGCGACGAGAATAGCGCTTCGGGACGGTCAACTCTCAAATGGTGAAAAGCGTCTTCTGGTCAAGTTAGCCCACGCACTTAGGCTGGATGAAGAGGAGCCGAAACAGGTGTATGACGCGGTAGTTGAGGGGAAGAGTCCGGGTGTTGGTAGAGAAATTGGCCAATTGGAGAGGGGGATGGTCTACGGGCAGGTGCTTGAGGCGGTTCTAATCCACACCGACCGTTCGGACGACGAGCTTACTCTGGTGGCTTACCTCCGGCGAGCCTTCTCAATCAGCGACGCTGAACACCGTGCAATAACCCGCAGCCTCGATCGTCAACTTGAGGATACAATCCACAGGAACGTCCTACAGGACTTTCGCATGCGATTGGACGACACCATGGAACGCATAGGCGGTATCTTCGATCGGCTTGGCTTCCAGATCTGAGGTTGACATGGCTCACGACGAAGTGCTCGACGAATTTCTCGCGCAACAGGCGTCGAGGGTGCATCGTTCCGATCGACGGTTGGCAGGAATAGTGAGGGAGGCATACCCCATCGGTGTACCGGCTCTAATCATGAAGTCGAGCACTGACAGACTGGGGCAATCAGCAGGCTACTCTTTCCATCTCGGGACGCCTGACGAACTATTGCGTCGCGTCGCTTCGTGGCTGCTGACAGGTGCTGGCGATGACCAGAGCGTGTTACTGCGTCTGGTAGGCCGACTTTGGACCCGACATGGTCGTGAGGACGTTGCCCTAGCGGCTTTACTACTGGCCAACCTCGATCACGCTGCGCTGGGTACTGACCCATGGTCGGTGCTCGCTGCATCGACAAGGGGCAGCGAGCCAGCAGAGGCCCTGTTATTGAGTATCGAGGAGTTCCTACGAGCGGGTCGAGAGATGCCGCGGGACGAGGTCTTGATGGAGTGGTGTGATGGTCGTAAGGTGGATGGCCATATGGCCCTCCTCGTCAGTTATGCAGGAACGGTGCGTGGGCATACGGTGAGCAAGGAGGTACTAATCCGACTCTCCTCCGTCGAGGTCCCCGACGGTGACTCACTTCTAGGTCGAGTAATGCAGCGCCTACAAGATAGCTAGGCGCAGGACTGATGGGTGAGGCCACACGCCGCCCTTCATGGTCAACCGGCTACTGCCATCTGACGACCCGGTCGCAGAGCAGGTGCTTGAGTGGACGATACAGCGCGATGCACACGACATCAGGCAGTTGATGAGATGGATGGAGACCAAGAGGTCGAGGAAGGATAGGTCGGTTTTGCTCAATCGAGCACTCGACCTGATGGATGAGATTCAACACGCGATGCGGCGGCTCGATGAGTTGCGGTGATAGTATGCGAGCACTGATTTTGGCCGGGGGTCGCTCGTCACGCATGGGTCGAGACAAGGCACTCGTAGAAGTCGATGGTGAGGCCTGTATTGCTCGTGTCGCGATGGCCCTAGCGGAAGCGGGGCGCGAGCCAATCAGGATTGCCGTGGCCGAACCTGAAGATGTCGAGCGTTATGGCATGGTAATTGACTCCACCATCCAAGTTGAGTGGGTACTAGACGCTGAGCCTCACTCAGGCCCTATCGAGGCACTAATCGAGGCCTTTGAGGATCCACTGGTGGACGAAGAGACGGTACAGTTGGCCCCTGTTGATGTACCCTGGGTGAACTCCGCGCTGTTCACTGGGTTAGAGGGTGCGCTGGGGTCCTCTGACTGCCTCGCTATGCCAAATGACGGATTGTGGGCGCACCCACTCCTAGCACTGGTCCGCCCAAAGATGGTGGTCGGACAGTTGAAAAGTGGGGATCGTAGACCTCTGCATGTCCAATTCACAGAGATGAAGCACTCACTATTGCTTGAGGATCCATCGTTGTTGCGCAACATCAACACGCCAGCGGATTTAGAGTGATATTTGCCCCGAGCAGAGTCTGTCGAGAACTTCTGGATACAGAATGTGCTCCGCCGCCTTGACGCGTTCTTGCAGTGCCTCCTCATTATCGCCTGCCATCACCTCAATCTCACGCTGAGCGAGAATTGGTCCCGAATCCACTCCCTCATCCACGAGGTGTACGGTGCAGCCGGTTACGCTCACTCCGGCCGCAAGCGCGTCACGGTGAGCGTGGGCGCCTGGGAAATCAGGCAACAATGAGGGATGGATGTTGATTAATCGGCCTTTCCAGCGCTTAACAAACCATGGTGTGAGAATTCGCATGTAACCGCTGAGCACCACGAGTTCCACATCGGCGGCTTCGAGTTCGGCATTCACAAGCCGTTCATGGGCCACTCGACGCTCATCCTTCTCAACCTCCATCGGCAGAGGTACTCCGATGCTTGGGACACCGGCGTCGCGGCCATGTTGGAGACCACCAGCGTCTGTCTTGTCAGCAATGACGAGTGTGGTGTGGTGGCAGCGCGGTGTGAGCTGGTACCTGAGAAGTGAGGCCAGTCCCGAACCCCCGCCCGACACCAGTACTGCGAGCCTTACAGGATTGTCAGTCGTACCAGTTCTGGGCAGTACGAAGCCTTCGCTCATGGTGCCTAGGCGGGGCGCCGGGGCTTGAGAATTGGGGCGTGTGCCCCAGCAGTCCGGATACTGAGATTTATGGCTGGAATACTGCCGCATTGGCCCGTGGAGCACTTGGAGACAATCGACGAGGTCGTCGAGAGGTACTGCGTTGCGAGTAGTCAGGGCAAGAGTCGTCTCTATGTCGGCCTAGGATCGTTGTTCCTCGGATTCGCGGTAATCGGCATCTGGATCCCAGGCTGGCCAACTGTTTCTTGGGCTGTCCCTGCCGCGTTTCTGTTCTCAATGTCTAGCGAGAGAATGTTTCGCCTGACACTAACAAACCGCTACTTCGGTTCAGCGATGTTCGACTACTACGCCACGGGCAAGACCATTCCCAAGCACGCCAAGTACGCAACTGTAGGGATGATTGCCATGATGGCCTCAATCTCCGCCTACTTTGTATGGCTGGTCTCGACGAAGGGTGACGGGGTGCTGACTGACCCATCCTCTTGGAACGGAGCAGATCCGGGGTTCGGAGCTGGTACTGTCATCTTAGTGGGATTGATTGGGATGTGGTACGTTGGATTCCGGGTTCCCACTAGAGAATAATTCTAGATTAGGAAGAGAAGTAGAATATGCAAGAAATCCAATGCACATACGAAGGTCATAATCACATCAATTATCGCAATAATTCTCTGCTTGGAAGTTGCATGTTTCAGCCAATCTAGGACTCCCTTATCCTGATTTAGAAAGAAGACCATGTTCAGAGCAACCAGAATAAGGAAGGCGCAAGCACCGATTATCGTGATCGTGAGAACGCTCCCAGCCCCGGCCATGGCATCGATTGATTGCGATGAATGAAGAAACTATTCCCTGCACCGATTAATGGAGGAAGAGTCTCGTCCCGGTGAACAGCATCACCATGCCGTGCTCGTTGGCCGCGTCTATCGACTCTTGATCCCTGACTGAGCCACCTGGCTGGACAACTGTGTTGACTCCTATATCGTTGGCCGCGTCGATTCCATCGCGGAAAGGGAAGAAAGCGTCTGAGACCATCATCGAGCCCTTGGCCCTCTCGCCCGCCCTGCGAGCAGCGATCCTCACTGCCTCGACCCTGCTGGTCTGACCCGGACCAACTCCAACGGTGGCACAGCCAGTGGTTGTCCTAGAGACAAGGATGATGGCGTTCGACTTGACTTCAGCGAGTACTGCCGCACCAAAGCGCGCCAAAGCCACCTCAGAAGTGTCTGCCTGCTTATCAGTCACGCACTTGACATCGTCCCAATTGATTGCTGGCGGCCCTTGCACTTGGGCGAGCCATCCACCGTCTAGTTGGCGCATCCTGATCTCGTCGGATCGAGGTTTGATAGGGTCTAGAGTCAATAGTCTGCGGTTCTTCTTGGTTGAAAGAATGTCCAGTGCCTCGGGCTCGTAGCCGGGTGCTATCATGCACTCGAAGAAGTGGCCGCCGATGGCCTCGGCGGTCGCCTTCTCAACTGGCTTGGTGAAGGCCATGACGCAACCAAAAGCGCTCTCTGGGTCACTTGCAAGAGCACTCTCCCAGGCTTTTATTTGAGTTTCGTCGACCGAGGCCCCGCATGGATTAGTATGCTTGATTACTACACATCCATGCTCAAAGTCCGAGCATGTTGATACCATGGTCCGAGCAAGTTTGAGGGCACCATCGAGGTCGAGGTAGTTGTTGTAAGATAGTGGCTTGCCACCATGCTGAACAGCTGCGGCGAGGCCGGAAGGCTCTCCACCTGCTGGATAGAAGGCTGCGGGTTGATGCGGGTTTTCTCCATAACGCAATTCTGTGCCGGAACCGGAGGAAACATGGATTTGAGAGGGTATATCACTCTGGGTGAATCTACTCTCAAGTTCGTTAGAAACGGCAGTGTCGTAGGCTGCAGTACTTTGGTATGCAGCGAGAGCTAGTGTTTGCCTAGTGGAGTCATCAACCCCAGAGGGGTCGCCATTTGATTCTGAAAGAGAATTCATTACACCCGAGTACTGCTCTGGACTTGTCAAGATGATGACGTCGGAGTGATTCTTGGCGGCGGAGCGGACCATGGTCGGCCCGCCGATATCGATCATCTCGATGAGTTCAGCTTCACCGGCCGGTGGATCGCGTGCGGCAGTCGCTTCGAACGGGTACAAGTTGACGCAGACTAGATCGATAGTGCCGTAGCCGAGTTCTGCCAAGGTTGTCATGTCATCTTCTCTGTCGCGGCGGACGAGAATTCCTCCATGCACGGCTGGATGCAGGGTCTTGACGCGTCCGTCGAAAACCTCGGGGTGACCGGTTGCCTCGGATACATCGGTGACTTCGAGGCCTGCGTCTCTCAGAGCACGTGCTGTCCCTCCTGTAGAGAGGAGTTCCCAGCCCATCCCCGAGAGAGCTCTCCCCAGGTCCTCTATACCGGACTTCTCCCAGACGCTTAGCAGAGCGCGCGGTTGGGCCATAGCAGTGCGTTGGTGCGGCGGACTTGAAGGGTTCGCGTGAGCCCTAGTCGCCCCTCGCAGAGATGACTTGATCAATCCTTAGCATACTCATCGCGGTCTCGGTCGCTGATTCAAGACCGTCCTCGATAACGGCCCTTGGGTGCCAGACTCCATCGGCCGGCCCCACTCCTCCTTCAGGAGTAATTCCGACGAATCCTTCGTCCTCCCTCGCGGCGGCTCTGAGTTCGAGAATTCGATCCAATGCGTCGCCGCCAGAGTTCTCGACCAGGGTAGCTGGAATTGTCTCGAGGGCGCGAGCATAGGCGTCCATAGCCAGTCTAGCTCGGCCCGGCTCTGCTTCAGAGGCACGTCGCACGGCATGGGCCATACGAGCGTGGATTGAGCCAGCACCAGGCAGGAGTTCGTCGTCGGCAAGAGCCAATGAGGTTGCTCTTAGGGCATCGTGCAACCCTCGGATAATTTCCTCAGTGCCGGTCTCCCCACCTCCGCCGACCTCGATGGTGACTACCCTCGGGTTGGGGCAGTCGTCGATTCTGATGATATCCTCAACCTGATCCGAGGCTTCGCGACGCTCCCAAACCAGCGAGCCACAAACTCCGAGGTCCGCGGTGTCGATGTCGAGTACTGAATCAACGATATTGGCTCCGACTGCGTCTGCCGCGTTGCGAATCTCTGACTCGTCGAGTTCGCCTACGGCGAGCACTTTAGCTTCTGCTAGATGATGAAGGATGTCACGATCCACCTCTCCCGTGCATAGCACTACACCTGCCCCACTGGCGATGATAGTATCAGCAATTGTCTTCTTACGAGCTTGCTCGGCGTCGACGAACGAGTCGAGTTGGTCTGCGCTGGTAATCTGTATCTCGGCGTCACGGGTCATCGTGCGGACCTTCAAGTCGCCTCCAAGTACCGCCACCTTGGCGTCGTTCAGTCGGTTAGGTAGACTGTCCATCAGAACGCGGCGGTTGACCACGATACCTCGAATGAGTAGAGAGTCGTGTAGTCCTCCGATGCCGGTCTTGAACATCGCCACATGCTCGGCGCCGGCGTCGTCGCGGTTGGAAGAGAGTATGTTCAGAGCGTCGGTGATGATAGGACAAAAATGGCTGAGTGCTGCTTCCGCGCCCTTGCCGCGCAGTGCTGTCTCAGTAACCGCAGCAAGTCGCTCTTCATTCACGGTGTGGGTGTCTTGGTTCATCTGCTCAACGGCTGCGGTGAGTGCCGAGTTGTAGCCGTCTACTAGAGTCAGGGGGTGCAGCCCCTTACGCAGTAGGTTGCTGGCCTCTTGGAGGAGGGACCCGCACAGTAGCATGGTAGTGGTTACTCCATCTCCACACGCCTCCTCCTGAGAGTTGCCCATAGAGACCATCATCTTCGCAGCTGGGTGCTTGACCATCAGCTCAGCGACAATCTTGGCTCCATCGTTTGTGACGGCGGTAGTGCCGTCAGTCTTGTACAGCATCTTGTCAAGTCCACGTGGTCCGAAAGTCGGCTTCAAGAGATCTGAGAAAACGCGGGCCGCGCTGATCAATTTATCTTGAACATCGGTGCCACTGGTGATGTTAGTCTCCGGCTTGACGATTACGACCGGTGGCTTGCCCGCATCCTCGCTCATGGTTTCGGGCGACCCTAGGGGTCGCCAAGAATGCTTTGAGTCGTAAATCGCTCCAAACTGAAGATAGAATGGAGAATATCTATCCGAGCGAGGTGTCAGCCGGAGTTGTGTCTAGAACGACTCTGGTGTTAGTTTTCGTACTAATCATAGGGCCCCTAGGCGCCCTCATCCCGGCTGCTTCCGGGCAGGTTTTTCCGGACATCACAGTCGAATGTGGAGACAACGTGGAAATTGATGTGTCTCCAGGGTCAAGCAGGACTGCGATGACAAGTTGTGAGCTTGAGAACAATTCAATGTGGATAGAAGAAGTGAGTGTGGATATTGATTCGGAAGATTTGGATACAGCCGGTCCGGAAAGTGTAACCATAGGAGCTGGCGAAACTCTGACGATTTCTATCGTGATGTCTGCGGCACAAGACCTAGAGGCGGGTGATTATCTAGTCAATGTCTCGGCAGAAGTTACCTCGGCGGGAGGCGTCCCAGTCCCCGGTCTAGCTAGTGATACCGATGAGATTGGAGTGACTATTGCTGAGTTTACCAGCTGCGACCACACTGTGGGACAAGGAGGAGGTACTCTGGAAGCCGGGCAAATTATTTCATTCTCGATTTCAATATCCTGTGATAGTAACACCGATTCGACGACAAAATACAGCGCTCGACTGGTAGACAAATCTGGTTCGTCCGCATGGCCCAGTGGTTTCGACGACCAGAGCCCACAGTGTGATGTGCTGATTCCAGATGGTGGAACCTCTGCTAACTGCCAGTTTCAAATTCTGACGCCATCCAACCTAGATTCCACTTGGGAGGGCTGTGTCGTCGTGCTTGAGAATGGTGCTTCAGTTCCGAAATCTTGTCCAAGTTCGAATGTGATAGATGTAAAGATTGAGCCGAAGAGTATCGGTATCGGCACCATCGACCTCACCGGCAATGATTCGGTTTTCGGTGAATACTCAGATGAGGTGCCAATCATCATCGGCGGCGTTGCCGTGGTTCTAGTTCTAGCCATCATAGGCATAGCCATGACGAGGCGTAGAAGGAGATTACTCGACGATTAGTAAGTGCCACCTAAAGGCAAGAGCACAAATTATCGAGAGTGTTAGTGATACTCCAGCTGGCCATCCGAAAGAACCTGTGAAAACGCTGTATTGAACGGCAGTGAGTGTTAGTGTTGCAGCCGCGTCCATCAGTGTGCTGCGACCAAATCCAGAGTGGTTGGTGATGTGATGTCGGTTCTGCAGAGCGACCATGCTGAGAGCTAGTATTCCCACTACTAACAGGTGTCCGATCCACCACCCAGCAGTTGCTCCAAAAGCATCGACGATGTTGTCTTGAAAACCCCCTAGAACTGGCGCAGCCACGTCGACCATGGTTATGCGAAAGGTAGACTGCTCTTGAATTAAATGACCGAAGCCCCTTATCGTGCATACCCAAGCGTGGCTCTGTGAGCGAACAGAGATGTCGTCTGTTGGTGGTCAAAGCGGCCATGAACGTCAACGGGGGCGCGGCGCGTGACCTGATGCGCAACCTGCCGAGCATAGCCGAGCATTTCGAGGTCCGCTTTGCCTGCCTCAACCTACTAGACTCGCAGCGTCAGTTTCTGCTGTCGAATGATATACCAATCCTCGAGCCGTTCTATCAGTGGGAGCCAGGAGAGGGATTACTGAATGAAATCACATCAGGCCAGGAACGTAGTGCTGCGGCCGCATGGAAGGAGCACGAGTCTGCACAGGCAGCCATAGAATGGGCAGATGCAATCCATCTAACAGGAGGTAATGGATCGATGGAGTTTCCCACCTTCGTCCCGGTTGACAAGCCGCTGCATCTTCACTTCCTCGAGTCAAAACCCGGCATTCATGATAATGTCAGCCACCTCAACCCTGACGGCAGCGGTGGATGGCGCCCGAGGCTGATGCATCTGCTGCAGAGTCGCCAACGGGCTAGGATCGAGAAGTCGTTTCGCGGCTTCGGCGAGAACCAAAATTGGAGTGTATCAGCGAACTCTGAGTTCTCGGCGCGTAACCTGCATCGAATCTACGGCATCAAAGGAGGGGTTTTGTACCCCTCAGTAGATCTCACAGAATTCAGTCGCGAGCCTTCGTTTGGAGAAGGTGAAGCATTCGATGCAATGGGTCTGAGAAAGATTGGTTCGTACGCTGTCACCGTTGGAAGGATGTCACGTTTCAAGGGCACCTACGAAGCTGTTGAGCATCTAGTCGGTAGTGGTCTCGGACTAGTGGTCATAGGAGGAGCCAGGGAGAGTGAGAATGCTGCGTTGCGTAACTATGGAGATAGTCTCGGGGTGGCGGTCAAGGTGCTTTCGGGTATAGACTCAGAGTCGATGCGCGCTGTCATGCGAAACTCCGCTGCAATCATTGGTCTGGCTCACGGCGAGGCTTTCGGTTTGACTCCCATTGAAGCAATGGCTCTAGGCGCTCCGCCTGTCTTCGTCAATGAGGGTGGATATACCGAGACCATAGTTGACCAACTCAATGGCAGATTGGTAGAACGAGGAGACATTGAGGCTTGGCACCGAGCCCTTGAGCAGGGGCAGGACTCAGGTACTCGAGAACGGTGGGCTCGAAATGGTCTTTCACGGATTGAGGAATTGGGATTGACTCCTGATAATCACGCCAAACGGCTTGTATCAATCATTGAACAGGTGATATGATTGGATATTGAAGAGGTTCTCGAAGGGGTAGAATGGATTCTATCTCAGGCCCTATTATCCGATGTTATGTGGGTAAAACAACTACCTGGTGGATGGGACAATCTGAATTACCAAATATGTATGGGAGATGAAACCTACGTCGTGCTCAAGATATGGCAAGCGCAGCCCAACGTGAGTGATGTTGAAACCGTGATTCAACGACAATTATGGATTAGTGAACATGGAATCCCGACCGCTGTTCCGATGATGCTAGTATCTGGTGAGCGTTATGCAGTCCGAGATGGTTTAGCGTGGACTCTTCTGCCTTGTGTTGAAGGAGGTCATCTAGGCAAAGATAGTGCATCCCTTCATAGTCTGGGTGCGGAGATGGCGAGGTTGCATGAGATCCCAACTGCTGATTGTTTTCCTACTGACTACAGGATGGGTTGGTCATTATTTGGGCGCATGTACAAAATGGCTGAAGAAGAGAATTCGTTGTCGGATTTCCTAGTGATGTTAAAGAGAGAGACGGGCTTATTGCGTGAAATAATTCCTGATGATTTACCAACAGGAATCCTACATGGTGATTTATTTCCCGACAACGTGCTGGGTGAAGGTGAGGTAGCAGCAATAATCGATTTTGAGGAGTCGTGGATAGGGCCTTGTGCATTCGATCTAGTGATGGCATTCGTGGGGTTTGGCTGGGAGTCTGGGAGTCCTATCGCCGATCGATGGTATGCTCTGCTCTCTGGTTACGAATCTGTCCGCAAGCTAACGGAATCAGAACGTGCTGCCCTTCCGGCGCTACACCGATACGCGACGTTGTCTATTGCTGCATGGAGATACTGGAAGCACGTGATGGTCGAGCCACATGAGTTGCTGGGGGAACGATATTTCGAAATGATTGATAGGCTTGAAACTGAGTTGGTGTTTTTGGGGGAATCTGATTGAACGGTGTTGTCCATTCTGTGAATGTCCGTGGTGATGGAGGAGTTCCCAAATTCCCGGTGAAGGCTGCGAAGATCAATCTGGATGGGGTTCAAGGAGATTTCAACAAGTTCCGAACCGAGAGAAAGGCTGGCGCATCTGGAAGGGCTGTCACCCTGTTCTCCTTGGAAAGAATCGAAGACCTACAAAAGGAAGGGCATCCTATCGAAGTTGGGTCTACTGGGGAGAACCTGACCATCGAAGGAATAGATTGGCCCTCACTGCAAGTCGGGATGAGAGTCAGGGTCGGAGAAGCGACTGTAGAGTTGAGTGAGCCGTGTGCCCCTTGTAGTAAGATTGGGGAGTCATTCGTAGAAGGGAGATTTTCTAGGATTGACCATGAGTTACAGAGAGGATGGTCTCGGTGGCTGGCTTGCGTCGTTGAAGAGGGGATGGTTAGCACGGGGGACGATGTCTTTGTTCTCTTGCCAGATG
>NTJT01000018.1 GCA_002457605.1 Marine Group II euryarchaeote MED-G34 | reverse complement strand
TACTCGGGGTTGAGCGAGTCACCCTGGCCCATCGGATCGACCCAAGTGAATCCTCCGAGGAACCTCACCGTGACAGTGTGCATACCGTAGTCGACGTCGAGAGGCAGGTCGTAGGTGATTGACCACTCGCCTGTGTTGGCGCTGGACTGCGTGGAGTACACTGGACCGACGCTTATTCCATCAATTTCCAAGTGAATTATCCCGCCCCAAGGGTTGCCTCCGTGCACTAAGAACTGACCATGCTCATCAAGCAGGGTGCCGCTGAAGGTCACACTTTCGCCGGCTATAGCTGAACCGTTGATGGAAGTAATCTCCAGCTCGGTCGGAGCGAGGATGATGACTCGGGTCCACGTCTCATCACCGAGGAGTCCGGTAGTGCCATTGATTCCTGCGAACTCAGCAGAAATCGTCATCGGACCTGGATTCCTCAGGATATCTACGCTAATTACGGCGTTCATGGTGCCGTTGATGTCAGTGAATCCTCTCCAGTCGAAGACGCCGTCAATCAGAATGTCGACCGCTTCTGCTACAATTGGTTGTCCGGCGTTGTCAATCAGCGAGATATTCACACTAATCACATCACCTCTGATGGTCCTGCTATCCGGATCGAGGTCCTGAGGATCGTCTATGGTCAGCAGCGAGTAGCCGCGACTGTCGAAGGTTGAGTTGTCGGTGCTTGAGCCGTAATAGTTCACATTTGGAGTATAGGTTACCATCAGGTCGTGAGTCCCCCGTGGGAAGGTGAGGTCGAGATGAATCTCAGTGCTCCAGTGGGCCACCCCTCCTGCCGCGCTATGGGTGTGAAATGTGTTGCTCTGACCATCGATGTTGAACGTCAATGAATATGAAAGAGCGTTGCCGTTGCGGTCAGAGAGGGCGCTACCATTGCTGGATGTCAGCGTGCCGCTGACTGTGAAGAGGCCCCCGGCGGCGGGGTTATCGGTTATCGGGAGGACAGTCAGATTAGTTGGAGATCTGACGGTGATGGTCGTGATAGTGGTGGCGGTTGAGTGCAACGTGGAAGAACCGTTGAAGAACAGCGTGATGGCTATCAGTCCAAGCGGGTGAGAATGAGGTATTGCGAACGAGAAGTTGACTATTCCAGCGCCGTTGCTCTGGAATTCAGGTAACCAAGTATCATGGAATTTGGCCCCTATTGTCGCGTTGCCAATCTGTCTGTCATTGTCACTTGACTCGACCAGTCGTGCACCGAAGTTGATTGATGAGCCACGGTCGGCCACCGTATTGATAATTGGACTCTTATCGACGAACTGAGTCACGCCACGAACTAGTATTGTTGCGTTTCCAGTACCGGTGAGGTAGAACGGAGTACTGCCATTGATGACGCTGACCACTACGGTCTTGACGCCGCTAGTGATACCGTCTCCGAGTGGATCTGTTGGGACCGATACTGTGAACGAGCCATTGCTCGTTGTGGTGGCACTGTTGACGAGAGTTTCACTTGAGTCGGCGAGGAAAAATACCTCCACTGCCATCGGGCCGTTGACGCTCCTGTTGCCATCCACAGCATCGATTACTCTGCCACTCATCGTGAACGTCTGTCCGGCTGTGACCTCGAGCGGTATACTGTCTATCTCAACAAAGCTTGAGACTTGCACAGTGAGATTGACGAAGCTGTCGTTACCCGACCACCTCCCTGCATTAGGAACAGTGAGGTTGTCTGACTTGTCATCTGGTACATGCACACGGATAGAATAGTATCCAGGCATTGTATCGGCGGGAATCACAGGATTGAATGTAGCGACACCATCGGATCCAGTGGTCCGATTCTCCATTAGCACCTGAGAAGGCCCACCCCAGTCGAAGTAGATGTCTGCCAGCACTCCCTGCAACAGTGAGTCGTCCTCAACGTCTGTAATGGTGGCATTCACCCTCATGATTGAGCCTGCTACGACAATGAGGGCACTAGGTGCGGCTTCCACTACGAATTCGGTCTGTATTCCAGCGTCGTAGACGGCATCGTCATCGACCTTGAAGTAATAGCCGCCGGAAGGAGGGTTCTGAGAGAAATCAAGAAGCACCCTGAGGTCATACACTCCGGAGCCAACCCCTGAAGGCATCAGGAAGCTTAGGTTGTAGCCACCGGTAGTGTTGTCGATCCAGCCCGAAGCCAGACGGTGCACTACGGGAGGAGCAGGGGAGCCATCGGGAGTCGGAGGAAGGTCGGATGGCACCAACAGTTGCACGACGACAGATGAATTATTTCCGAGGATTGGGATATCATGGAAGATATCGTTGGCAAATCCGGACACCCAGTTGGTGCTACCTCTTGGCGTCCAGTCGAGACCGAGTTGGACCGTGGCATTGGCCCTGCCCTGTATCCGAATAACATCTACTGCTAGAGCCGGTTGTAGCCATGTCGAACCCGAGTAGTTCAGCACCCAACTATAGTCGCCGGCAAAGGTCTCCCAAGGGGGCGTGAAAGAGACATCAAGTCTAGGCAGAGAGGGGTCGGTGATGTTCCACTCCTCAGTTCCGTTGAGCTCAAGGACGTAGGTTCCGAGGAAATCCGCCAGAGAAGTGTTGGTATGATCGGTCATAATCACTTCGACCACCGCAAGATTACCCCGGGGGATGGGTTGCAGTGAGTAGGCGAAGTTGACGTAACTGCGTATCCCGTATAGGTCGGTGTAAGTGACCTGATCGTTAGCGTAAAGGCCCTCTGAATCGAACTCCAACTTGACTTGGACCTCTCCTGCAGGCAGTGGTACGCGGGCAGCAGAGAACAGCCAACTGACCGAGAATTGCCCGGGAGTAGAAGTCCAATTGCTGCTGTTCAGATACCACGTGGTCAGCGTCGTGAAAGGACCATTGGTGTTTGCGCGACGCATCTTGAGTATCAACGAGCCATTCAACGGCTCAGTATTGGGTCCTCTACTCAGCACGGTGCCGTTCAAGTAAATCTGAGAATCTATCTCGAGTATGCTGTTGTTCAATCCCGCTCCGTCAAGAGTGACAGTGAGGTTTGGAGCGGGAGTGATATTGAACATGAATGGCATAATAGCCGGTCTAACATGGTAAGAAGGAGTGCTTGCGTTGTTGAGATCTTCCTCGTGCCAGCCATAGAAGTTCAATGAGGCGTTGATTAGTCCAAGCGGCTCTGATTCATTGATGTTCAAGAAGAACTCGTAGTACCCTCCTGCTCCCACGTCCGCAATCAGACTGACTGGACCATCACTCACTGTAGTGTAGTTCATTATGACCTGTAAGCTGTCGAGTGCGGACGGGTCATTGAACGGGCTATTGGCCCAGGAAATCTCGCCCGAAACGGTGGTATTTACGCCAGCCCCCAGCATCGGCTCGTTGGTAGGCGGGGGCTCTTCGATACTGAGATTGGCATCATCCGAAATATTTAGGCGCCAAGTGAATGAGATACCCTGAGAACCAACGTACCCCTTCTCGAAGACGTGGATTACCAGCGAACCGAAGCCAGGATTGATGACCATCTCAGGGGTGCCATTCAGAGTGAAGCTGCCGTTTGCATCAGTGGTCCCGTTGTCAACTAAGTGCTCAGAGAGCGCGGCGTTCCCTGGAACGGCTCCGGTGTCGTTGGACCTGACTAGATAGAGGTTCATCGAGATATTTTCAGCCACGGTCCCATTGTCGGCGAACCTGAGTGTCCCGTTGAGCCAGATATCCCCCGTAGACAGGTTCCTCTCCACCCAAGACGGTCCCCAATCGACATCTACGACCTCAAGTGTGGCCATCGGTGGGCAGGCTTCGAACGGAATCCAGCCCATGTCTAGGCCACCTTGGTTCTGATTGGTCTCAAGATGGACCTCGACCCATCTGGTGAAATCCTTGCCATAGACCTCAAACGACTTGCCCGTCCAAGTTCCACCGGCAAACCCGGTGACCTTTCTTGTAGGAATCCCTGCGAGCCTGAGCATCACCGAGAACACAGTGGTGAACTCGTCGCAACTGCCCTCCTGTGTCGTGTTGAGAATCCAATGGGAGATATCGCTGTCTTCATCTAATCCGTCCATCCTCCCTGAACCATCGTAGTTCAAGGTGAAATTGGTGGTGGAGTTACCGTTGATTAGGTAGTCCTGAATCGCCAGTACTTTTTCCCAAGCAGTGAAGGCTCCGGACTCGTTAATCACGGTATTTGTGACGGTATCCACGTAAGAACTGCTCCTATCGATGAAATCGTTAGGGAGATCGTAGGCGTAGCTGCTGCCAGAGAACGATGTAGTGTTGGCTATGATTTGCGGACCGAAGAAGATCTGGGGAGCAGTTACGAACAACGTGTCGACAGTAGATTGGTCAATCATTATGTCGCGAGTGAAATTTGAGAAGTTGAGGCCGGCGTTGTTGTCTAGCCAACTGGTGAAGTTGACGGCGTTGTAGGGCGCTATCAACTCGTCTTCCGGGCCCATCAAGCCATCCTCGTTGTAATGGAGGGTCCACCCTAAGACCTCAGAAGTGTTCCAAAAGCTTGGGTCGGACACGCCTTGGGTAGTTGACCACTCAGGGAACATCTGAGTGTATCCAACTAGGGTGGTGTTGACACCCCAAGACACTCCGGTGTAGTAGTCGTAGGTGTGCCACCTCCAGTAGTGCTTTTGAGTCGGGTCAACACCAGTAGATGTGTTCTCGGCAACGAAGTAAAGCATGTTTGCATCGATGTCATCATTGGGATCCCAAGGATTACCGTCAGCGTCAACGCAACCAAGACTCCAGTACTCAGGGGCGCATTCCTGACCATCTGGCACACCGCCACCGTCGGTGTCCGGGTCTCTCCAGTCAGTGCCAATCTGCTGCTCTATCGTGTCAGGAATACCATCGCCGTCGGTATCAATTGGATTCAGATCATCAGCGGAGTTGTTCTGAGGATTGGTTCCATCAAGATACTCTTGGCCATCCATTACCCCTCCGTTGTCTGTGTCGGAGACATTCCACATAGTGTAGTAGGTGTCGAAGGTGCCGTTGCCACCGACACCGAATGCTAATGAGCATCCGGTGGTGTTCTCGAAATAATTGTTGAGACCGTCCTCATCAGTATCTAGGAGATTCTCACAGGGATTGCTTGGATCGGTGTTGTTGAGTATCTCATTGAGGTCATCGACTCCATCTCCATCGGTGTCAGACATATTGGGCAGTGACAGGTATCCCCAAGTCCCCAGTCCTTCCTCCCAGTCTGCGAGTCCGTCGCCGTCGCTATCAGAGTAATCGTCGTCGCAATGCGGCTCGTTTATTGCGCCCGCAGTAGCGTTCCAACACCATGAGAAATTGAGGAATACTACAGTCGTAGCATCAGTTGGTTTGTCGACGTCCACGTTACGTAGGGTGTCCGATATGATTGATTGATATCTAAAGCCGGTAAGACTTCCATTCGTGGAGACGTAATATGCCATATCAGCGCCTTGCTGCCTCCAGTCGACAGGATTGGGATCTAATCCGGTAGTAGAGTTCAGAGTGAGAACTGAGCTCGTCGAATCCCATGCGGTAATCTGCCTGACTATCTGTTCGGTGGAGACACAGGGGTCTGTTGAATGTGCTAGAGAAAGCTCGTCGCCATCGTTTATTCCACCTCCGTCCGTGTCGGAGACATTCCACTGTGTGCAGGTCATATTCTCCTCCCAATTGTCTATTCCGTCGTTGTCTATGTCGCCGGCGTCCTCGATTCTTGTCGGATCGGTTTCTCCAGGGTCAACCACTCCATTGCCATTGACGTCCTCCTCGCCGTCGTCGAACTGGTCTCCGTCGGTGTTGTTGTTGCGCGGATCAGTAGCCTGAGGTGGGTCACCGTATGAGCCATTGACCTCAACTCCGTCCGAGATACCATCGCCGTCAGTATCGATAGCGGTAGGGTCAGTCAGTAGTATGAAGGCCTCGTAAGAGTCGTTTAGACCATCGCCATCAGTATCGTTGTTGTTGGGGTCAGTCTGTGTGATGCCGTCAACCTCAGCGGTAAAAATAACACAGCCACCCGGCCCGAGGCCGAGGATTGGATTGCACGGTGATTCCGTCGCGGTCATGTTGAATGGCCCTGGTCTGAAGTACTGGGTCGGCGGAGTGGTAGAACCGTTGCGAGTCCCCCAAGCAGGATTGACGTATTCCCACAGATTACCTAATCCATCTCCGTCGGGGTCACCGTTGGCGCCGTCCATGTTGGAGTTTGAGGTTGGATCGAGTCCGTTGGCAACCTCCCATGCGTCAGGCATACCATCACCATCAGTGTCCCAGCCATCTGGATCTTCGTCAATGGCACCGTCACCATCGTCATCGTCACTGCTGCAGTCCGCGTCACCGTCGCCGTCGTTGTCGAAAGTGTCGACCAATCCGTCCTTGTCATTGTCCATCCCATCATTACAGATGTTACCCATCGGGTCCTCATCCGCTCCATCCGAACCGGTTCCCTGGATAATCTGCATGGCGCTCTCCTCATCCCAATTCCTTGTTGGCACAGTACCATTCCACCATACTCCATTATCCAATACTGAAGGAGTCGAAGACAAGTCCCATCCTGCTGGGATTGCGTACTGATACTCGTTTAGATTAGTGAAAGCATCGCCATCAGGATCTCCGGTGGAGCCGTTGTCTCCTGTGGATGAAAGTGGGTCCAAGCCGTACTGCCACTCCCATCCGTCAGGCAGCCCGTCATTGTCAGAGTCCCAATCTTGAGGTTGGGTATTGATGTAGAACTCAAGTCCATAGGTAAGGCCGTCCCCATCAGCATCGGTAGAAGCTTTTGCCTCCCAAACACCGAACTCGAGGGCGGCGTAAGACGAAAGCAGCAGCAAGGCGCTGAATATCAACGCCGAACGACGCTTGCGGGACATCTCAGAGCGTAATTCCATAGCAGAAACCGCATACATACCGAAGCCTTCTACTGCCTACGGCAGAAATTACGGGTCTTAAGACGAATGGAGCGCCGTTCGGACGTAGATTTGGATTTACTCAGACGAGTTCGATCTCGTCATCTTCGTAATCGTCCGAATCCTCTTCCTCGATAGAAGTAACAGGAGAGGGTAAATCAGAGTCTTCACCCTCGGTTTCCTCGTCCTCATCCCCTCCTCCTAGAGATTCAAGGTAAGCAAGGTGAGCTGTCCACCTGCGGCGGTTCATTCTGCTTTGTACACCTGCGAATAGGAGTAGGATGGAGACTAGACCGATGACCATGGTCGAGAGTCTTGGATGAGTTATCTCGTTGACAAGGATATCCAACAAAGAGGAGATTCCAACTGTGATAGTCACTGTAATAGTGGCGGTGTACTCTTCTGGCCAGCTCTGCTCGGTGTCGAACGGGGTGGCGGTGATTTGGATAGGAATCTGTTGGCCATTGTTGGCTGACTCGGGAACAGTGACCTCAAGGTTGAATGTCGCCTCCTCAAAAGCCTCAAGTTCTATCAGAGGAGAACCCGATGGTCCTTCGATGTCGACGCTCCAGCCAGATACCTCGACCTCGGCATCTAGCAGTATGGTCAGGGGGCCGTTTCCGTTGTTCTTGACCTTGAGTTGAATGGAGTAGGCCTCTCCAGGCAGCAATTCGTAGTTGGGAGAGACCTGCACTATCTGGAGTTCTGGATCCCCGGCCTCAATCTCAAACACTATCGGGAGATCGAAGTACCTCGGGTCGTCGTCGTCGATGTCCTCGATGATACGAAGATAGACGGTATGGTTGCCGGCGATTACTTGACTAGTCAGAGTTACAGTGACGAAAACTTCGGTGAAGTCGCCCGGACCGAGGGACACTCTCGGAACAGCGTCGCCGTCTTCGTCCAGTATCATGAACTGCCATTGTCCATAAGCGGGATCCCTATCGGTGTTCTCCTCTAGGGATGCTGGGTTCTGTATCCTCCACCAACTGGCAGACTCTCCACTAGTCATACTGTTGGTGATTCTTACCCTGAGGTCGACCACTGCGTTCCCCGAGGAAGGTGAACACAGGGAAACCTGAATGTGCCCGAGCGGAGAGCCATCGCAGTCCTGTGAGACCTCGGCATTAATGCCAAAAGTTCGTTGAATAGTGAAGATTACCGTCGTTCGTAAGGATGAGTTACCGTTGCTGATGACCTCTACCTCTATCTCACCAATGTCAGGGTCGTCACGGTCTGTAGATGGCTTGACGTTGAACAGTAACACCTGCGTCGAGTGGCGCTCCAATAGAGCGGTGTGGAAGGTTCCATCTCCCTCGTCCTCGAGTATCCTCTCGCCGGTGTCATTGTCGTATATCTGGATGATTGACTTGGCCCTCTGTAGAACATCAACACGGAAGGTGTCAGCATCAAAGCCGGTATTGAATATCTCAAGGAGGAAGGGTGTGAATTCCTCATACTCGGCGTACCTCGGAACCGTCTGATCGAAGTCGTCCGGACGAGTAGAGTTCGCTATCTGCACGTCGTGCTCCTCATTCCAGATTGAGACCTCGGGAGGTTGATACACATCGATCTTCTCAAGGTCGAGCTGTAGGATGTCTTGATCGACCACCTGCAGCACGCTGTCAACCTCAGCCTCAGCGACAGCTCTAATCTCGATGCCATCGGGCGTCCCTGTCAAATCATCAGGGGCAGTGAGAGTGAGAATTGGGTTGAGGATATCCCCTCCCGCATTGAGAGTGTAGCCCCCTGGTGAGTCAAACTCGAGAACCCACGAGCTGCCTAGATTCGTCAACACCTCCAACTCTATTTCCATTGACTTGGTAGAGTCTCCCTTGTGGACCAACTGCAACGGAATGGCAGTGGTCTCGCCTGGAGCGATATACTCTGTCAGTTTGTTCAATCGATGGTTGATTGAGACGCCCCACTGATGCATCTCGACGGGGTCGTGTTCAATCAGGAAGGCGTTACCCTGGATATCGGTAATCTCCAATTCAACGGAGTATTCGCCTGCAGGTAGGCCGCTGGGGTATGTCCAGATATACTCGCCAAAGATGCCCTGACTAGTGTCCTCGATGTCCTCATCGTCCTCATTGATGATGTGGTCGATGCGATAGATTCCGTCAGAATCCCTCATGATTAGACGCGTGGCCTCGATGTCGTAGCGTCCGAATGCGCTCTTGACATCGAAGGTGAACTGCATGGCACGCTCAGAGAGAATGTCGTTCGGGTACCAGTCGAGTTCGGCGCCCTCTGCGAGTTCGGCGCCCTCTCGCTGGAGCACTACGAGGCTGTTGGATATCGCATTGGCCTCAACCTCAAGTTGCGAGAATCTGTTATTCTCATCATCAATCTCATTCCATGCCACCTCGGCCTCGCAACTAGAACCTCCTGGGAACGAACCGCCATCACAACCTGACATTTCGGCACTGACGGTTATCTCTAACCTCTCGTCCTTCGAGACTGTGAATGACTGATCTTCACCAAGGTCGATCTCAAACTCTTCGTGATCGAAACTGCAACTGTTGGTGAAGCTCGTTGTGCAGGCATCGGTATCCCAAGAGGCTGTGCCAACCTGAGAACCTCCTGCCTTGAAGGTAATCGACCATTCCACGGTGGACCCGCTTGGCCCTGTTGCTCTGAGGAACAAATCAAGAGGTAGGTAATACGATCCTGAACTACCGTGCTGAGACCTGCCATACACTATCAGTGATGATAGCATGTCGCTGGAGCGAAACTCAACCTCGTTATCCAAGGCGCTGGAGCTGTCTTGGCCACCAGAATCGGGTACCTCTGTGGTGATGTATCCGTCGCCACCAGCCGAAGTGTTTTGAGAGGAAATATACAGGGTGTAAAGTTTCAATTCAATGTCATCGTCGGCCGACATAGGTTCGTTGGCTCGCAATTCTTGAGAAGGGGCCATCGAGAGATAAACAGGGGCCAGAATGACCAAGGTTAGGACAAGGGCAAGCCTAACTTGGCCGCATCCGCTATTCGGTGTGCTGCTCGCTTGCACGCTATTTCCGCCATCAGAGTGGTGTTAAAGCGTTCGTGCCTCAAGGTTACGAGATGAGTCAGTTGTGATACAGTTGCAAGCGCTCGGTTCAAGTGAGGATGGCCCCGCTGAGGGGTTGCAGAGGTACCCGAGTTGGTCAAAGGGGCCGGACTTAAGCTCCGGTGCTTAGTGCTTCGCAGGTTCAAATCCTGCCCTCTGCACCAATCACTTGACACGGGTCATAGTGCAGCCCAGTCTGCCATCATCTTCTAGGACATCCAGCTTGGTCGCACTTACCGAGGCCGCAGCGATTTCAACAGGGACCATGACCTCATCGAGGATTCTAGTAGATATGGTCTCAAGTAAGGCCGGTCTTTCCATCTCCAGTACTCGGTCAAGAGAAGCGATTAGGTACTCGTAATCGAGTACCTCGTCTATTGAGTCGGCACCAGTTTCTGCATCTTCCAAAATAACATGGATATCGAATTTAATTCGCTGTGGTGAGCCAATCTCATGAGGGTGGATGCCAACGTCGACCTCCCTAACGACGCCTTCCATGAACAGCGAGGAGGCCGCCTTGCCGGACTTGAGCATTCGAATCAGCGCTTCACTGTGGCTAGTCATGCTATCACTCCGTTTCGAACAGAACGTCTCTGGCTCGGGACAGGAATCTCTCTCCTGAGTCTACAAACAACACCTGACCCGTGACGGCCTCTGCGCCCATCAAATAGGAGACTGCGTCTGCGATGTCTTCTGGAGAAGGCCCACGCCCCAAGGGCGTCTCGGACTGTGCTCTTGCAAATCCGATATCACTCTGCTCGTCGCTTGGCAGAGTATGCCCCGGCGCTACGGCATTGACCCGGATACGAGGAGCGAGACCACGGGCCAGTGCGTCGGTCAGACCAAGCATAGCATAGCGCGAGGCCGTGTATGAGAGATAGTCGGGGTTGGGCTCAGCTATTTTCTGGTCGAGGATGTTCACCACACATGCCCTGTCGTCTTCACCGAGCTGCTGATTGAGCGCGCGGATCAGCAGCAGCGGCGATCTGGCGTTTACCTCCATGTGAGCATCCCAGCTCTCGATATCGATACTATCTATGTCATCGTGTATGAACAACGAGGCATTGTTGACGATACCGCATAGAGGTGCGTCTGTGCCGGCTCGTTGAATTAGTGAGGCCGCCGATGTAGCATCGGACAAATCAGCATGGATAGCGAGCGCGTTGCCTCCGGAGGACCGGATGGTCTCGACAAGGTCCGCGGCTTCGTCCGCAGAACCACGGTAGTGGATGATAAGAGAATAGCCGGCAGCAGCCAGACGCAGGCAGATAGCCCTGCCTATGCGCTTGGCGCCCCCGGTAACCAGCACCGCCCCATTGGCCATGGTCTGCCGAGGACCACTACCGATATTACCCGTTGTATCTGCCATCTAGGAGGAATTCTCCGTAGGAGAATGATTAACGGCGCGCGTTCGTCCGATAGACTCGATGGCAACGCACCTGCCAACCATCGACGCCGAATCCGCTTTGGGTGGCGGCTGTGGAGGAGTGCCCAGAGGGAGTGCGCAAGAGCGTCGCCGAGATATGCGCAAGCGGTTGCCTGAGTGGTTCAAGACTACACTGCCCACCGGTACTGCCCAAATTCGCTACAACGATACAAAATCCAACGTCCACGAGCATGGCTTGCACACGGTTTGTGAGGAAGCGAGATGCCCCAATGTGCATGACTGTTGGGGCAGGGGCACTGCGACATTCATGGTGGCCGGGGAGGTCTGTACTCGTGGTTGCAGGTTCTGCGCGGTAGGCACCGTCAAGTCGCCCCCTCCGCTGAACCCAGAAGAGCCCAGTGAGTTGGCTGAAGCTGTCGCAATGATGGGGCTCAATCATGCGGTCATCACTGTCGTAAACCGCGATGATCTTCCAGACGGAGGCGCCAGCCACTACCGCGATTGTATCCTCGCTGTCAAGCAACGCAACCCCGAAGTCGGCCTAGAGTTGCTGTGCTCTGACCTCGATGGAAATCTTGAGGCATTGGCAGACCTGCTAGAAAATCTGCCTCTGAGGGTATTCGCCCACAACGTCGAGTGTGTGCCTCGACTCGACGCCATAGTACGCGACCCCCGTGCATCTTTCGAACAATCTCTCATTGTCCTCAGAGAAGCTCGTAAGCTACGACCAGACATCCGCATCAAGTCCAGTATCATGGTCGGCCTCGGAGAAACTGATGAGGAGGTCACGCTGGCCATGCGTATGCTGCGCGAAGCCGGCACGGATATGGTCACGCTAGGACAGTACCTACAGCCAGGTGATCGACATCTACCAGTTGACAGGTTTCCGACACCAGCTCAGTTTCAACGCTGGGACCGCGAAGCACGTGAGATTGGATTCGAGGCTGTGGCCAGCGGTCCACTAGTGCGCTCAAGCTACCGAGCGGGCCTACTGTGGGAGGAGTCTTGCGGAGGAGAGCCCGTGCTGCTCGGAGGCCAAATATGATGGGCGAAGAGAGGAGTTCGTAACCATGGCGAGTAAGAAGAAGGAGGGTTTCGGCCTCAACATCCCTGACGCTCCATTCAGGCCGGGTGAAGAGGCTGTTTTCGAGACTTGGTCGTGGAAGCCAGGTGACCTCAATCGGCCCGACCCTACCAAGTGCACCTCGGAAGACACGGTGCCGCACGCGCAGGGTTTAGTGAGAGTTCTCGGGGATGACGATAAGGCCTCGGGTGCATGGGATCCAAAACTCAGCGCCGACGAGTTGCGCGAGGGGCTCGAGCATATGGTCAGACTGAGAATCTTCGACGACCGCATGATGAAAATGCAGAGGACTGGGAAGCTCTCATTCTACATGCGATCGTTTGGCGAGGAGTGTGTTGCGATAGCCCAGACGATGGCACTCGAGACACAGGACTGGATTTTTCCGACTTACAGACAGCCAGGAGCTCAGTTCGTGAGAGGTCGCGACATGGTCAGCATGATTTGTCACTGCATAGGCAACGTTGAGGACAACATCAAGGGCAGGCAGATGCCAGTCCACTATTCCTATCGAGAAGGTCGCTTCATCTCGATCTCAAGTCCCGTTGGAACTCAGTTCAGCCAGGCTGTCGGAGTGGCCATGGCATCTCAGTACAAGAAACTCGATGAGGTCACCATCACTTGGATTGGTGACGGCGCCAGTGCCGAGGGCGACTATCACTACGCGCTCAACTTCGCTAGCGTCTTCAAGGCACCCGTAATACTCAATGTAGTCAACAACCAATGGGCCATCTCCACGCACGCCAACTTCGCCACCGCCAGCGACGAGTTCGCCACCCGAGGACTGCCCTATGGACTGGCCTCGATCAGAGTTGATGGTAACGACTTCCTAGCTCTGTACGCGGTTACTAAGTGGGCCCGTGAACGCGCTGCCGCCGGAGTTGGGGCCACACATATCGAGGTCTTGACTTACCGAGCCGGAGCACACAGTAGCAGTGACGACCCCAGTCGCTACCGACCTAGCGACGAGCATACGAAATGGCCTGGCGGTGACCCTATTGAGAGGCTTCGGGACCATCTCATTGAGATTGGTGAGTGGAGTGCGAAGCGGCAGTCCGGGCTTGAGGATAGAATTGATGACGAGGTCATGAGTGCGTACAAGGAGGCTGTCAAGCACGGTGATCTGGCCAGCGGACCATACCCTGAGGCTGATACAATCTTCACCGAAGTCTACGAAGAGATGCCATGGCATCTCAAGGAGCAGTTCGACGAAGTCATGGAGGGATAAAATGGCTAATATGAACATGATTCAGTCGCTAAACAATGCCCTCGACATAATGCTCGACAGAGATGACGACGTCATCGTCTACGGTGAAGATGTCGGCTACTTTGGTGGAGTCTTCAGGACCACTGATGGACTGCAGGCCAAGCATGGTGCACACCGTGTCTTCGACACACCTCTTTCCGAGGGAGGGATTCTCGCTACCGCATTCGGCATGGGAATCAATGGGTTGAGGCCCGTGGTCGAGATTCAGTTCGCAGACTACATCTTCCCTGCCTACGACCAGATTGTCAATGAGCTGGCTAAGATTAGACACCGTTCCGGTGGCGAGTACTGGTCACCGGTAACTGTTCGAACTCCGGCAGGAGGAGGGATTAGGGGCGGCCATCACCATTCGCAGTCTCCAGAATCGCAGTTTACACACACTCCAGGCCTAAAAGTAGTCTATTGCTCTACTCCGTACAATGCCAAAGGACTTCTCATAAGCGCCGTGGAATGCAACGACCCGGTCATTTTCTTTGAGCCTAAGAGATGCTATCGAGGTCCGTTCTACGGAGACCCTCACAACGTACCGACTTGGGAAGGGCACCCCGAAGCCGAGGTCCCCGAGTCGCACTACACTGTACCACTCGGAGAGGCCCGTCTGGCGATGGAGGGAGACGAGTGCACGGTGATAGCTTGGGGGGCCATGGTGCATGTCAGCGAGCAAGCAATTCGCGACAGCGGAATATCTTGCGACCTCATCGACCTACAGACTCTGGTTCCGTGGGACCGAGATGCAGTCGTCAATTCAATCGAGAAGACTGGTAGATGTGTAATTGTTCATGAGGCGCCTAAGACTAGCGGATTCGGTGCCGAGATGGCCGCATCAGTGCAGGAGCGTTGCTTCTACCACCTTGAAAGTCCAATTCAGCGGGTCACAGGATGGGATGCCCCGTTCCCCCACACCACTGAATGGGATTACATGCCGGGACCTACTCGCATAGCCGCGGCGATACGCAGGACGCAGGAGGGCTGAGCATGGGCAAGCACGTGTTCAAACTACCCGACATAGGAGAAGGGGTTGTCGAGGGTGAGGTCGTACAATGGCACGTTGCAGTAGGTGATGCAGTCACAGAGGACGATCCTATTGTGGATGTCATGACCGACAAGGCCACCGTCACCATACCCTCTCCTATCACTGGCGTCGTTAGTTCACTCAGTGGTGATGTGGGCGAGAAGGTAGCAGTCGGATCGGCCCTTGTCGAGTTCGATTCAGACACTGCTGCCGCCACAACAAGCGAGCCTGAGCCCGCTCCCGCACCTGACCCACCAAGCGAGCCTGAGCCCGCTCCCGCACCTGAGCCAGTTGCCGCACCTGAGCCCGCTCCCGCACCTGAGCCAGTTGCAGCACCCGTGGCACCGTCTGGCAAAGTACTGGCGAGCCCAGCCATCCGACGCCGCGCTAGAGAGGCAGGAGTGGATCTAACTCAAGTCAGAGGTTCGGGCCCCGCAGGACGAGTTCGTCACGCTGATCTCGACGCCTACATAGCAGCTGACGGAGCAGTATCAGGAGCGGCACCCTCTGCATACTCGACCAAGCGCACTGGTATAACCGAGATCAAAGTTGTCGGTCTACGCAGAAAAATCGCTGAGCAGATGACCATTAGCAAACGCACCATTCCTCACTTCTCGTACTTCGAAGAGGCCGATGTCACAGAGCTTGAGGCGCTTAGGCAGATGCTCAACGCCTCGCGTGACGAGAGCCAGCCCAAACTGACCTACCTACCGTTTATCATGCTAGCATTATCAAAGATAATGCCGGATCATCCTGAGTGCAATGCCCACTACGATGACCAAAGCGGAGTCGTTTCTCGCCACGATGCTGTTCACATAGGTATAGCCACTCAAACAGAGAGAGGTTTGTATGTCCCTGTGGTCAAGCACACTGAGGCCATGGATGCATGGCAGGCTGCAGCCGAACTGCAAAGAGTAGCTGGCGCTGCCCGAGGTGGTACAGCAAGTCTCGACGACCTGACGGGATCGACATTTACCATCACCAGCCTAGGTCGCGACGGTGGACTCGGGGCCACACCCATCATCAACCACCCTGAAGTAGCCATACTTGGTATACACAAGGCGAGGGATATGCCTGTGGCCAAGGACGGTCAGGTTGTCGTTCGCCGAATCATGAATCTATCGAGTTCGTTCGACCATCGAGTCGTAGATGGAGCCGATGGCGCAGCTCTGGTGCAGCACCTGAGGAGAATGCTCGAGCACCCTGCGCTCATCTTCATGTGAGGTGCAAGATGGGCGAGACTCGCAAATGTGACGTGCTGGTTGTCGGGGCGGGCCCGGGGGGCTACGTAGCAGGAATCAGGGCCGCACAACTAGGTCTGAAGACGATAGTTGTAGAGGCGGACAAGGCCGGTGGTACCTGCCTCATCCGTGGTTGCATCCCAAGCAAGGCAATCATTCACGCAGCAGAGCGCTTCGAGTCGCTCCAGCAGCACTCCTCCGATGGTGGCCACATGGGCCTCTCAGTAAGTGGTGAGCCGAATGTGGACATGGCCGCCTTGGTGTCTTGGAAGGATGCCATCGTCGAGCGTCTGAACAAGGGCGTTGAGGGGCTTCTGAAGGGCGCTGGTGCCGACCTAGTCAAGGGATGGGCGACCTTCAATGGACCGAAGAACTGTACTGTTGAGACATCCGAAGGCCCTGTCGATATCGAAGCAGAGAATATCATCATAGCAACTGGATCAAGTCACATCGACCTGCCTTTCATGCCATGTGACGAGGAGTTCATTCTATCTTCGACCGGTGCGCTCGACCTTGATAGTCTGCCCAAGAGTGCTGCCATTGTCGGCGGCGGCTACATCGGACTCGAACTAGGCTGCGCACTGGCCAAACTAGGAACGGAAGTCACGGTTGTTGAGGGGCTCGACAGTATTCTCGCAATCATGGACAAGGAGTTGCGAAGGCCACTAGAGATCTGGCTCAAGAAGCACGGAGTAGTAGTGCACACCAACGCCCTGGCGCGAGGAGCTGTGATTAAGGGCAAGGGGGCATCGAGGAAGATAGAGCTAACCTTCGAGAAGGAGGAAGAGGAGCACACAATCAAGGTCGACAAGATTCTTGTAACGGTCGGTAGAAAGCCCAATACCAAGGGCTGGGGGCTGGAGAACACTGGAGTTCGGATGGATGCGGCAGGCCGCTTCATCAGGATTGATCGGCAATGCCGTACCTCGGTCCCAGGAGTCTATGCCATAGGCGATGTAGCGGGAGAGCCAATGCTTGCTCACAAGGCCAGCGCTGAAGGTGAGATGGTCGCTGAGATCATAGCCGGACACAAGCGTGAGTTTGACAAGGTCGCGATTCCGGCCATAGTCTTCACCGAGCCGGAGATTATCACAGTCGGTCTAACACCAGATGAGGCGGAGGAACGTGGTGAGCAGGTCATCGTCGGCAAGTTCCCCCTAGCCGCAAGCGGAAGGGCGCTCAGCATCGAGGCGGAGAAAACTGGAGGTTTCATCCGTGTGACTGCGAGGGAGTCAGACCACGTCATCCTCGGAGTGCAAGCAGTCGGCACCCATGTAGCGGAACTGCATGCAGAGTTCGTCCTTGCGCTTGAGATGGGCGCGCTGCTAGAGGACGTAGCCGGGACAGTTCACGCCCATCCCACTATGTCAGAGGCCTTCCACGAGAGTGTCCTGAAGACGCTGGGTCACGCGATACACATTAGCTGAGTGATAGGATGAGTGAGTTGAGAATCCTCAGAGCCGGAGTTGTCGAATATCACATCATGGCTGAGGCAATGAAAGAGATGCAGCAGCAAAGAATCGAAGACGAGATTCCTGACACCATCATCATAGTAGAGCACCCGGAAGTTGTCACCGTCGGGCCAAAAGCGGTCAGAGATGGTGTCGTAGTACATGGCTACCCGACATCTCTGACTGACCGAGGTGGAGGAATCACTTGGCACGGACCGGGGCAGTTAGTTGCATACCCCATCATCAAGTGGACAATAGAGGAGCAAAGCATCAGAGAAATCATTGGGAGACTGGAGGATTGGAGTATCAACGCCCTTGCCGAGTGCGGTGTGACTGCCTACAAGGACCCGTCCATGCAAGGAGCTTGGGTAGACGGTCACAAAATCTGCTCGATAGGCCTCTCCTTCCTCCACTGGGTAAGTCGCCACGGAATGTCGATCAACATCCGCACTCCCGGGACCCGTGTTGAGGATTTAGAGGGGTGCGGCATGAGTGCTGGAATCCATTCTAGTCTCTCTCAGTTAGGTTACACCAGTGACTCTCAGGGAAGACCCATTGACCTAGTCAGAGTCGAACAGGCGCTACTAGCGAGTTGTGAGCGGAACCTCGGTCGGTCGCCATCGAAGCCAATTGAGTGGAGTCCGGAGATGCCCGCATGAGTCGTCCTCGCAAAGGCGATCTATCCTCTCACTGGACACTCGATCCCGAGACTGCCTTCCTTAACCATGGTTCCTTTGGAGCCACTCCTTCTGTCATCCTTGAGGAGCAGAGTCGGTTCAGGGCCCTGATGGAAAATGATCCAGTCCGATTCTTCGAAAGGGAGTACTTTGGTCTGTGGGATGAGGCCCGGCGTACTCTGTCGGAGTTCCTAAGCGCTGACATCAATGGAATGACTTTCGTCAGCAATGCCACTCAGGGAGTCAACACCGTTCTCAGGAGCCTGCAACTGCAACCAGGGGACGAAATCATCGTCCCCGACCATTCTTATCAGGCCTGCTGGAACGCCATCGACTACGTAACTGAGAGGTCAGGTGCGAAGACGGTAGTCGTAGAGATTCCATTTAGGGTCGGTGGTCCACAGGATGTAATCGATATCATCATGGGAGCAGTGACCGACAGGACCGTGCTGGCCCTGATAGATACGGTGACCAGTCCGACCGGGATGAGGATGCCCTTCGAAGAGCTGACTGCTCAACTACAATCGAGAGGAGTAGATGTACTTCTGGACGCAGCGCATGGTCCCGGAATCGTTCCGCTGAACCTGTCTCTACTCGCTCCGGCCTACTGCACTGGAAATTGTCACAAGTGGCTGTGTTCGCCTAAGGGCTCGGCCTTCCTGCACATTCGTGAGGATCGTAAACACTTGATACGTCCCCTGAACATTGGTCATGGCTCCTCGTACGAGGGCGAGGCGCAGGAGAAATTTGAGTTCGAGTTCGCATGGCCTGGTACGCAGGACCCTTCGGCTTGGATGTGCATACCGAAGGCGATTGAGTACCTCGGTGGGCTCGTAGAGGGAGGATGGCCTGGAATCATGGAACACAATCACGCTCTCGCAATTGAAGGGAGAGATATCATCTGTGAGGCGCTTGGAACCACCCCTCCATTCCCGGATTCGATGGTATCGGCACTGGCTGCAGTGGAGATCCCTACTGATGGCGAAGTAGGTCCGATGAGCCTTGAGGGAGATCCGTTTCACAACTTCCTGCTCGACGAGTATGGTATCCAGGTCCCAGTAATGCCATGGCAACATCATGGCGTCAGGTACATTCGAATTTCCGCGCAGCTGTATAACCACGTGGACGAGTATAGGTACCTAGCCAAGGCACTCTCTGAGAGCCTATGAGACGAAGCAACCATTCAAGGATGAGATGCTGGACCGACAACTATGCCCGAGGCTGTGGTCGCTATAACCGGTGCATCCGGGGCGCAGTATGGCGTGCGTCTGGTTGACGAGCTGTTGAATGCAGGGTGGTCAGTCAGTCTCATAGTAACCAATGCCGGAGCGATTAATCTCGACCTTGAGTGTAGTATAGCACCAGAGGTACTCGGTGAACGCGACGGGGTCACGCTCGAGGACAACGGCAATCTCGCCGCCCGCTCCGCCTCAGGCTCTGCTCGCTTTGATGCCTACATCGTCTGCCCCGCTAGTGGGACCACTGTCGGCAAGATAGCGGCTGGAATATCCGATAACCTAGCAACTAGGAGTGCCTTAGTAGCGTTGAAGGAGAGACGTAAGTTGATTCTGGTTCCGCGCGAGACTCCGGTCTCGACGCCACACCTAGAGGCGATGGCGAGGATGTCATCATGGGGTGTCGTGATATTACCCGCCAGCCCAGGTTTCTACAACTCGCCGGAAGATATCGGTGACCTAGTCGACTTCGTAGTGGCTAGAATTCTCGACCAGATGGATATCGAGCACTCTCTTGGAAGGCGCTGGACTGGCGACGAGATCTCCCGCGACTAACCGGCGATTGGCGAATCCTCTCCAGCGTGGGTTCAATAGTCCGACGAAGGCGCGAGGTCTTCGTGGAGAAGGCATTAGAAGCAGAGGTCATCGGGACCGAGAGTATCGCTTCCAAACCCCGTAAGGCGCTTTCTGATGGCATTGCGAGTGTACGTGAGTTGCCGATTCCGGTCCTCATCGTGAGTGCGCTAATCATAGCAGGTGGTTCAGGCGGTGCGATTCTGTATGGGGACGATCTCATCGAGTGGATCCAAGGAGAGCCGGACTACCAGCTCATCGAGTTCGATGCAGCACAGTCCCGAGCCTACGCTCAGTCACTTGTTGATCTAGGGCACCCGGAATGGGAAGGCAGACTCTCTGGAACAATAGAGGAGAAGAACACTGCTGAGGCAATCAAGTTCAACTTCTCATCTATGGGCATACCATCCACTCTCGAGGAGTTCGATGTACCGATGTTCATCATTGGCAGTGAACCTGAGCTCTCAATATGCACACCTGGTGACATCGGAGAAATATTCGGTGGCCCTACGCCTTGTACCGCAGCCGATATCAATCGCGAGATAGTCGAGTTCGTGCACCGGGAAGACTTCGTCCTACAGGGCTACAGCGGCTCTTCCTTCGTCCGCTACGTCGACGATATGCCCGTAGTGGACCTCGGAACTGGTAACGAGTCAGCGGACTGGAACTCAGCTGTCAATGCAGTTGGTATGATTTGGCTGAAGCCTGAGACCGAAGGCAACACAGCACTGTTCGAGCGCGCTGCAGACAACGACCTTGAGGGCTTAATCCTGATTAATGACCGCCAGAACTGTGACGAACTGGTTACAGATGACTGTGTGCCCTACTTCAAGTCGGTAGGGATTTCCTCTATAGATCCGATTCCAGAGAGTCTAGGGTTCATCATGGTCTCAAGAAGCGTTGGACAGACGATTATTGACGAGGTCATCAATGGCGATGCTCGCCTGCAGTTCATCACTGATGTCAACAATCAGGGCACTGCGACCATATACGTGCCCTGTGGGATAATCGAGGGGCAAAGTGAATCACTCATCATCTTCGGGGCTCATCATGATACTGTCTACAACGGACAGGGAGCAGTGGATGATACTTCAGGAGTTGCCACCGTACAGGAAATAGCTAGGCAGTTCGGACTTCTGGAATCGCAGTTGGGGGCCCCTAAGCATACTATCTACTTCTGTACCTGGGGCGGCGAGGAAGAAGGACTGTGGGGTTCCACCGAATGGGTTGACAAGCATCAGACCATGCTAGCGGAAAATCTCAGACTTTACGTCAATCTAGACATGAATCATGTTGATGCGGAGCGCAACTCCGGAGTGACCCTCTTCGGCAACAACAAGGCCGATGTAGATCTTATCAAAGGTATCGCGGGCGTATTCTCAAGCGCCTATCCAGAACTAGCAGATAAGTACCCGATTAGCATCCACAAGCACGTTTCTACCGCCATGCCCTACAACTCTGACCACGCTCCCTTTGTCTACAACCTCGATGACGATGAGGGTTCAGACAAGGACTACGGCAGAGCCATTGTCTGCTACGGATCTGGCTCGACCGAGTACCATACCTATCTGGATACTATGGATCGCTTCAACGAAGAGAGTCTGATGGTCTCTGGAATAATCTACGGCTCGCTAGTTAGGTACCTAGCCTACGGCGAGGCACAGTGAGCCATCACGGCCTCGTAGTCAGGTTCCTGCCCCGGGTTGTCGGCGACCCAAGCGTATCCGATGCTGCCATCAGCCTCTACTACGAAGATTGAGCGCTGGGCCACCGTGTATCCGGAAATGACAAAATCGTCGAGAGCGATGCCGTAGGCATTGACAGTCTCTCGGTGAACATCAGAGAGCAATGGAAACAAGATATCGTTTGCTTCGGCGAATGCGGAGTTGGAGAACGGAGAGTCTACCGAAATCCCAAGCACTGAGGAGCCACACGACTCGAGACTAGCCATTCCATCGGAGAATGTGCACATCTCCTTAGTGCAGACTCCTGTGAAAGCGGCGGGGTAGAACGCTAGGACGACTCTTCCTCCGCGCATCTCGCTCAGTGTCACAGAGGACTTGTCTTGGGCTGTCAGAGTAAAGTCAGGGGCGGTATCGCCTACGGCTGGCATGATGGGTCCACGGGGTGTTGTTGATTACATTTGCTCGGGCGAATCTATCCCTAGCAGTCCGAGCCCTGTCGCTATTGTCCTCGCGGTCAAATCACATATGGCCATCCTGCTCTCCATGGTCGCTTCGTCCTCTGCACCAAGAACGGGGCAGACCTCGTAGAAAGTTGCGAAGGCCGAGGCGACCGAGTGTAGGTATGTGCAGAGGCGGTGTGGAGAGTACGTGTCTAGGGTGTCGTCAGTAACTGCAGCGAAATTGACTAACCGTCTAGCCAACAGTTGCTCCTCGGACTGTGAGAGAGAGATACTGGTTCCACTGAGTGAGGAACGTTCGATGCCAGAGCGCCTGAAGATACTGCATATCCTAGCGTGGGCGTACTGGAGGTAAGGCGAGGTGTTGCCTTCGAAGGCTAGCATCCTATCCCAGTCGAAAACGTAGTCCTTCGTCCTCTCTGTAGAAAGGTCGGCGTATTTCACAGCACCAATTCCAATCGCTTTGGCTATTTCTTCTCTCTGAGCCCCTTTCAGTTCGGGGTTCTTCTCGGCAATTGCCTGCTCGGCTCGTGTAACTGCCTCTCGGAGAAGATCAACCAGCTTGATGACCTCTCCCTCGCGACTCTTCAAAATCTTACCATCCGAATCCATAACTGAGCCGAAGTTAACATGTACGGCACTATGTGAATTATCCATGAAACCGGCTTGCTGTGCCACTTCGAATACCATATCGAAGTGTTGAGCCTGTGGAGTCCCCACTACATAGAGAAGGTCGTTGCAACCGAGCCTTTCGACGCGGTCAATGATGCATGCGAGGTCGGTAGTGGCGTAGTTGTAACCGCCGTCCGCCTTCGCGATTATTACTGGCATGGGCTCGCCCTCCCTGTTGACCCAACCGCCCGGGTAGACAACTTGGGCGCCATCGCTCTCCTGTAGCAAACCCTGTTTGCTCAGCCGCTCCACCACCACGGGGAGCAGGTGATGGTAGCTCGACTCACCCATGATATCGTCATTGGTCAGAAGTACTCCTAGCATCTGATAGACCTCATTGAAGTAGCGCATCGACTCATCGACGAGAATCCTCCAAAGCCTCAGCGTCTCCTCATCGCCGCCCTGCAGCAGCACCACTCGGTTCCTCGAACGATCTACGAATGACTGATCGACATTGAACTTCGCTCTGGCCTGCTTGTAGAAGCCGTCGAGGTCGCCAACGCCAAGTTCCTCCGCCGCGTTGCCCTCACCGAGATCTAGCAAGTGCTCGATTAGCATACCAAAGGGAGTGCCCCAGTCGCCGACGTGATTCTCCCTATACACCGTGTGACCCTTATGGACTAGCATCCGCACAATCGCGTCGCCGATTACTGTTGATCTCAGGTGGCCGACGTGCATCTCCTTGGCCACGTTCGGCGCTGAGTAGTCTACCGCTGCCACCCGCGTCTCCTCCACGGTTATCCCAAGTCGGTCATCGTCAAGTAGCTCAGAGAGCCGGGCTACAAGCCACTCCGGTTTGGCCCTCAGATTGACAAATCCGCTGACTGCGGATACCTCAGCAGTGCCGGCAAGGATTGGCGCGAGCGCTGAGGAGATTTCCTCAGAGATATCCACTGGAGAGCGCCGCAGCACCGCTGCGAGACTGTGACAAGGTAGTGCTAGATCGCCGTGTTCCTCGACCGTAGCAGGTCCGAGCAGACCGGATGAATCAGCCTCTGTAACTCCCATTCCTGACAGGGTCTGTCTCATCGCCGGAGCCACTGTCTCTGCCAATATCCTCATCGCTTCAGCTCCAAGCGTACCTCAGTAAGGCGGCAATGCCGCCGAAAGCGTCGTACATGGTAGATCCCTCCTCGGTATCCATCGAGATTAGGTTGACCTTGGCTGAGGTGTGGCCGGCCAACATGCTCAGCTCATCCATCAGATCCATCGTCCTGTCAGGATCTTCCCTGATGTCCTCCGAGTCGCAAGAAGGGCAGTTCGGGATATCTGAGCGGCTCTTCTGAGTAGTAACCCATTCGTGCTTGCAGGGCTTGCAGACCCAGCCCACCCTACGCGTTCGTAAGGACTCTGAGAGGAGGAGGGTGTGTACGGCACCTTGATCGAGCGCTGATCTGACCATCTTCTCGCCGTAGGTTGCCTTGGGATGGGGTTGCATAACCTCGCGCAAGAACTGATCGACGAGATTACGTTCGGCATCCAATTCAATCTGGTCCATCAGACCGCCTGCTCGCTGTATCAGTTCGCGTAGACCGCTCTCATTGGAGTAGCCGACGTCAAATAGAGGCTCGCGAATTAGTTTGTTTATCTCGTGGTGGAAATATTCGTTCTTCACTACGAAGTCTTTGGTAGCGCCCGGCCCCCCTACGATGATGCCTTCGATGTTCTCAATCTGGGGCAGCCAGTAGGAACACGCCCGCTCTGCAGACTTCTTGAAGAAATTGTGGGCCGCCTCCTCTATCAGCCTCTCAAAGCGCTGAGCAGACTGGCCTCCTCGCCCGTGTTTCGAAGGGACCTGTGAGGTGATATGCTCTTGGCAGTGCATGCGTTTGCCGGTGGCCATTCCATATGCAGATTCTGAGCGATCGATGACGAACAAACCGTAAGCGGCCCTGTCGATTAGCATCTCCTCGAGTTGACTCAACTCGAATCTCGAGTCACAGCGGTAGCGAAACGAAGGGAACGGTTGAGGAGGGTCGTCGACCACTGTGGAAATCAGGCGCGACTTGTTGTTGCCCACGATGACGTGCCCCACGAAGATGGCAATTCCCCTCTCACCAGGGGTCTTGTAGCGATTGATTGTGGCTATCGCCGACTCGATTGCGTCGGCCACATGCTTCCTCGTTGACTTTGACTTGATGTTAGCTGCCTGACCCACTTCCTGAGAGAGATGCTGGCGGACATCGTGAATCATCTTGTCCGGCGGCACAATGACTGTGACTAGCTCAGTGCCCATGCCACGCATGGCTACGAGCTCTTCGAGCGCCTTCTTCAGACGTAGCCTGCGCTGCTGCTGCTCTAACTCATCAGACATGCTGTACCTCTGTCAGAGGCCTGAGGGGCGGCATTTCAACCCTTCACCGCGCCCACGCCGCAGGCATTGAAAGGGAACAGGTGTACCCATGCTTCGATGGCGACGGTGATTGTGGCTCTCGGAGGTAGCCTGCTCAGGCCCGAGGTCGAAGAGCGGCACATGTGGCTAGAAGGTCTAATCGACATCATCAGGGACCGTGTCGCAATGGACGATAGGATAGGTTTGGTCGTCGGCGGCGGAGCCGCCGCGCGTGAGGGAATAACCCTCGCAAGGCCGATCATCAAGTCTGAAAATAGGCTCGACAGAATCGGTATCGCAGCGACCCGCCTGAACGCCGCCATAGTCAGAGAGAGTCTTGCCGAATCTGGTATCCCGGTCTCTGGCACCATCCCCCTCAGCGTTAACGAGGCAGCCTCGCTACTCGAGGAGAGGCAGGTCGTCATCATGGGCGGGACGCGCCCAGGCCACACAACCGATGCGGTTGCCATTAGACTGGCCGTAGCTGTAGGTGCCGAGCGCTGTGTCATCGCGACGAACGTGGCCAAGGTCCACGAATCGGACCCTAGTATTGACCCCAATGCCGTAGCTCACGACCGACTCTCTCATTCCCAACTGCAGGCCATAGTCGGCCCGGCCGAGCACTCTCATGCCGGTTCGTCCCAGGTCGTCGACCCAATGGGGGCGAACGCAGCTGCCAACGCAGAGATGCCACTGTGTATACTAGATGGGAGAAATCCTGAAACAATTCGCACTGCAATCGAAGGCGGGGACTTCGGAGGAACAGTGGTCAGATGAGCCGTAAAGAGAAGATTCAGAAAGCGGCTCAGAGAACCGCTGGTGAAGCCCGCGAGGCCGCGAAACGTCAGCGGGACAGTGAGCGGCGTGCGCGAGAGCGACGGGAGTTCGCAACTGATGACCATCGGCACTGCTCAGTGTGCTGGACTCCAATTCCTCTCAACGCAGACCCTTCCATCTGTTCCGATACGGAATGCGCTGAGAAGCAGCGGAAAAGGGAGTCATCGAGAAAGAGGCTGACCGTGATGCTCTACTTGTTCCCAGGCATAGCAATACTACTGGTGATGCTACAGGTCATGGGGGCATCAGGTTGAACCGAGATTGTAGGAAGGTGACATACCGATGATGATTCGCATCCTTTCGGTGCTACCAGCAGTGATGGGGTTCATCTGTACTCTCTTGCTAATAGTAAGCCTGTATGGGCCGGCACTCGATGCTAGCCGTACCAACATCCCACTAGTTCCGTGCACCGACGATACCGCCGGATGCCCAGTGGGGATGACCAGTGAGGACCTCAGTTCGCCGACCGCTTTCATGCTGCTCGACATCGAGCTTACTATCGAGTGGGATCAGTCCGACAGCAGTTGGATAGGTGTTATCGCCAGCCCCCCGCCGAGCGGTTGCGAGCCAGACTCCAATGGACTCACGACCTGCACTGCTGATGATTTCGACTTTATCGCCGGAGGAGGAAGTGAGTCGAGTGGTTCGCTCGTGTTCGACCTCAAGCCTGGCGACTACAGATTCACGACAGCTAGTACCGACACATCGGGAGTCGGTGGCAAGCAGTTGGTCACCATTACTCCTGAGATATCCCTGAACCCGGTGGCCGAAGTGTTGCTGGCGTTAGTAGCAATTCTCCTGTTCGCTGGATCCGGAGAGATGTTTGTTCACGAGAGGATAATGGGAGTCTGGAAGCGCTTCAGGGAAGCCTGACTGGAAATCAGTGTTGTTGAAGAACCGTAGAGGAGTGCAGGAACTATGCGAGTCCACAACTGCGCACTCTGTGGGACTGCAGTCGATGTCTCCGGCCTCCCTCCTTCGATAGGCG